>CAMNFC010000005.1 GCA_946536925.1 uncultured Selenomonadales bacterium | reverse complement strand
CATTTCGAGCGTCGAGCATTCGTCGATGTGAGCCGTCGCGGGATTTATTTTCTCCGTTGTCAATTCAAAAAAATTTTCCATAACATTTCCTCAAGGAATAAAAATCAAATCGGCAATTTCGGGGTTGCCTTCGGCGATGTCCATTTTAAATCTGTGGAGCGGCGCAAAAATCGGCGAGCCCCTCAATCGAAGTTGAAACCTCAAAAGCGTGTGCGAGTTGCTGCCCAGCACGGGAATTCTCGTCAAGACGTAGCTGTTTGAATCGTTCGTCGCCAGGCCGTAATCTTCGATGAACGCCGCGCGGAATCCGACTTCCTTTGAAGTGTCCTCGGCGTCGACGGAATATTTTCCTTCGGGGTAAGCGATGAACTTTGCCGGTTTTTTCAACGCCCATTCAAGAGCCTGCTTCGAGCCGTAAATTTCGTTCCAAAGTTTGTCGCCCTTTAGCGTCGTCAAAATTTTGTAGCTCATGGTGTGACTTTCAAAATCGATGAAGCCGCCGGCCTGCAACGCGCGAACAAAATCCCACGACAAATAATCTTTCATGCCGATGTGATCCGTCACGAGGAAAACCGTCGCGCGCATGTTGTACTTTTGCAGGAGCGGGAAAACATTTTTGTAAATATCTTCGTGGCCGTCGTCGAAGGTCAGCACAATCGGTTTGCTCGGAAGATTTTTTCCGCTCGCCCAGGCGTCGAGCAAATCGTCGGGCATGATGACGTGATAGCCGTTGTCGACGAGAAATTTCAGTTGCGCCTCGAAGTCGGCCACCGTCAGCGTCGAAGGATTTTTGTCCGTGTCGCTCACCCGATGATAAACCAAAATCGGCACGCCGTCGGCCGCGCGCGCGAACAACCAGAAAATAAATCCCGCGACCGCAGCCAGGAGCACAACCGTCACAATCAAAAATTTTTTCATGAGCCCGCGCTCCTTTCAGCAAAAATTCATTTTAGTAATTATATCAAGCGGCGGCTTTCTGTCAATGCGGCGGCGAAAAATTTTTTCCTCCGATTTGTCGTTGATAAAATTTTGAACTGATGATATATTTTTGCCAATGCTACACCTCTCTTGTGCTGCATTAATCCGACTTGAGAGGAGGTGAGCGGCATGCTGAGCGTTTAACGTTGTTGGGCGTGGGTGTGGTTTCCACCGCCGTCGGAACCGTAATCGGACTCTGCATCTACGACCGCTTCTTTAAAAAGTTAGCAGACGTTGACAACTTGATGCCCTACGTTAATCGGCCTCGCTAACTGGTTAGGCAAAACGAAGCCCCCGTGCAGTTCGCTAAGCTGCGCGGGGGTTTTTCGTTTGTGGTTTGTGAGCACGATGCTGAGCGTTCATCGTGGATTGTGTTTTAACGTCTCGAAAAACTTATCACATGAAAAATTTTTTGTCAAGTTTTATGACAGGTCGGCTCCGTTGCTCGCGATAACTTTTTTATACCAGAAGAAAGAATCTTTGCGGCTGCGGGAAAAATCGCCGGTGCCGTCGTCGTGGCGGTTGACGTAGATGAAACCGTAGCGTTTGGCGTATTGGCCGGTGCCCGCGCTCACGCAATCGATACAGCCCCACGTCGTGTATCCGATGAGCGGGACGCCGTCTTCGACAGCTTCGCCCATTGCTTTGATATGTTCGCGGAAGTATCTGATTCTATAGTCGTCGTGGATGGATCCGTCCGCCTCAACTTTATCGAACGCTCCGAAACCGTTTTCCACGACCATGATTGGGGTATCGGGATAACGCGACGCCAATTTGTTGAGAGTCCAGCGCAAACCGTCGGGGTCAATTTGCCAGCCCCAGTCGCTCGCTTTGAGGTAAGGATTTTTCGCGCCGCCGAGCATGCTGTCATTAATTTTATCGGCGGTCTCGTCGACGGTCACGCAATTCGACATGTAATAGCTGAAAGTGTAGAAGTCGACGGTTCCCTCGCGCAAAATTTTTTTGTCGTCCTCGTTGTCCATGAACGCCGTGTCAATTCCCATGTCGCGATAAAATTTTTTCGCGAAGAAAGGATAAGCCCCGCGGACTTGAACGTCGCCGCAAAGGTCGTTGAACAGATGATCCGCGCGTTGCGTCTCCAACATATCTTTGGGATTCGGCGTCAAAGGATAGCGGGTCACGTGGCAAATCATGTTGCCGATTTTAAAGTTCGGATTGATTTTGTGGCCGGCTTTGACAGCTTTGGCGGAGGCGACGAATTGATTGTGCAAGCCCTCGATTCTCTGCTGCGGATTGTCTTTGAGCTCGCTGAATTTGCACGGCGCAGTTCGATTCAAATCCTCGTCCTGAATGATTCCGACGCTGTAAAGATTTCCGACGGTCGGCGACATGAGCGTCATATTAATTTCGTTGAACGTGAGCCAATATTTAACTTTGTCCTTGAAACGTTCAAAGCAGGTCGTGGCGTATTTGACGAACAGATCGATAACTTTGCGGTCGAAGTAGCCGCGATATTTTTTGACCAGCTCGAAGGGCAGCTCGTAATGGTTGAGAGTGATGAGCGGCTCGATTCCGCAGCGTCTGCACTCGTCGATGATGTCCTCGTAAAATTTCAGGCCAGCCTCGTTGGGTTGAGCGTCGTCGCCGTTCGGAAAAATTCGCGCCCAGCTGATCGAAAATCTAAAACATTTGAAGCCCATTTCCGCGAAGAGCGCGATGTCTTCTTTCCAGCGGTGATAAAAATCGATTGCGGTGTGTGACGGATAGAAAACGCCGGTCTCGATCTTCGGGCAAAAAGTTCGCGGGGTGTTCACGTCGCCGCCGAGCAACATATCGGGCACGCTCAAACCTTTTCCGCCGTCGAGATAGCCGCCTTCGTATTGGTTAGCCGCGACGGCTCCGCCCCACAAAAAATTTTTCGGAAACGCCATAAAAAAATTCCTCCTCAAAAAATTTTACAACCATTCGGCAAAATCAATCGCGTGATAAGTTATGATGACGTCGGCTCCCGCGCGTTTCATCGCCGTCAAATTTTCCGTGACAATTTTTTTCTCGTCGATCCAACCGTTGGCTGCGGTGGCTTTGACCATGGCGTATTCTCCGCTGACGTTGTAAACCGCGACGGGTCGATTGATTCTCTCGTGAACACGGCTAACGATATCCAGATAAGCCAGCGCGGGTTTTATCATGATGATATCGGCACCTTCGGCCAGGTCAAGTTCAACTTCTTTGAGAGCCTCGCGGGCGTTTGCGAAATCCATTTGATATTGCTTCCTGTCGCCGAATTGCGGCGCGGAATCGGCGGCGTCTCTGAACGGGCCGTAGTAAGCCGAAGCGTATTTGACGGCGTAGCTCATGATTGACACGTTGAAAAAATTTTTTTCGTCGAGAGCGTCGCGAATGGCCGCAACCCGCCCGTCCATCATGTCCGACGGAGCAATTATATCCGCGCCGGCTTGAGCTTGACTGACGGCAACCTTCTGTAAAAGTTTTAGCGTCTCGTCGTTGTCGACGTAATGCCCGCAAAGTTTTCCGCAATGGCCGTGGCTCGTGTATTGGCAAAGGCAAACGTCGCCGACGATGACAAGTTCGGGCACGGATTTTTTTATCGCGGCAATCGCGCGTTGAACGGGGCTTTTCATGTCCCAAGCACTTGAGCCGATTTCATCTTTGTATTCGGGCAGACCAAAAATTTCGACGGCGGGAATGCCCAGCGCGGAAATTTTTTTCGCAAGTTCGACGGCGTTGTCGACGGAAAGATGACAGCAGCCCGGCATGGACGGAATTTCTTCGCGAACGTTTTCGCCCGCCACCACGAACAGCGGATAAATCAAATCTTTGACGGACAAATTTGTCTCACGAATCATCGCGCGCAAATTTTCGTTGAGCCGCAATCTGCGCGGCCTGAACTTCAACATAAAATCTCCTCCAACAAATTCATATTCAAACTTTGGCTGACAATTTCGGCCAGGCGATCATAATTTTTTTGCTTCTGCGCCCGAAAATTTTTTGTGGACTCCAGCGGCTCAAGATTTTTTTTCAGACGGACGGCGTTCAAAAAATTTCGGCGGAAGTCGTCGTTGTCAAAAATCCCGTGGACGTACGTGCCCAAAATATTTTTCGCCGCGATAATTTTTCGGCCGCGCAGATTCGATTCGCCCGCGTGAATTTCGTAGCCGCAAAGATTTTTCCCGACGATTCGGCTGCCGAGAAATTCAAAATCGATTTCGGGGAGCGTGACCTGCCGCGTGAATTTTTCGGCGGAAAAAGTCGTTTCAATCGGCAAAAGTTTGAGCCCGTCGAGCTCAAGGTGATTCGATTCCGTTTTGAGCGGATCAAAAATTTTTTCGCCGAGCATTTGGAAGCCGCCGCAAATTCCCACGACGGGGACGCCTTGAGCCGCGTACAGCAAAATTTTTTCGGCAAAATGATTCGTGCGCAACCAAATCAAATCTTCGGAAGTGTTCTTGCTGCCCGGCAAAATGATAACGTCCGCCGCGTCGAGTTCGTCGGGTTTCGTCGCGTAAAAAAGTTTGACGTCGCTTTCGCCGGCCAAGCTGTCAAAATCCGTGAAGTTTGAAATTTTTCCGAGCCTGATGACCGCGACAGAAATTTCACCGCCCGAAGAATTTTTTTCGTCGAGGGAAACGGAGTCTTCGTCGTCGATTCCGAGCTTTTCGATGAACGGGACGATTCCGAGCACGGGCTTTGAAGTTTTTTTCTCCAAAAAATCCACGGCCGGCAAAAGCAAATTCACGTCGCCGCGAAATTTATTTATCACGAGGCCTTTGACCAAATCGCGTTCGTCGTCGTCGAGAAGTTCCAAAGTTCCCACGAGCGAGGCCAAAGCTCCGCCGCGATCGATGTCGGCCACCAAAATTACGGGCGCGTTTAAAAATTTTGCCACGCGCATGTTGACGATATCGTTGGCTTTGAGGTTGACTTCGGCCGGAGAGCCTGCGCCTTCGATTATAATCGTGTCGAATTCGGCGGAAAGTTTTTTCAAAGCAGCTTTGACCGCCTCGAACGCTTGGAGCGAATAACCTTGATGATATTGAGCCGCGCTCATCACTCCGACGGGGAGCCCGTTTATGATAACCTGCGACGTTTGATTGCCCGTGGGCTTTAACAAAACGGGATTCATCTCCACGCGCGGAACGAGATTTGCGGCTTCAGCTTGAGCGACTTGGGCGCGACCCATCTCCAAACCGTCGGCCGTCACGAAAGAATTCAACGCCATGTTCTGCGCTTTGAACGGACAGACGCGGCGACCTTGGCGGAAAAAAATTCTGCACAGCGCGGCCGTCAAAATACTTTTGCCCACGTGCGAGCTCGTCCCCTGGAACATCAAAAATTTTGTCATTGCCTCTCATCCCAAATATTTTTTTCAAATTATAACGGCGTCGAAGGCTTTTATCAACCCGAACAATTTTCAGCTGTACGGAAGCTGTTTGGTTGATAACGGCGACCAATAAAGTTATAATGGAAAAAATTTTTGAGGAGCGTGTTTGACTTGACGGAAAAAGAAAAAATGCAGGCGGGGCTCTGGTACGACGCAAACTTCGACGCGCGATTGATTGAGGAGCGGGCGTTCGTGAAAGATTTGTGTTTGGAATTCAATTTGACGCGAATGCAGGAGCTCACTCGCCGCAGAAAAATTTTGCGGGAGATTTTGCCCAACGTGGACGCCGAAGCCGTAGAAATTTTGTCGCCGTTCATGGTCGATTACGGCTACAACATTTTTTTGGGCGCGGGAACTTTTTTGAATCACAACTGCTACATGATGGATTGCGCGAAAATTTCTTTGGGCAAAAAAGTTTTCGTCGGCCCCAACTGCGGATTTTACACGGCGATTCATCCGCTCGACAGCGTCCAACGAGCAAAAGGTTTGGAGATGGCCAAGCCGATTGAAATTGCCGATGACGTTTGGATTGGCGGGGACGTTACGATTTTGCCGGGCGTTAAGATCGGTCGCGGCTCGGTCATCGGCGCAAAATCTCTCGTGACAAAAGACGTGCCCGAAAATGTTTTGGCCTTCGGCAATCCGTGTCGCGTCGTGAAAAAAATCGGGCTCGACGCTCTGCTCGTGTGATTCGTCATGGCTTACGAAGCTCTTTACACTCGCGGCCGCCCGAAAACTCTTTCGCAGCTCATCGGTCAAGAACACATTTCAAACGCGCTGGCTCGTGCGATATCCAACGGAAAAATTTCTCACGCATATCTTTTGGTCGGCACGCGCGGCACCGGCAAAACTTCCACGGCTCGGCTCCTTGCCAAAGCCATGAACTGCGACAAAGTTCACGAAGCTCAAGAGTCGGGTCGTCCGCTCGAAAAAAAAGAAATCCCCTGCAACAAATGCGACGCCTGCAAAAATTTTGACTCCTCGCCGGACAACGTGGAATTCGACGCGGCCTCCAATCGTTCGGTCGAAGACGTTCAGCGGCTCCTGTCCACGGCGTATCTTGCACCTCTTCGCGCGCGCGTGAAAACTTTCATCATCGACGAAGTTCACATGCTCTCGTTCGAGGCGGTCAATTCCATTTTAAAATTGATCGAGGAGCCGCCGCCCAACGTTGCATTTTTCCTGGCGACGACGGAGATAATCAAAGTGCCGATGACGATTCGTTCGCGCTGCCAAGTTTTGAACTTCCGATTGATTCCGCAGACGACAATCGCGCCGTATCTTTTGAAGTTGGCAAAAAGATTGAACGTGACGCTGCAAGAGGATGCCGCAAAAAAAATCGCTCGGCTGGCGGAAGGTTCCATGCGCGACGCTCTGACTTATCTTGATCAATGCTACGCGATGGCCGACAAGGAAATCACGCTCAGCAACGTGGACGAGACGCTGGGATTGATTTCCGACGAGAGCTTGGACGAAATTATTTCCGCGGTCAAAGCAAAAGATCGGGCGGCTGTCGGTCGGGCGATCACTCGCGCGTTTTCTTCGGGCTTGGCGGCCAATGCAATCGCCGAATCTTTGATCACTCGGCTCAGAGACATTGAATTTGAAATGCTCGACGCGGGCGAAAAAAATTTTTCAGACCTCGACAAGATGATCGACGCGTTGCGGAAATCTGTGAGCGAGATGTACGGTTCGGGAATCCCCGATATAATTTTGGAGATGACGCTGATGAAGTTGGCCGCGCCCGTCCAAAATTTCGCAGCGGCTCCCGCGTTCGTTCCAACTTCTGCGCCGAGTGAAAATCTTGACGCCGGGCGAAAAATTTTTTATGATGTTGCAAAATCTTTGAGCGCGGAAGACAAATTTTTGGGTGCCACGTTCGATCAGGCGGTCGTCAAAAATTTTTCCGGCGACGTGTTGACTGTGGCTTTCAAATCAGACGGAATGGCAAGAATGTTCGAGATGAGCCGTCAACGTTTTGAAGAACGAGCCGCGCAGGTCGTCGGGCGTGAAATAAAAATTTCGGTCGCCGTGGATGAAAGTTTGCCGCCGCCCGTCTTCAACAAGATGTCCGAAACCGACCGATCGAATTTGGCGCACGCGATGAAAACTTTCAAAGCTTCCGACGTGACGAAAATTAATGATTGAGGAGAGATTTTGATGGCACAGCAAGGATTCGATTTGAACGCGATAATGAAGCAGGCTCAAGCACTCCAACGCAGCTTCGAGGAAAACAAAGCCCGCCTCAAACAGGAAACGGCCACGGCTCAAGTCGGCGGCGGAATGGTCAGCGCAACCGTCGACGGAGAAAAAGTCGTCCGCGAAATTAAAATCGCGCCCGAACTCGTCCAAGACGGCGACGTCAACGCGATTGAAGATTTGGTCGTCAGCGCGGTCAACGCAGCCAACGCCGAGATCGACAAAAAAATTTCGGCCAACATGTCGGCTTTCGCGGGCAACGCTCTCGGCGGCCTGGGAAATTTGGGTGACATGAACGATCTTATCGGAAAATTTTTGGGCGGAGGAAAAGCGTAAAATTTTTTTATGAGTTCAAAAGCTCTGGCGGCTCTGGTCGAGTCGCTCACAAAATTGCCGGGCGTCGGGACAAAAACTGCCGCTCGGCTTGCTTATCATATCGCGGCCATGAAAGCTGACGACGTGGAAAATTTGGCGGCGGCCATTCGCTCCGTCAAACTCGACACTCACGCCTGTGAAATTTGCTTCAACACGATTGACGCCGAAAAAAATATTTGCGACATCTGCGCCAGCGACAAACGCGACGGAAAAATTATCTGCGTCGTGAAAGATTCAAAAGATCTGGACGCCATCGAACGCGCGGGGACTTTCGACGGAAAATATCACGTGACGGGCGGGCTGATTTCTCCGCTTGCCGGCGTCTCACAGGAAGACATTCATTTGCGCGAACTGATAAAGCGCGTGGCCGAAGACAAAGTTGAAGAAGTCATCATCGCGTTCGAGCCGACGGTCGAGGGCGACGCAACTTCTCTTTTCATCTCCAGGCTGCTCAATCCCGCGGGCATCAAAGTCACCAAGCTTGCACGAGGTCTTTCCGTCGGCGCGGACTTCGCCGGAACCGACAGCTTGACCCTTGCCAAGGCGATAGAAAATCGTGTGCCCGTTTGAAAAATTTTTTTGCTCGGCGACGGGCGATTTTTTTTGCCGGCAGAGGCGATCAAAATTTTTTCGTTGCAAGCGGTTGACAAATGCTGTAAAATCTTTGCGAAATTTTTTCAAGGAGAGTTTTGGAAAATGAGAAGTGACATTGTAAAAAAAGGCGCGACACGTTGCGCACACAGAAGTTTATTTCACGCCAACGGTTTTGGTGCCGAAGAACTTTCGCGCCCGCTAATCGGCGTTTGCAATTCTTTCAACGAAATTATTCCCGGCCACATGCATTTGAAATCGATAACCGAGGCGGCCAAGTTGGGCGTGGCCTCCGCGGGCGGCACCCCGATTGAATTTCCGGCTATCGGCGTTTGCGACGGAATCGCCATGGGTCACACGGGCATGAAATATTCTTTGGCCAGCCGCGAACTCATCGCCGACTCAATCGAGGCCGTGGCAATGGCAAGCGGTTTCGACGGATTGATTTTGATTCCGAACTGCGACAAAGTTGTCCCCGGCATGTTGATGGCTGCGGCGCGTTTAAATATCCCGTCGATAATCGTAAGCGGCGGCCCGATGCTCGCGGGTCGTTTCCACGGAAAAAATATCAGCGTCTCTCAAGCTTTTGAGGCGGCAGGAAAATTTGCGGCGGGAAAAATTTCTGCGCAAGAGATGACAGACCTTGAAGCTCACGCCTGTCCGAGTTGCGGCTCGTGCGCGGGACTTTTCACGGCAAACACGATGAACTGTTTGTCGGAAGCTCTCGGAATGGCTCTGCCCGGCAACGGCACGATCCCCGCGGCTTACACCGGCGACAGATTCATCTTGGCAAAACGCGCGGGAAAAATTATCATGGAGCTCATCGAAAAAAATATTTGCCCGCGAGATATTTTGACGCGCAAAGCTTTCGAGAACGCAATCACCGTCGACATGGGTATCGGCGGCTCGTCGAATACCGTTTTGCATTTGACGGCCATTGCCAACGAGTGCGGGATAAAAATTCCTGCTGAACTCTTCGACGAAATTTCTGCGCGCACGCCGTACATCACCAAGCTCAGCCCGGCCGGAACGCACCACATGCAAGACCTCGACGAGGCCGGCGGAATCAACGCCGTGATGAACGAACTGTCCAAGAAAAATTTGCTCAACCTCGACGCGCTCACCGTCACGGGAACTTTGGGCGACAGAATCAAAGACGCAAAGATCGCTCGCCCCGACGTCATCCGCACGGTCGACAATCCTTATCGCGCGACGGGCGGCATCGCTATCTTGCACGGAAATATTTGCCCCGATTGCGCCGTCGTCAAAGCTTCAGCCGTCAGCGAGGACATGCTCGTTTACAAAGGCTCGGCAAAATGTTTTGACTCGGAAGAAGCAGCAATCAACGCGATCATGGCCAATAAAATTCATGACGGCGATGTTGTCGTCATCCGCTACGAAGGCCCCAAAGGCGGCCCCGGTATGCAGGAAATGTTGAACCCCACGGCGGCCATAACCGGCGCAGGTCTCAAAGTCGGCTTGATAACCGACGGACGTTTCAGCGGTGCCAGCCAAGGCGCGTGCATCGGCCACATTTCACCCGAAGCAATGGAAGGCGGAACGATCGCTCTCATCAAAGACGGCGACAAAATTTTTATCGATATCCCCAACCGCAAGTTGGAGTTGGAAGTCAGCGACAAAGAACTTGAACAACGCCGCAAAGAGTGGACGAAGCCCGAACCCAAAATCAAAACGGGGTATCTCGCCCGCTACGCTTCTCTCACGACTTCTGCTTCGACCGGTGCCGTCTTAAGGAGTTAATCCGATGCTTTGGGAAGAAACTTTCGGAGCGCAACTTCAAAAATTTTTGCGCAAGGAGCAATTTATTTTTCACGCGCCGATGAGGGAGCACACAACGTTCAAAATCGGCGGCGAGGCGGACGTTTTAATTTTTCCCTCAAGCGCGGAGGAAGTCTCAAAAATTTTCAAGCTGATTGATCTGTTCAGCCTGCCGTGCGTCGTCTTGGGCAACGGCTCGAATGTTTTGGTTCGCGACAAAGGAATCCGCGGTGTTGTCATCAAGTTCACGGAAAAATTTTTCGGCGGCATGCGTTGCGACGGTCAAAGAATTTTCGCGGGCGCGGGAGCCAAATTAAAAGACGTGTCCTCCTTCGCGGCTCAAAATTCTCTGACGGGCTTGGAATTCGCAATCGGTATCCCCGGCTCAATCGGCGGCGCAATTTTCATGAATGCGGGCGCGTACGGCGGCGAGATGAAAAACGTCATCGCCTCAGTCAAGGCCGTCAATCGCAATGGAGATTTCGTCGACTTCAGCGGCGGCGGCTTGGACTTGCACTATCGCCACAGCATCTTCCAGGAAAATTCTTGCGCCATCTGCGAAGTCGAATTGATCTTGCAGCGCGGCAACCCCGACGAAATTAAAAATACAATGGCGGACTTCACCGAGCGTCGCGAAAGTCGCCAGCCTCTCGACCTGCCCAGCGCGGGCTCAACTTTCAAACGGCCGAAAGGACATTTCGCGGGCACTCTCATCGACAAAACCGGCTTGAAAGGTTTGAAGGTCGGCGGAGCAATGGTCAGCGAAAAACACGCGGGCTTCATCGTCAACACCGGCGACGCGACCGCTCAAGACGTTTTAACTTTGATCGAGCAGGTCAAGCAAAAAGTTTGCGCGGCGCACGGCGTCACTCTCTCGCCCGAAGTTCGAATTATCGGCGAGGAATAAAGTTTCAAAGCAGTAAGGAGTTTCAAAATGATTAAAGAAGCTATCGTTAAAATCGTGAACAAGGAGGATTTGACTTACGAGGAGGCCTTCGCCGTGATGAACGAGATCATGAGCGGGCAAACTTCTCCCACGCAAAACGCGGCGTTCCTGTCTGCCTTGTCGACGAAAAGCGCGGGCGCGGAAACCACCGACGAGATTGCAGGTTGCGCGGCGGCCATGAGATCTCACGCAACGACGGTCGACACGGGAACGGAAGTTTTTGAAATCGTGGGCACGGGCGGCGACAACTCCCAAAGCTTCAACATCTCGACGACTGCGGCTCTCATCGCTGCGGCCGGCGGAATGAAAGTTGCCAAGCACGGAAACCGCGCGGCCTCTTCCAAATGCGGGGCGGCCGATTGTCTGGAGGCTCTCGGCGTCGAAATTAATCAGTCGCCCGAAAAATGCGTTGAACTTTTGCGCGACGTTGGCATCTGTTTTTTCTTCGCGCAAAAATATCACAGCTCGATGAAATACGTCGGCGCGATTCGTCGGGAGCTGGGCTTCCGAACGGTCTTCAATATCCTCGGCCCTTTGACCAATCCCGGCAAACCGTCCATGCAAATCCTGGGCGTTTATGCGGAATATCTCGTCGCTCCCCTCGCGCAAGTTTTAATCAGTCTGGGCGTCAAGCGCGGTATGGTCGTTTACGGTCGCGACAAGCTCGACGAAATTTCTTTGAGTGCGCCGACTTCCATTTGCGAAATTAACGATGGCTGGATAAAAAATTTTGTCATCACGCCCGAAGATTTCGGCTTAACTCGTTGCACGCGGGAAGATTTGCGCGGCGGTGATCCGAAAGAAAACGCGGCGATTACTCGTTCAATTCTGCAAGGCGAAAAAGGTCACAAAAGAAACGCTGTCCTGTTGAACGCGGGCGCGGCTCTTTACGTCGGCGGCAAAGCAAAAACTTTTTCGGCGGGCGTCGAACTGGCGGCAAATCTCATCGACAGCGGAAAGGCCTTCGACACGTTGGAAAAATTTATTCGGAGGAGCCATGACAATTCTTGAAAAAATCGCCGCACGAACAAAGTTGCGCGTCGACGAATGCAAGAAAAAATTTTCCTCGGACGAACTCAGGCAGCTGGCGTTTTCTTTGCCGCGAGGAAATTTTTTGTTTGAAGCCGCGCTGAAAAAATCCGACCTGGCGTTCATCTGCGAGTGCAAAAAAGCTTCGCCGTCCAAAGGTCTCATCGCCGAAAATTTTCCGCACGTCGAGATCGCTAAAGCTTACGAGGCGGCTGGCGCGGACGCAATTTCCGTTTTGACCGAGCCGGAATTTTTTTTGGGCGACGATAAATTTTTGGCGGAAATTTCTGCGCAAGTTTCGATTCCCTGCCTGCGCAAAGATTTTGTCGTCGACGAGTACATGATTCACCAGGCAAAAATTTTGGGCGCGGAAGCCGTGCTGTTGATTTGCTCCATCCTTGACGACGAGCAGCTGAAAAAATTTTTGATGACGTGCGACGAACTGGGTTTGAGCGCGTTGGTCGAGGCTCACGACGAAATTGAAATCAAACGGGCTTTGGACTGCGGCGCGCGAATCATCGGCGTGAACAACCGCAACCTCAAAGATTTTTCCGTCGACATGGACAACGCAAAAAAACTTCGGGCTCTCGTCCCGCGCGAAAAAATTTTCGTCTCGGAAAGCGGCGTGAAAAATCCCGACGACATAAAAAAAATCCGCCGGCTCGGAGCGGACGCGGTTTTGGTTGGAGAAGTTTTGATGCGTGCCGTCGACAAAAAATCCAAGCTCGACGAATTGCGAGGCCACTCATGACCAGGATAAAATTTTGCGGGCTCAAGACGCTCGACGATATTTTTGCCGCCAACGAAATTTTCCCCGATTACGTCGGCTTCGTTTTCGCGAAAAAAAGCAAACGTTGCGTCACGCCCGCGCAGGCCGAAAAACTTCGCGGTATCTTGTCGAAAAAAATTTGTGCGGTCGGGGTTTTCGTCGACGAAAAAATTTCCAACGTCGCCGAACTTTTGAACGCGGGCATAATCGACGCGGCTCAACTTCACGGCGCAGAGGACGAGGCTTACATAAAAAATTTGCGCGCGCTCACGAATCGCCCGATCATCAAAGCTTTCAAAGTTCACGCGAAGGAAAAAAGTTCCGCCGATTTTATTTTGATTGACGGCGGCGCGGGCGACGGAAAAATTTTTGATTGGAGCGTGCTGAAAAATTTTCGGCGCGAATATTTTTTGGCGGGCGGTTTGACGGTTGAGAACGTCGGCGCGGCGATAAAACTTTTGCACCCGTTCGCGGTCGACGTTTCCAGCGGCATCGAAACCGACGGAAAAAAAGATTTCAAAAAGATGGCAGCCTTCGCGGAGGTTGTGCGGAGGGAAAATTTATGACGAACCAAAAAGGACGCTTCGGCATTTACGGCGGGCAATACATCCCCGAAACTTTGATGAACGCGGTGATTGAGCTGGAGGCGGCCTACGAAAAATTTAAAGCCGACGAAAATTTTCAACGCGAGCTCGACGAACTTTTCAAAAATTATGCGGGGCGACCGTCGCTGTTGTACTTCGCAAAAAAAATGACGGACGACCTGGGCGGCGCGAAAATTTATCTCAAGCGGGAAGATTTGAATCACACGGGCTCGCACAAAATTAATAACGTCCTCGGTCAAGCTTTGCTGGCAAAAAAAATGGGCAAGACCCGATTGATCGCCGAGACGGGAGCCGGTCAACACGGTGTGGCGACTGCAACGGCCGCCGCGCTTTTCGGCATGGAGTGCAAAATTTTCATGGGCGAAGAAGACACCCGCCGCCAAGCTCTCAACGTCTACCGCATGAAACTTTTGGGCGCACAGGTCGTCGCGGTCAAAAGCGGAACCGCCACGCTCAAAGACGCCGTGAGCGAAACTTTCCGCGAGTGGACGAACCGAATCGCCGACACGCACTATTGCCTCGGCTCGGTCATGGGGCCTCATCCTTTCCCGACGATTGTCCGCGACTTTCAAGCCGTCATCTCCAAAGAAATTAAATCGCAACTTCTTGAGCTCGAAGGAAAACTTCCCGACGCGGTTGTGGCCTGTTGCGGCGGCGGATCAAATTCAATCGGAACTTTTTATAATTTCATCGGCGACAAAAACGTTCGGCTCATCGGCTGCGAGGCGGCGGGTCGCGGCGTTGAAACTTTTGAGACGGCAGCCACGATTGCCACGGGCAGGACGGGAATTTTCCACGGAATGAAAAGTTATTTTTGTCAGGACGAATTCGGACAGATCGCTCCGGTCTATTCGATTTCCGCGGGCTTGGATTATCCCGGCATCGGCCCCGAACACGCGCACCTTCACGACAGCGGCCGCGCCGAATACGTCCCGATAACAGACGCCGAGGCCGTCGACGCCTTTGAATATCTTTCGCGCACGGAAGGAATCATTCCCGCGATTGAATCGGCGCACGCGGTTGCTCACGTCATGAAAATTGCTCCGCTCATGGACAAGGAAAAAATTATCGTCGTCACTCTTTCGGGTCGCGGCGACAAAGATTGTGCGTCCGTCGCCCGATATCGCGGAGAAAATTTTATGGAGTGAGACTTTCAATCGTTCGCGGCGCACCGTTCATCTCGGCCACAAGAGCGTCACGGATTTTTACTTCGCGCTCATCGATGACCTGCATTGCAAAGCCCGCGTGAACCAAAACAAAATCGCCGACGTTGGCTTCGGGCAGGAGCATTAAACTTGCACAACGTTTGATGCCCGCGCGCTCGACGGTAGCCAAGTCTCCGTCAATCTTCAAAACTTTTGCGGGGAAAGCCAAACACATTTTCAAATCACCTCGGGGCAATTATACACCTGATTAGGGGGAAATTCTATGGAAGTAAATTCCAAACTCAGAAATATAGCAATCATCGCGCACGTCGACCACGGCAAGACAACTCTGGTGGACGCAATGTTAAAACAAAGTCACATCTTCCGCAAGAACGAACAGGTGGCCGAACGCGTCATGGACAGCGGCGACCTGGAACGCGAACGAGGCATTACCATTCTTTCAAAGAACACGGCGATTCTCTACAAAGGCGTCAAGATTAATATCGTCGACACGCCCGGCCACGCGGATTTCGGCGGAGAAGTCGAGCGCGTCTTGAACATGGTTGACGGCGTTTTGCTTTTGGTCGACGCCTTCGAAGGGCCGATGCCTCAAACAAAATACGTCCTGCGCAAAGCTTTAGAGCACAAGCTCAAGCCGATCGTCGTGATAAATAAAATTGATCGTCCCGAAGCCCGCGTGGACGAAGTTTACGACGAAGTGCTCGAACTTTTTATGGAGCTCGACGCCGACGACGAACAGCTCGACTTCCCCGTCATTTGCACCGCCGCCAAACAGGGTATCGCGAAAAAAAATTTGGACGACGAGAGCCGAGACCTTCAGCCGCTGATGGATACGATCTTGAAAGAAATTCCGCCGCCCGAAGGTGAACCCGACGCGCCGCTTCAACTTGTCGTCACGACTCTTGAGGCCGATGATTACGTCGGGAAAATTGCAATCGGTCGAGTTCAACGCGGCAAAATAAATTCGGGCGAGACAATCGCGCTCATCAGCGAACACGGAATCAAAAAAGCAAAGGTCGGAAAAGTTTTCACCTACGACGGGCTCAATCGCGTGGAGACGTCCGAAGCTCAAGCGGGAGAAATCGTCGCGCTCACGGGCTTGAGTGAAGTTTCAATCGGCGACACAGTCTCTGACGCGGAGCACCCCGAAGCCTTGCCGTCGATTCGCGTGGACGAGCCGACTTTGAGCGTGACTTTCGGCGTGAACACATCTCCTTTCGCCGGGCAAGAAGGTCAATTTTTGACGAGCCGCCACATCCGCGACAGACTTTTCAAAGAAGCTCAAACGAACGTGGCCTTGCGCGTGGAGGAAACCGATTCGGCCGACGTCTTCAAAGTCAGCGGGCGCGGCGAACTTCACCTTTCGATTTTGATTGAGACGATGCGGCGCGAAGGTTACGAAATGCAAATCGGAAAGCCCGAAGTCGTTTACAAATTGATTGACGGGCAAAAGTTCGAGCCGATTGAAAATCTCACAGTGGAAGTTCCGCCCGATTACACCGGCACCGTCATGGAAAGTCTTGGTCGACGCAAAGCCGAGCTGAAAAATATGCAAAACGTCGCGGGCTACATGCGGCTGAACTTTTTGATTCCGGCGCGCGGGCTGATCGGTTTTCGTTCCGAGCTTTTGACTTCAACTCGCGGCAACGCAATCATGAATCACATCTTCCACGGCTACGAACCCTACAAGGGCGACATCCCCGGCCGCAACCGCGGAAGTTTGGTTGCCTTCGAGCAGGGCTTGACCACCGGCTACGGAATTTTCAATCTTCAAGATCGCGGCGTAATGTTCATCGAGCCCGGCCAAAAAGTTTACGAGGGAATGATCGTCGGCGAAAACTCCCGCGACATGGACATCGACATCAACCCGTGCAAACAAAAACATCAGACGAACATTCGCGCTTCCAATTCCGACGAGGCAATCCGTCTTGTGCCGCCGAGATTTATGAGTTTGGAGCAGGCCATGGAATATATCAACGACGACGAACTTGTCGAGGTCACGCCCAAATCGATTCGCCTGCGCAAAGCCATCCTCGACCGAACGACTCGCGGCCGTCTTGCCAAAAACGCCAGAAAATAATTTGTAAAACTTAAAGGATTTACCCGCCGCCGTATCGAACACAGAAAAAAATTTCTTTGCAAAGGCGGTGTAAGTCATGGAGAACGAATTTTTGGAGGATGCTCAACTTTATCTGGAGGAAGTGCGGCGAATACCGCCTTTGGGCGCGCAGGAATTTCACACGCTGCTACTTCGGGCGGCTGACGGCGACGAGGACGCTCAACTCGAACTGGTCAACGCAAACCTGCGCCTGGTCGTCAACATCGCGCAAAATTATATCGGCCAGGGCGTGCCTTTTTCCGATTTGATTCAAGAAGGCAACATCGGTCTGATGAAAGCTGTAAAAAAATTCGCCACGAAAGGCTCCGCGACTTTCATCGAATACGCCGAGGAATGTATCGAAAAAGCAATCGTTCGCGGCCTGCGCGAGATGGAACGTACGGCGCAAGTTTCGCTGGACACGCCCGTCGACGAGAGAACTTATAACGATAAAGATACGTTTGCGCTCGAAGGAGATTTTGTCGAAGGATTGACGCTGGCGGACTTCGTGGAAGACAGCAAAAGTCCCACGCATTTTGATCGGCTGGATCGTCTGCAGATGCGCGAACTTTTGGGCGAAGTTTTGAACACTTTGACGCCGCACGAGCGAAAAGTTTTGTCGCTGCGATTCGGGCTGGAAGACGGGCGCATGAGAACACCCGACGAGGTTGCGAAAATTTTCAAGGTCAGCGGCGACAACGTCCAATCCGTCGAGGCAAAAGCTTTAAGGAAACTCCGCGCGCCCGACTGTTCGCTCAAGCTGAGAGATTTTTATTGACGCCTGAAAAAAACTTGAAAAAACCTTTGCAATTTGCAAAACGCTGTGCTAGAATAAACGCGCTTACAAGCAAACAAAATTTCGGAAGGGCGATTGTTTATGATAGTGATGGACTGGATAAAAAAGTTGACGGATATAATCATGCCGCTGGAGCCGCCCGGCGAAGACGAAGACGAAGTTAAAGAGACAAAAAAAGTCGAAGCCAAAACCGAGGAACCCAAGCTCGCGCAAGCACCCGCTCAACCGCAAACTTTCCAGGCGGAGAAAAAAACTGCCGGCGGCTTCTCTCCAAATTTCGCCGGTGGAATGACGAGCTTCACTCGAAACGGCGGCATGATTTCCACGGCGGAAAACGGAGTCACGTCCATGGGCGGCGTTCGCTACGAGGCCTATAACAGCGAGACTTCCGAAGCCTCCGTGAGACCGAGCCTGGCCGTCGTCAAAACTCCCCAGCTCACCATGAAAATTTATTCGCCAAAAGATTTCGACGACCAAATAAAACAAATTGCCGACGACCTGCTCAAACACAACGCGGTTATCGTGAACTTCGAGGGTGTCGACGAAATGGAGCAGCAACGAATCGGAGACTTCATCATCGGAGCCGTGTACATGATTGACGGCCAGGCCGAGATGGTTTCGAGCAAAATCGTTTTGTATGTGCCCAAAGGCATTGAATACGAAAACGCTGTCGCGAGAGTTCCCATGCGTCGTTACAACTGAGAGGCGAGTTGAAATCATTTTAACATTGAACATGAAAAGCGGGCACCAAAAGGTCGCCTGCTTTTTGATTGAAGCGGAGGATTAAACGCAGGCTTAAAAACTTTTCGGGCGGCGAAAAAAATTTTTTTAAGGAAGAAAAAATCATGAGAGACGAATATTTGACGCAAGACCGCGCTCCGATTTTGGAGGCGTTGACGAAAATGAAGGCGGCAAGGCTCGTGCCCTTCGACGTGCCGGGACACAAACGCGGGCGAGGCAATCATGAGCTGGCAGAATTTTTGGGGCAGGCGTGCCTGGATGTCGACGTGAACTCGATGAAGCCGCTGGATAATTTGTGCCACCCCGTCAGCGTCATTCGCGACGCGGAAATTTTGGCGGCGGAGGTGTTCGGCGCGGCGCACAGTTTTTTCATGGTCGGCGGCACGACTTCGGCGGTGCAGGCGATGATTCTTTCCACGTGCAAGCCCGGCGACAAAATCATTCTTCCGCGCAACGTCCACCGCTCGGCGATTAACGCGCTGATTCTTTGCGGAGCCGTGCCCGTTTACGTCAATCCGCAGGTCGACGCGCGGCTTGGCATTTCCCTAGGCATGAAGGTTGCGGACGTCGTCGCCGCCATAAAAAATAATCCCGACGCGAAAGCCGTCTTGATTAACAATCCGACTTACTACGGGATTTGCTCGGACATTGCCACGATAACCGAAGTCGCGCACGCGCACGGCATGAAAGTTTTGGCGGACGAGGCGCACGGCACGCATTTTTATTTCAGCGAAAAACTTCCGGCCTCGGCGATGTCTGTCGGCGCGGACATGGCTGCGGTTTCCATGCACAAATCGGGCGGCTCGCTCACGCAAAGTTCTTTGCTCTTGACGGGAAAAAATATCAACGCGGGCTACGTCCACCAAATCATAAACCTCACGCAGTCGACGAGCGGCTCTTATCTTTTGATGTCGAGCCTGGACATTTCGCGGAGAAATTTGGCTCTGCGCGGCGAGGAAATTTTTGACAAAGTGATTGAGCTCGTCGAATACGCCCGCGACGAAATAAATTTTCTCGGCGGCTGGTACGCTTACGGCAAGGAGCTCGTCGACGGCGATTCCGTTTTCGATTTCGACGTGACGAAGCTGTCGATTTATACTCGCGCGGTCGGTTTGGCGGGCGTCGAAGTTTATGACATTTTGCGCGACGAATACGACATTCAGCTGGAGTTCGGGGACATCGCGAACATTTTGGCTTACGTGTCCGTCGGCGACCGCGTTAAAGATATCGAGCGGCTCGTCTCTGCTCTGGCCGACATCAAAAGAATTTATCGCAAAGATCCGTCGCGGCTGATGAAAGTCGAATACATTGACCCGATCGTCGACGCCGCGCCCAAGGAAGCTTTTTATGCCGAAAAAAAATCCCTGCCGATTGACCAGACCGTCGGCAGGACTGCTGCTGAATTTTTGATGTGTTATCCGCCGGGCATTCCGATTATTGCGCCGGGCGAGAGAATCACGAAAGAAATTTTGGATTACATTCGCTACGCCAAACGCAAGGGCTGCCAAATCACCGGGCCGGAAGATATGACGATTCGGCGGCTGCAAGTCATGGCGTAAAATTTTCAGGTCGTGTAATCCGCGTTGATTTTGACGTATTGGAAGCTCAAGTCGCAGGTGTAAATCGTGGCGGAAGATTCGCCGAGGCCGAGAGAAATGTCAACGATGATGTCGTGCGCCGCCAAAATTTTTTTCATGGCGTCCGCGTCAAATTTCGTGACGAGTCCTTTGTCGTAAACGGTGAGCCCGCCGAACTTGATAGAAATTTTTTCGGGAAGAATTTTCACTCCCGAATATCCGACGGCGCAAATCGTTCGACCGGGATTTGCGTCTTGCCCGAAGAACGCGGTCTTGACGAGCGGAGAGTTTGCGACGGCCATTCCGATTTTTTTTGCGTCCGCGAAACTTTCCGCGCCCGTGACGTTGATCGTCAAAAATTTCGATGCGCCCTCGCCGTCAGCCGCAATCTTTTTCGCCAGCTCCACGCAAATATTTTTCAACGTCGCAAAAAATTTTTCGTAGTCGTCGCCGCGCTCGACGATTTTTTTATTGCCGGCCGCGCCGTTGGCCAGGACAACAACCGAATCGTTCGTGCTCATGTCGCCGTCGACAGTCATGCAGTTGAAAGAAATTTCGGTTGCGTCGCTCAAAGCGGTTTGCAAAAGTTTTTGGTCGATGTCCGCGTCGGTGGTGATGAAGCAAAGCATGGTTGCCATGTCGGGGCGAATCATTCCCGAACCTTTGGCGATTGCGCCGAAACGAACTTCAACGCCGCCGATTTCGACTTCGGTCGCGCAAGATTTTGAGTAAGTATCCGTGGTGATGATTGCGTTGCCTGCGTTGACGGAGCCTTCGCGCGAAAGATTTTTCACGGCGTCGCGGATTCCGGCTTCCATTTTGTCCATTGGAAGATTTGCGCCGATGATTCCCGTCGAAGCGACGATAACATCATCTGCGCGGCAATTCAATTCTTTTGCGGCGACGGTCGCCATCTTTTCTGCGTCACGAATTCCTTGTTCGCCCGTGCAAGCGTTGGCACAACCTGCGTTGGCCACGACAGCGTGAGCCGTGCCTGTTCCGACGACAATTTTGCTCAGGTGGACGGGAGCCGCCGCGACCAAATTTTTCGTAAAGACGCCCGCGACCGCCGCTTCCTTTTGCGTGTAGATGACAGCCACGTCGAGGTTGCCGTTTTTTTTGATTCCCGCACGAACGCCCGCCGCCGTGAAACCTTGCGGATAGCAGACGCCCGCAGCCTTGTGAGTATCGCTGAACATTTAATAAGCCTCCTAAATTTATTTCAGATATTCTCCGCGGATATCTTCGTTCGGCGGAGGAATGGGATAATCGCCGGTGAAGCACGCCTTGCAAATCGGTCGGCCGCCCGCCATATCGTCGAGGCACTCAATCGGAAGATAGCCGAGAGAATCCGCGCCGAGGAATTTACAAATTTCTTCGACGGTGCGGTTGTGAGCGACGAGCTGATCTCGGCCTGGGATATCGATTCCGAAATAGCACGGGTGACAAAACGGCGGAGAGGAAACGCGAATGTGAACTTCGGCCGCGCCCGCCTCCCGCAACATTTTTACAATTCTCGTGCCGGTCGTGCCGCGAACAATCGAATCGTCAATCATGACAATGCGTTTGCCGCTGACGACTTCGCGCAAGGCGTTGAGTTTGACTTTAACGCTTTGAATTCGGCTGGACTGTTGCGGCTTGATGAAGGTTCTGCCGACGTAAGTATTTTTCGTAAACGCGATTCCGTAAGGTATGCCCGATTCCATGGAGTAGCCGACGGCCGCCATGTTGCCGCTTTCGGGGACGCCCACGACCAAATCAGCCTCGACGGGGTGCGCGCGAGCAAGAAGTTTCCCCGCGATGATTCGGGACTGCGTGACGCTCATTCCGTCGAAGGTCGTATCGGGTCGGCAGAAGTAAATGTACTCGAAAATGCAACGGGCGGTTTTTTCTTTGGGCAAGGCCAGCTCCATATTGGATTCGATTCTGCCCGTGTGGGAAATGGTGATGACTTCGCCGGGCTCCACGTCGCGAACAAATTCCGCGTCGATTGTTTCCAGTGCGCAGGTCTCGGAGGTGATGATGTAAGCGTTGTCGAGTTTGCCGATGACAAGCGGACGGAAGCCCCACGGGTCGCGGGCACCGATCAATTTTCTTGGAGAGGCCACGACGAGTGAATACGAGCCTTGAACTTTTTTCAGCGCGCGGACGGTTGCCTCTTGAACGGAACGACTTTTGACACGTTCGCGGGCTATATGATAGGCTATGGTCTCGGAATCGATCGTCGTCTGGAAAATCGCGCCGCCCGCCGCCAGTTCACGCCGAAGCCTCGGAGCATTGACGAGATTTCCGTTGTGAGCGAGCATGAGCGTGCCTTTGATGTAAGCCAGGACGAGCGGCTGAGAATTTTCGGGAGTGGACGCGCCCGCCGTGGAATATCGCACATGACCGACGCCCAAATTTCCGTCGAGCGAGGCCAGATTCTGAGCGTTGAAAACTTCATTGACGCGACCCAAAGCTTTGTGGCAAAAAACTTTGTCGCGACGGATGGCCGTGTCGGTCACAGCGATTCCCGCGCTTTCTTGCCCGCGATGTTGAAGAGCGTAAAGCCCGTAGTAAATCGTTTGAGCCACGTCGCCGCCGTCGAGGTCGTACATGCCGAACACGCCGCAATTTTCGCCCGCGTTAGTCATTCCGAAATCCATTGCCGCCACCCCTTTGCAAAGTTGTTGAGTCCGAGTGCTGAAAAATTTTTGCGCGTCAATTATATTCACGCGGCTTGTCTTTGTCAAAATTTACGGGTTGGGGGCGTCGTCGCGCATGAGAGTTTTTCTAACGACTTCGGCCGAAACCGTGACGGTCTCGCTGTTCACGCTCACACCTTCGGGCACGAGCAACTCCAGCGTTCCTTTGAAAAATCTTTGTCCCGTCTGAACGGTGAAAGGCACGGTCTTGAGAGTTACAATTGAATTGATTGCGGACTCCGAGCCGACGATTTCGATTTGCGCCGGATCAACAGAAACTTTTGAAAGCTCCCAGCCGTCCGCCACGGAAAGTTCGGGGACAATCGGGACGATTCGTTTTTTGATTCCGCTCTCGACGTCGACGGAAACGGTGATGACGGAGGGCACCACCCGCACGCGCTGAACGACGTTATCTTTTGCGTCCACGGCGTTCATTGGGATTTGCGCCTCGAAGCTGGACGTGTTGCCCGAAAGATTCAAGGTGCCGTAAACTTTGACGGCTTGCTCGACGAAACTTTTCGGGCCGACGACCGTGACGGTCTCCATGGATTTTTGCATGGCTTTGACGGCCGCGTCCGAGGCAGTCGTGCCCGCCGTGCGAATTTCAATCGGCATTTGCCTTTCAACCAGAGGATCGAGTTTGACGGTGATGGTGTTGGGCGAAGTTTCAATCAGTTCAAAACCTTGCGGCATGACAACCCGCGGCGTCAGCTGATGAACTCCTTCTTCCAGGCCTTCGAGGTTCGCGTAGATTCGGAAGGCGTTCGCGTCGTACTTGATGAAATTTGAGCGCGGGCCGCTCGCCTCGATCTTTACGGTTTTTACGTCGCAGATTGCAATGAATTCATACGGCACGTTCGACATTGTAAGCGGGATGACGTAAGAGTCTTCGATCTCGGGGTCTTGCTCCGTCATCACGAAAAACCACATGAAGAACGCCGCGATCAACGCGATGATTTTTTGCAAAAAGTTGTGGCAGAAAATTTCTATTATCCGAGTCATTTGCTGTCCCTCCATTTGGAAAGGAAGCCGAAAATTTTATCTTTCTTCTCCACGAAAGCTGGGCGAATTTTTGCCGCCAAAGTTTGTTCGTCGAAGCGGCGCATCAATCGCCCGCCCTCGGCCACGGAAATCGTTCCGGTCTCCTCGCTGACAACGACAATCAGCGCGTCGCACTGTTCGGAAAGACCGATGGCCGCCCGATGACGAGTTCCAAGCTCCGTGGAAAGTTCGTGGTTCTCCGTCAAAGGCAAGACGCACGCCGCAGAAATTAATCTGTTGCCGCGAATGATGGCCGCGCCGTCGTGCAGGGGCGTGTTGACGATGAAAACGTTCAGCAAAAATTCCGATGAAATAATTCCGTCGATGTGAATCCCCGTGACGGAGATATCGTTCAATTTCATTTCGCGTTCGATGACCATAAGCGCGCCCGTTTTCGTCTGCGAAAGTTTTTTGGCGGTCTTGACGATTTCGTCGACGACGGCGTCGGCTTCTTTTTGGTCGAGGAGAGAGACGCTCTGTCGAAAAATTTTTCCTTGGCCGATGTGTTCCAGGGCGCGACGCAATTCCGGCTGAAACAAAATCGGCAAAGCGATGAGCAACCAATCCGAGCTCTTCTGCAAAATCCACGTCATGACATGGAGATTGAGCTGCCCGCAAATTATCGTGAGCGCGGCGATGACCATCAACCCTTTGACCAAAGTTATGGCTCGCGTGTCTTTGATCATCTGATAAAATTTATAGAGGATCACCGCGACGATTAAAATGTCAAAAATATCCAGCGGCGTTATCGTCGAGACGAGGTCGCGGACTCTATCGGTGAATTCAAAATCTATCGGCACAGGCATCAACTCCCGAAAAATTTTCTGCGCCTAATATACTACAAAAAATTTTCAGATTCAATCGCCCGCCCCGAAAGTGCGCAGGAAGAAAAATTTTTGCGTCGAAATTTTATCGCGTAAATTTTTTTGGCGGAGGATTTTTTGATGATTAAAATAATTTTTTGCGACATGGACGGCACGCTCCTTACGAGCGAAAATAAATTGCCCGAAGGTTTCGGCGAGACGATGACCGAGCTGAAAAATCGCGGCGTCATCTTCGCGCCGGCCAGCGGCAGACAAATTTTTTCGCTCATGCGCTCGTTTGAAAATTATGTCGACGATTTTTTGTTCCTGGCGGAAAACGGCACGCTCGTCATGTACAAAGGCGAAGAAATTTTCAGCCGACCAATCGCCCTCGACGCGGCGAAAAAAGTTTTGGCGGCGACAAAAAATTTCGGGGACGTTTTGCGCGTTTTTTGCGGCAAGAAGGACGCTTACATTTTGCGCGAACAGGACACGCCCGAATCAAACGCCGAGCTCGAAAAATATTACACGCACCGTAGCGTTGTCGACAGCTTCGACGAGATTGATGACGTGGCGTTGAAAGTCGCGCTGTTTGATCCGACGGGAAATTCCAAGAAAAATATTTTCGACAAGCTCGGACAATTTTATGATTCGTTGCAGGTGACGTTGAGCTCTGATTTTTGGGTCGACGTGATGGATCCGAACATCAACAAGGGCGAGGCCGTCCGAAATGTTCAGCGCGTGATGAACTTCAAGCCCGAAGAATGCGCGGCCTTCGGCGACTACCTCAACGATTTTGAAATGCTCCAAGCCGTCGGCTGCGGTTTTGCCATGGCCAACGCTCACCCCGAATTGAAAAAAATTTCGAAGTTCGAGACGGCGAGCAACGATCAAGCGGGCGTCCTCGTCGGGATTCGTCGGCTGATCGCTTACGGGTTGATTTAAATGGTCGCGGCGATTTTTCCGGCTGCCGGCTCAAGCACGCGCATGGGCGGCGGCCTCAACAAAAATTTTTTGGAACTTGCGGGCGAACCTGTTTTGCTTCGGACGCTGAAAACTTTTTCTCTGGTCGCGCGCGTGAAATTTTTAATCGTCGTCGTGGCCGCTCACGAAGTCGCAACCGTCGAAAAAATTTTGAGCGCGGAAAAAAATTTGAAACCGTGGCTCGTGACCGTCGGCGGCAGCGAACGCCAATATTCAATCGCAAACGGCCTGAAACTTTTGCCCGAAGACGCGGAAATTATTTTGGTTCACGACGCGGCGCGCCCGTTGATTTCCGTTCAAACAATCGACGAGGTTATCGACGCGGCAGAAAAATTCGGCGGTGCGATTGCGGCGGTGCCGGCCAAAGACACGATTAAAATCGTCGACGCTCAAGGCTTCGTCAAGTTCACTCCTCCGCGAAAAGATTTGGTCGCCGTTCAAACGCCGCAAGGTTTTCGTCGAGAAATTTTGTTGCAGGCCTATGAAAAAGCCGCGGCCGAAAATTTTTTGGGCACGGACGACGCAAGCTTGGTCGAGAGGCTCGGCGCGCAAATAAAAATCGTGGACGGCGGCTACTGCAACATAAAAATCACGACGCCCGAAGATATCAGCGTTGCGGAAACTTTTTTGAGGAGAAAAAAATGATCAGATTTGGAATCGGCTACGACGTTCACAAACTCGTGGCGAATCGAAAATTAATTTTGGGCGGCGTGGAAATTTCTCACCCGCTGGGACTTGAGGCTCACTCTGACGGCGACGTTTTGATTCACGCTTTAATTGACGCGCTGTTGGGTGCGGCCGCACTCGGCGATATCGGCCAACATTTCCCGATGACGGAGGAGTTCAAAAATATTTCGAGCGTCAAACTTTTGGAAAGGACTTGCGAGCTGATCAAAGCCAAAGGATTTTCTGTCGGTAATGCGGATTCGATTATCGTGGCGCAAAAACCGAAACTCGCGCCGCACATTTTGAACATGCGCAAACGTCTGGCCGAAGTTTTGAACGTCGACGTTGACGCGGTGAGCGTGAAGGCCAAAACGGAAGAAGGTCTCGGCTTCACGGGCACGGAGCAAGGTATCGCTGCCTACGCCGTCGTCGCTTTGGAAAAAGCAACGTGACGTTGCATCCAATTTGTTTGACGAAAAAATTTTTTCAATCGTTTGCTGCGCTTGAGCAATCTGATCCTTGGAGGACTGTCCATGAAATTTTTTTCGCGCATCAAAAAAGATATCCGCGTCGTCTTTGAGCGCGACCCCGCGGCAAAAAGCGTGCTCGAAGTCGTCTTGTGTTATTCGGGCTTGCACGCGATTTGGCTGCACAGAATTTCTCACGCCCTCTTCACACGCGGTTGGATCGTTTCGGCGCGGCTGGTCTCGAACTTCTGCAGATTTTTGACGGGAATTGAAATTCACCCCGGCGCGACAATCGGCGACGGACTTTTCATCGACCACGGCACCGGCATCGTCATCGGCGAGACGGCCGAACTCGGAAAGAACGTGACACTTTATCAGGGCGTGACATTGGGCGGCACCGGCAAAGAAAAAGGCAAACGTCACCCGACAATCGGAAACAATGTCGTCGTGGCGACCGGCGCAAAAGTTCTCGGCTCGTTCAAAGTCGGCGACCACGCAAAAATCGGCGCGGGCTCCGTCGTCTTGAAAGAAGTTCCGCCGCACGCAACAGTCGTTGGAATTCCCGGTCGTGTCGTCGTCCTTCACGGCAAGCGCGTCCACAACGAGGAAGAATATCGCGAAGCCGTCGCCGAACTTTGTAAGGCTCGCGGCTACGATTTAAACAATCCGCAAATTTTTTCCGAGTTGATGGAGGAAATCGACGTCGACTTGAATCATGACATTTTGCCCGACCCCGAACGCGAAATGATCGAAGTCGCCCTCCGACAAATTCAACGGCTCGAACAGCGCGTCAACGACCTGGAAAAAGAATTGGCCGCCGCCCGTGCAGAAATTTCCTCCGAGGCAATGAGGACTTCTTCGCTCGAAGTTTCTTTGACAAAAGTTGACTTGAAAAAAAATCTTGAAAAAAATTTGGAGTGATGCCTTATGATTAAAGTTTTCAACACGATGAGCAGGTCGAAAGAAATTTTCAAGCCGGTGAAAAAAGGCGAGGTCAGCATTTATTGCTGCGGGGTGACGCCTTATAACGCGCCGCACATCGGCAACGCCCGCCCGTTCGTCGTGTGGGATGTCATCCGCCGTTTTTTCGCAAAGAGCGGCTACAAAGTTCGTTACGTCCAAAATTTCACCGACGTGGACGACAAAATCATCAAGGCCGCAAAAAAATTTCAAGTCTCGTGGAAGGACGTCGCCGAAAAAAATATCGCCGCCTACTTCAGGAGCATGGACGCCCTTAACGTTCGCCGCGCAGATGTTTACCCGAGAGTTTCCGAGACTATGGACGACATCATCAAAATGATTCAGACGCTCGTCGAAAAAAATTTTGCTTACGTCCTGGAAAACGGCGACGTTTTTTACAGCGTGGAAGCGGACAAAAATTACGGCAAACTCAGCGGCCGCAAGCTCGAAGAAATGTTGGCGGGTGCTCGCGTCGAAGTCGATACCCGCAAAAAAAATCCTATGGATTTTGCGCTGTGGAAGTCGGCCAAACCCGGCGAACCTTTTTGGGAAAGTCCGTGGGGCAAAGGTCGTCCCGGCTGGCACATCGAATGCTCCGTCATGTCGCTGAAATTTTTGGGCGAGAAATTTGACTTTCACGGCGGCGGCTCCGATTTGATTTTCCCGCACCACGAAAACGAGATCGCGCAAAGTCAAGCGGCTCTCGGCGACGAAAATTCTTTCGCGCAATATTGGGTTCACAACGGCTTCCTCACCGTCAAAAAACCCGAAGACAAAATCGTCAAGGGCGAAGATGACCAGGTTAAGATGAGCAAGTCCGCCGGAAATTTTTCCACGGTCGAAGGAGTTTTGCAAAAATTTCCCGGTGAAGTCGTGCGGCTCTTCCTCCTGCTGACACATTATCGCGGCCCGTTGGAGTTCAGCGAGGAGCGGCTCAACGAGGCAAAAGATTTTTTCGGCAAGCTCGCGAAAGCTTATTGGCAGCTGGACGATTTGGCAAGAAAAATTCACGCGGGCGAATTCGTCAAAGACACGGGCGAAAAAAATTTTGCGATAACCGTAAGTCCCGCGGGCGGCCTCGTCGAAGAAGGCGAGAGGCTCCTGTCGAATTTTTACGCGGCAATGGACGACGACTTCAACACCGCGCTGGCGATAACTCACATGTTCGAGCTGGCAAAAGAAATCGGCGGCTACTACTCGGAATTTGTCGACGGAAAAATTTTGCCCGTGACGATTGACGGCGACATCATCTTGCGCGTCCGCGAAATTTACATGGAGATGGCCGAGATCATCGGAATTTTTGAACAGCCCGTGCCCGTCGAGAAGGTCGAGGAAAAATCCGACGAACCCGAACTCGTCGACGCGCTCATGAAAATTATTCTTGACCTTCGACAAAACGCCCGCGCCGAAAAAAATTGGAAGCTGGCCGACAAAATCCGCGACTCCCTCAAGGCCGCAAAAATTCTCGTCGAGGACACGCCGCAAGGTGCCGTATGGAAGAGAGCCTGATAAAAACTCTTTCGCCGCTGGTTTTGGCGCACGTCGGCGACGCTTACTTCCATCTTTTCGTGCGAACGCGTCTTTTGGAAGTCACGCACAACATCACCCGCCTGCACGACTTGAGCGCGCAAATCGTTTCGGCCGCCGCCCAGGCAAAAACTTATCGCGCGATAGAAAATTTTTTGACGGAAGAGGAGCGGGAAATTTTTCGCCGAGGAAGAAACGCAAAGTCTCACGCGCCCAGGAAAGCCACCGTCGCCGAATATCACGCGAGCACCGGCTTTGAAGCACTGCTGGGCGAACTTTACTTGAGAAAAAATTTTTCTCGCCTCGAAGAAATTTGCGAGCTGGCATTCAACGAGGCGGCCGCCGGAAATTTTGTAACGAACTTTTAAGTTGCAAAAAAATTCTGCGGTTGATATCATTGCGTCGAGGTGAGCTGCATGAGGAAAGACGAGATAAAAATTGCGTGCGAAAATCGGAAGGCGCGCCACGATTATTTTATCCACGAAACCTACGAGGCCGGAATCGAACTGCGCGGCACGGAAGTCAAAAGTTTGCGGGCGGGCAAGGCCAATCTTCGCGACAGTTACGCTGAGGTCAAAGACGGCGAAATTTTTTTGGAGCACATGCACATCAGCCCCTACGAGCAGGGAAATATTTTCAACCATGAGCCGCTCCGTCGTCGTCGTCTCCTCTTGCACAAGCGAGAAATTTTAAAACTTTTCGGCAAGACGCGCGAGAAAGGTTTTACGTTGGTGCCGCTGAAAATTTATTTTAAAAAAGGTCGCGCGAAGTTGGAGCTGGCGTTGGCGAGCGGCAAACACACCTATGACAAACGCGACGCCCTGCACGAAAAATCCGCGCAAAGAGACATCGAACGAGCTTTAAAGGAGAAATCAAGATGATGAAAAAATTTTTCGGCGTGATGATTTTGTTGGCGATGATTTTCGTCACGCAAAACGTTTCCGCCTCAACGTATCTGACTTATCAGGCGCACGTCCAAGACAAAGGTTGGATGCGTCCCGTAAGCTCCGGACAAACCGCGGGCACCACTCACCGAGATCTTCGGCTCGAAGCGTTGATCATAAATTGCGACGGCATCGAATACAACGCGCGGATTAAAAATATTGGCTGGCAAGGCTGGAGATATTCGGGCGACGTGGCCGGAACCGTCGGCGAAGGTCTGCGCATGGAAGCAATTCGAATTCGTTTGACGGGCTCCATGGCCAGCAGATATGACGTCTGTTATCGCGTGCACGTCCAAAACATCGGCTGGCAAAATTGGGTCAAAAACGGAGCTGTCGCCGGCACCGAAGGCCAACATTTGAGAATAGAAGCAATTCAAATTGAACTCGTCGAGAAAGGCTCCGATTACGGCTACAGACGCGACAGATACGATGACGGCGACAACGGCTACTATGACAGCGACGGCAACTATCACAGAGATTACAGACGCCACAAACGCAGCAGATATGACAACGGCGACAACGGCTACTATGACAGCGACGGCAACTATCACAGAGATTATCGCCGGTAAAAATTTATGGACATCCTGGAACGATACGAAGCGGCTCTGAAACTTTATCGTGAAAAAAAATTCGACGCGGCATTGGAAATCGTCAAGCAGGTTGAAGACGCCGCGCCGCACTGGAAAAAAAGTTTCTTGCTGGAAATTTTCATCCGTCGCGACAAAGGCGAATCGCTCAAAGAATTTTCTTTGCTGGAAAAATTTTTGCCGCGAATCGATTTGGCTTCGGCGGACGAAAAAAATTTGGCGGCGGACACGTTCAATTGCTTGGGCTCGGCCGCGAGATTTTTGGGGCGCACTGCGGATTCGGTGCGCGCTTTTTGTTTGTCGGCAAATTTTTCCGACGACAACAAAAAATCTTGCGAGGAGATCAGCAACGCGATTTTTTCCGCCAACGCCATAGAAAATTTTTCCGCCGAAGATTTCCAAAAACTTTATGACGAGTACGAAAAATTTTTGGCGGACGTCAAACCTTTCCCGAAAAAATTTTATAATCACAAAAAAATTCGCGTGGGATTTATGTCAGCAAATTTTCATTGGAGCGTCGTGATGGCTTGGAGCTGGAAACTTTTGCGCGACCTCGACAAAAATTTTTTCGAGACTTATTTTTATTCCGCCGTGAAAAATCCCGACGACGTCACGGAATTTTTTCGCGCGACGGCCGACGTTTGGCGCGACATTTTTAATTTGACGGACGAGGCTGCGGCAAAAATTATTCGCGAGGACGAAATCGACATTCTCTTCGACCTGGACGGCCACACCGACGGAAACCGCCTGCGCGTCGCGGCGTATCGTCCCGCTTCCGTGCAAATGTCGGGGATTGGCTACATGGGTTCGACCGGCTTGAAGTGCTTCGATTATTTTTTGTCCGACGAAACTTGCGCAGGCGACGAAACTTTTTTTGTCGAGAAAGTTCTCAAGCTCCCTCACAGCCACATTTGCTACGAGCCGCCGACAAAACTTGAGCCGGCAAAAAATCCTCCGTGCGTGAAAAATAATTTCATCACCTTCGGCAGCTTTAACAATTTCGCGAAGGTGACCGATTCGATTTTGGCCGCGTGGAAAAAAATTTTGGACGCCGCGCCCCAAAGTCGTTTGATCCTCAAGCACAAAATTTTCAACACGACGGACGAAAAAAATTTTGTCGGCGAGCGGTTGAAAAGTTTTGGCTTCGATCTTTCGCGCGTGGAGATGCGCCCGTTTTCAGCACGCAGCCCGCTGGCCGAATACGCCGACGTTGATATCGCGCTGGACACTTTCCCCTACACCGGCGGCGTCACCACTTGCGAGGCTTTGTATATGGGCGTGCCCGTTGTCAGTCTTTACGGAAAGCGTCACGGCTCGCGATTCGGCTTGAGCATTTTGAAGAAGGTCGGGCTTGATGAACTTGCTGTCGATTCTTTGGACGAATACATCAGACGCGCGGTCATGTTGGCGGGCGATTGGGAGCTGCTGACGATCTTGAGAAAAAATTTGCGGGCGATGATGAAAAAATCACCGCTCATGGATTCGGAAAATTATCTTCGCGAAATTCAATCGGCCTTCAAAAAAATTTTGGAAGACGAGCGTCAAAAATCGTAGCGCACGCCCGCGAAAATTCCGCTCACGGAAAAATCGCCCGTGCCGCTACTTCGCCGCAACTTGAAATCGATTCGCCGCCAGCCCGCGCTGAGAGAAAAATTTTTTTGCGGAAAATATTTGACGCCCGCCTCAAAATCTTTGAAGTGGCCGTGCCGTCCGAAAGTCATGCCGGAAAATTGCGCGAAGATATCCACGCGCGGACGAATCCTCATGTAAAAATTTATCCCGACGCTCGGCAAGACGGCAAAAAAATTTTCGCTCGCGCCGCGCCAATCAACCGCGTTCAAAGCGACGTTCCATTCAAGACCCGTGCCCATCAGCGAAAAAATTTCTTTGTCGGCCTTGAGCTTGACAAAATGAAACGTGTCGTGCGAGCGAATGTAATCGAGCGAAAAATTTTTATGCTTCAAAATAAATTCGGGGGCTTCGGTGCGTCGGGAATAAAAATCTTCGCCGCGAACTTTTGCGTGCAGGTTCGGAGAAAAAAATCTGGTCTCCGCGCTGCAGGCAAATTTTTTTTGTTTGACGCTCTCGATTCCTCTGTCGACTTCGGGATTTTCATGAGCGGCCGCGTTGCCCGTGACGAGGAGAAAAATTATCGCCGCGAAAAAATTTTTCACTTAAAAAATTTTCCCCGTGACGAGAGAGCCGGCGGATTTTTTCGGGCGGAAATTTTTGTCGCTCTTGCCCTTGATCAAAACTTTGTCGACGTATTTGTTCACGCGCTTGGAAATTTTTTTTGCGGCGTCTTCGACCGACTCGATGTAAGCTTGCTCCCAAACGTCGTCGAAATTTTTATCGGGCTTGCGGTGTTTGACGGCCTGCCCCGTGAAATTTTCTTCCCAAAGAATTTGGCCGCTCTCCACGCTGATAAATTTCATGTTGACGACGGTGTTTAGCGCGGTGCGTTTCGTGAAGTCCGCCATGCCCAGATAAGTGAGCGCGCCAAAGCCCGTGCCGATACGCCGCAAAGTTTTGTCGCGGTTGGAAGAGCCTTGCCCCGACAAAGTGAACCCGGCACCAAGCACATTCGTCACGATTCCGAAAGCTTTATCCTCGACCTTCGTGAGACCGAGCGCGAGAACTTCGCAACGAACGACGTAAGCCGCGCCGAGATTTTGATAGAAATCTTGATTGAAATTTTCGGGCGTTGCGGAAGAAGTCGGCAACTCAATAGCGTTGAAGACCAAAAGCTCGCCGATGTTTTCCGCCGAAACTTTTTGCACGGCCAGAGTGTCCTCGTCAAGGATCAAACCGTCTTCAAGTTTTTTTTCGACGACGCTCACAAAATTTTTCTCGACGATTTTTTCGTTCAAAAAAGTTTCAAGATTTTGCGCCGTGCCGAATTCGGGGTGGCGCGTGTCGTCCGTGACCTCGACGAAAATTTTCACGCGTTCTTCTTCGGGCAAGCCTTTATCTTTCGCCGCGGCCGCATTTGTCACGACGAACAACATCGCCAGGCACAGCAGGAAAATTTTTTTTGCCATGACTTCGCCTCCAAAAATTTTTTTTAAATTATACAACGTGCGGCGCAAAAAAAAAATCCCTCAGCCGCCGGCGGAGGAGAAATTTTTTTGCTCGTTCAAAATTTTTTTAAAGGCGTCCTGAATTTCTCGGAGATAATTTTTTGAATCCATGAGCGGAGATTTTTTCATCATCGCCCGAAGATTTTTTCTCAAAATTTTCAGCAGCTCCCAATCGCCCGCCAACATGACCGCGCGTCTGATGTATTCGTCCAAAGAATCGACAGCCAACTCTTCCAGCCCGACGTTTTTTAAAATGCTCAAACCAAATCTTGTTCCGTGACGCTTTCCGTAAAGACTGACGACGGGCACGCCCATATACAAAGCCTCGCAGGTCGTCACGCCGCCGGTGTAGGGGAAAGTGTCCAGCGCGATGTCCACGTCGGCGTATTCGACCAGATGATTCGGCGTGACGCCGCGCATTTCAATCCTGCCTAGGTCGAAGCCAAAACTTTTCAGCCGCTCGCCGACGATTTTTTTTCCGTTGTCCGAACCGAAATCTACATGCTTGAGGATTAGGCGACTTTGGGGCACGGCATCCAAAATTTTTTCCCACGCGACCAAAATTTCATCCGTCATTTTTTCGTAGCGATTAAAGCTACCGAAGGTGACGAAATTATTTTTCACGCACGGGGGATTTTTTGCCGGCTCAATGTTTGCCCACGGCTCGTAGCAAATGTGGCTGTGGGGAAGCTTGAGAACTTTTTCCGTGAAAAAATTTTCGTCGCCCGCGCAAATTTCATCGGACAAAAAATAATCGAAGCACTTCAAACCGGTGGAGCCCATGTAGCCGATCCCCGACATTTGCACGGAAGCAGGCCGATACGCCGCGATTCGCAAAGTCGAGCCGCCCTTGGTGTGCCCGCCCAGGTCAAAGAGGATGTCGATTTCATCTTCGCGAATTTTTTTTGCCGCGTCCTCGTCCGTCAAGCCGCGAATGTCACGCCAGCCGTCGGCGAAAAATTTTAAACGCTCCGTGATGTTGTCCTTGACGCTGCCGTTGAAATAAAAGTACATTTCAAAAAAATTTTTGTCGAGCCCGGTGAGCAGTGCCCACGACCACGCGGTCACGACGTGTTTATAAAAATCGGCTGAAATAAATCCCACGCGAATTTTTTTATGATTGTAAAATTTTTTCGGATAAGGCACGACGTCCGCCAAAAATTTTTCGTAGTCATCGTAGAGCTTTTGAAAATCTTCGGGCGAAAAATTTTCCACGGCGTTGGCTTTCAGGATCGCGTTGCTCAACAATCTCGTAAAATCACTTTGCGGCGGCTTTTCCAAAAGTTTTGCGGCGAACCAAACGCTTTGCATGCCCGGCCTTTTCAGTCCGATTTCCATTGCGATATTCCCCAGGCGATTTAGCACGTACGCGGCAAAATATTTTTCTTCGGGCAAAGAGACGTCGTACTTCGGCAACAAAATTCCGAGGGCTTCGGCCTCTTTGAACGGATTGTTCAGCGTTTTCCAAATCAAAGATTCGAACATGTAAGCTTTTTTGTAATTGGGCGCGAGAATTTTTATCTCGTCGAGGATTTTCAACGCCTCGTCGTATTTTTTTTCTTTGTGCCGTTCGAGAGCCTGCGAATAAAGTTCATAAACGTTCAAATTTTTTCTCCTCCAAAATTTTTTTGAACGCCGATTGAATTTCGCGGAGATAATTTTTTGAATCCATCAGCGGAGATTTTTTCATCATCGCCCGCAAATTTTTTCTCAAGATCGTCAGCAGTTCCCAATCGCCCGCCAACATGACAGCACGATTTACATATTCGTCCAAAGAATCGACAGCAAGTTCATCAAGCCCGACGTTTTTCAAAATGCTCAAGCCAAATCTTGTTCCGTGACGCTTTCCGTAAAGACTGACAACGGGCACGCCCATATACAAAGCCTCGCAAGTGGTGACGCCGCCGGTGTAGGGGAAAGTGTCCAGCGCGATATCAACGTCGGCGTATTCGGCCAGCGGGCTGCGTGCTGAAAACGGGCGCATCTCCACGCGCGAAAGATCGAAGCCAAAACTTTTCAACCGCTCGCCGACAAAATTTTTTTCGTCCGTCGTGTTGAAAATTTTGTGCTTGAGGATCAAACGACTTTGGGGCGCGGCGTCCAAAATTTTTTTCCACGCGGCCAAAATCGAATCGGTCACCTTCGCGAAATTGTTAAAGCTGCCGAAGGTGATGAAATTATTTTTCGCGCACGGAGAATTTTTTGCCGGCTCAAGTTTCGCCCACGGATCGTAGCAGATGTGGCTGTGGGGAAGCTTGATGACTTTCTCGGTGAAAAAATTTTCGTCGCCCGCGCAAATTTCATCGGACAAAAAATAATCGAAGCACTTCAAGCCGGTGGAGCCCATGTAGCCGATCCCCGACACTTGCACGGAAGCGGGACGATACGCCGCGACTTTAAGACGGTTGCCGAACGTGTGACCGCTCAAGTCGAAGAGGATATCGATTTCGTCCTCACGAATTTTTTTGGCCGCGTCCTCGTCCGATAAATCGAAAATGTCGCGCCAGCCGTCAGCGAAAAATTTTAAACGCTCTGTGATGCTGTCTTTGACGCCGCCGTTGAAATAAAAATAAGTCTCGAAAAAATTTTTGTCGAGCCCGACGAGCAACGCCCAAGACCAAGCAACCACGACGTGCCCGTTAAAATCGGCTGACATAAATCCGACGCGAATTTTTTTGTGATTGTAAAATTTTTTCGGATAGGGCACGATGTCCGCCAAAAATTTTTCGTACTCGTCGTAGAAATTTTGAAAATCGGCGGGCGAAAAATTTTCAAAGGAATTGGCGTGGAAAATCGGGCAGTCCAAACAACCGATGCGCGGCGTGCCGATTGTCGTCATCAGCAGATAAAATCCTTTGGCCTCCGCCGACAAACCCAAATGCATGCAAGCGTCGCCCAGGTGCATAAAAACTTCGGAAGCAAAACTTTTTTCTTTGGGCGTGGAAAATTTCAACAGCGGCAAAATTTTTTCCAGCGCGTAATATTCTTTGACATATTCGCCGAGATTTTCCAACGCCCAAGCTTCCAGGTAATACGCGCTTTTGTACGTCGGGTCGAGCCGATGAATTTCGTCGAGGATTTTGAATTCCGCGTCATAATTTCCTTCCTTGTGAAAATTTTCGGCCTGAATGTAAAGTTCTTCGGTCGTCATTTATCTGTGACCTTTCAAAAAATGTTCGATGCGGTTCAAGGCCTCGGAAATTTTTTCAATGCTCGTGGCGTAAGAACAGCGGACGTGACCCGCGCCGCATTTGCCAAAAGCCGTGCCCGGGACAAGCGCGACGTGTTCGGCCTGAATCAAATTTTCCGCAAAAGTTTCCGAAGTCAAACCGCTCGACGTGATGTTCGGGAAAATGTAAAAAGCTCCGCGCGGCTCGAAACTTTCCAAGCCCAAAGTTTTGAAGCCGTCGAAAATCAATCGGCGTCGGCGGTCGTAATCGGCGACCATTTTTTTCATATATTTTTCTCCGCGCTTTAGAGCTTCAATCGCGGCCAGCTGAGCGGTAATCGGCGCACAAAGAATCGTGTACTGATGAATTTTTGTCATCGCCGCGACAAAGTCCGGATTCGACAGCGCGTAGCCGATTCGCCAGCCGGTCATGGCGTAGGCCTTGCTGAAACCGTTCAACAAAATCGTTCGGTCGCGCATCTTCGGCAGGGCAGCAAAACATTCGTGGACGCCGCCGTAAGTCAAGTCGCCGTAAATTTCGTCGCTGATGACAACCAGGTCGTGAGCCTCCGCGAAGGCCGCAATCTTCAAAAGGTCGTCGCGCTCCATAATCGCGCCCGTCGGGTTGTTCGGATAGCCAATCAAAATCGCTTTGGTCTTGTCCGTGACGAACGGCTCCAACTCTTCGGGCGTGATTTTAAATTCGTTTTCAATTTTCGCGGGCACGCTGACGGGGACACCGTTTGCCAGGAAAGTGCAAGCCTGATAGGAAACGTAGCACGGCTCGGGAATCAAAATTTCGTCACCGGGATTCAGAATCGCTCGCAGTGCAAGATCGAGAGCCTCACTTACGCCGACCGTCACCAAAATTTCCGTGTCCACGTCGTAAATCAAATTAAATTTCTCGGAATAATGGCGGGCGATCTCTTCGCGCAACTTGAGCATGCCGCGGTTGGCGGTGTAGCTCGTGTAGCCGCGCTCCAAACCGTAGACGCAACTTTCGCGAATCGGCCACGGCGTCACGAAATCGGGTTCGCCCACGCCCAAAGAAATCACGTCCTGCATTTTCGCCGCGATGTCAAAAAATTTTCTGATGCCGCTGGGCGCGACGGATTTAACCGAAGTCGACAGCTTGTCTTGCCAAGTCATGGCGCAACCACCAGCCTGCGGTCGCGGTCGTCGTCTTCCATTATCACACCGTCTTTTTTGTAAGCTTTGAGCATGAAATGGCTGCGAGTCTGTGTCACGCCCTCAATGGGAGCCAGGCGCGTCGCCACGAAATTTGCCACGTCCTTCAAAGATTTTCCTTCGATGATGACGAGCAGGTCGAAGTTGCCGCTCATCAGATAGACCGTGCGCACCTCGTCGAAGCGATAAATCCTCTCGGCGATTGCGTCGAAGCCAACCTCACGTTGCGGCGTCAAATTTATTTCGATGACGGCCGTTACGTTGTCGTCGCCGAATTTTTCCCAGTTGATCAGCGCGCCGTAAGACAAAATTATTTTTTCCTTCTCCAGCACGGCGATTTCCTTTTCGATCTCGTACTCCGATTTTTGCAGCATGGACGCCAGCTCGCCGGTCGTGAGCCGCGCGTTGTGCTCCAACAATTCCAAAATCTCTTTCAAGTCAATCACTTCCTTCAATCATCATCGAGTAAAAAACTTCGGCATCGTGCAACTCGGCAAAATTTTTTATCGCCTCCATGCCGCCGCGGCTGTGGTCGAGTTTGTCGCTCAACGCGCACAAAAGCTCGAAAAAATCTTCCAAAGTCAGTCGCCGCCGCGAAATCATCGTCAAGACCGCCGCGAACTCCAACGCCCGAAAAGTCGTGACGAACACGCGGCAGTTGAAAGATTCTTCGCCCGTGAAGGCCGCCGGGTAACAGCGCATCAAAAATTCGTTGACGAGATAATTTTCCAAGACGACGGAAAAATTTTTTCGCAGCCGGGGCAAAATATTTTTTCTGTGCTCGCGATAAACTTCGGCCAGCCGGTTTTTTTTGTCGACGGTCAAGTTTGCGTCGTAAGTCTCGCCGAAAATTTCCGCCAAAGCCGCCGCGTGATTTTCCTCGTCGAAGTCGACCGCCACAGAAATTTTTTCGCCGAAAAATTCGCAGAGATTTTCCAGCCGCCGATTCAACGAAAAATTTCTCCGCTGCAAAATTTTTATCGCCGCCCGTTGTCTCTCCAAAAATTTTTCCGCGTCCGAAATTCTCTTCGTGAAGTCGAAAATTTGCCGCGCGTCGAGTCGGTCGACGATTTCAAATTCAAGCGGTTTCGGGCGCAAGAGGATCAAAATAGCGGCGACGGGGCAAGTCAGCGTCATCGACTGCAAAAAAATTTCTTCGCCGATTTTGTACGTCACGCGCGGAAAACTTTGGCAAACGTTCGTCAAAAAATCTTCGCCGTGTTGGAGCTGCAAGCGGCACAAAAAATTTTCGTCGAGGAAAGGACACGCGCCCGAACTTTTCATCCGGAAAGATTGCGTGTCCTCGTCGACGTGAGAAAAAATTTTTTGGCGTTCGTCCGGCGGGAGGCGCAAGAATTTTTCCCGCGTCTGCCCGTCGAGCAAAATCCGCCAATCGCGACAGCACCGCGAGCCGCAAGCCCGGCCGTTGCATTTGAAATCTTTTACGTAAGTCGGACGGAAAATTTTCATCTGATAAAATGAGTCGGCGTCCACGGTTCGACTTTGGGCAAGCCGAATTTTTCTTTGCCGAGCGCGATACTCTTCATGAGGAACGTCATGTTGCGGGCGAGCGTGCGCATCGTTTGAAGGCCTTCGCCGTCTTGGTTGGCTTCGCCGGGCTCAAGGCCGTAAACCATATTCCAATATTGGCTCGTGGCGATCGTCATGCCGGTGTTGCCGAAATATTTGTTGAGAACGTCATAGGCCGCAGAAGATCCGCCGCGACGAGCAACCGCGACGCCCGCGCCGACTTTGCCGGTTTTGTCCTGCGTGAAGGTGCTGTAAAAAAGTCTGTCGAGGAAAGAAATCGCCGTGCCGTTGGGCGAAGCAAAATAAACGGGTGCGCCGATGACGAAACCTTCCGACTCCATGAAAATCGGGGCGATCTCGTTGACGACGTCGTTAAAAACGCAACGGCCGAGCTTGAAACAATTTTGGCAGGCGACGCAGCCGCGAATGATTTTGTTGCCGACGTGGAAAAGTTTCGTCTCGACGCCCTCGGCCTCAAAAACTTTAATCATCTCGTTGAGCGCGATGCTCGTGTTGCCGTCAGCTCTGGGCGAGCCGTTAATCAAAAGAACTTTCATTGCGGGACACTCCTTTCATACGCTGCGGAATATTTTGACGCGCGGGGCGAAAATCCTTTAACAAAAAAAGCCGTCGCTTTGACGGCTCGAAAATTTTATGTGCGCTTGAACATTTTGGCCAGGTCGCCGGCAGAAAATTTTATGATCGTCGGGCGGCCGTGCGGGCAAGTGTGCGGGTGCGCCGTCTTGGCCAGGTCGTTCAAAAGAATTTCCATCTGTCGCAAGTTGAGTTCTAGCCCGGCCTTAATCGCGGCCTTGCAAGCCGTCATCGCCAAAACCGATTGCCGAATTTTTTTTGCCAGGTCGTCAGCCTCGTCCACGCCGTTAAAAATTTCTTCGACAATCGCGCGCAAAAGATTTTCTGCGTCGGTGTCGGCCGCGTCGAGGGGAACTTCAATCACGCGGAATTCGTTCTTGCCGCTCGGCTCCAGAGTGAAGCCCAGTTGCGCGAAGACCGCCAAATTTTTTTCAATCAGCTCGGACTCCCGCGAATCAAACTTGACGACGCGATGAATCAGCAGGCCTTGCGCCGGAATTTTTTCCGCGTAGCCGTTCAACCTGTCGAAGAGAATCCGCTCGTGCGCCGCGTGCTGGTCGACGATGTACAAATCCTTTCCGCTCTGCGCCACGATATAACTTTTCGCCGCCTGGCCAATCGGTTCGAGCTTAAGCTCGGATTTTTTTGGTTGAGGAGAAATTTTTTCGGGCTGAGAAATTTTTTTCGGCTCTGAAGTTTTTTGCGGCGGAGAAATTTTTTTTGAGTCTTCGGCCGCCGTCAAAAATTGTTCAAGGTCGAAGTCGTCATGAAAAATTTTTTTCGGCTCGGATTTTTTTTCGGGCTGAGAAATTTTTTCGGGCTGAGAAATTTTTTCGCGCTCTGAAATTTTTTTCGGCTGTGAAATTTTTTCCGGCTGTGAAATTTTTTCGGGAACGAGAGCCGCTTCCGTCAAAACTGTTCGACCTTCGACGGCCGCGCGCACCGCGTGATAAACCGCCTTGAAAATTTTCCCCTCGTCGTCGAATTTGATTTCAATTTTCTGCGGGTGGACGTTCACGTCGATTGAATTTTGCGGCACGTCCAAAATCACCACGGCCAACGGAAAACCCGTCTTGGGCACCAACGACTTGTAGGCCTCGTCGACGGCCTTGGCAATCGTGCGGTTCTCCACGACGCGACCGTTGACGATGAAAGTTTGCCACGAGCGATAACTTTTCAAAATGTTGGGCTTGGTCACATATCCGCGCAATGTCAAATCGTCGTCGTCGCCTTTCAAACTCAAAAGAGAATCTGTCAGCTCCGTGCCGTAAATCGCGCTCAAAGCGTCGAGAATTTTTCCGTTGCCGGGCGTGATGAACGCGACGCGGTTTCCGTTGATAAATCTGAACGCGACGGACGGGCGGCTGATTGCGAGCTTGACGATGACGTCGTGAATTTTATTTGCTTCGGTCGGCGTGGCTTTCAAAAATTTCAGGCGGGCGGGCGTGTTGAAAAATAATTCTTCGACCAAAACCGTCGTGCCGATTTTGCAACCGACCTCGTGCGTGTCTTGAGTTTTTCCGCCGTCAATTTTTATTTTCGTTCCGAGTTCGTCTTGAGCGCGGCGCGTTTGCAACGTGAACTTCGAGACGGCAGAAATCGTCGGGAGAGCCTCGCCGCGAAAACCGAGCGTGGAAATTTTTTGCAAATCGTCGGCGGTGGAAAGTTTGCTTGTGGCGTGTCGGCGAACGGCCAGCGCGGCGTCTTCCAAATTCATTCCGGCTCCGTCGTCGGTCACGCGAATCAAAGCTTTTCCACCGTTTTGAATTTCGATTTCGATTTTCTTCGCGCCCGCGTCGAGTGAATTTTCCGCCAGCTCCTTGACGACCGAGGCAGGACGCTCGACGACTTCGCCCGCCGCAATTTTATTTATCGTGTTCGTATCCAAAAGTTTTACACTCAATCGATTCACCTCCGAAAAATATTTTATCAGCCGAAAAAAATTTTGTCGAGAAAAAATTTTTGGAAAATTTTTTCTCGACAAGCAGGAAGAAAAAAACGCGCGGCGAATAGCAAGTTTCAAAAGGTTGCCCGCAAGGCGACTGCCGTTAATAACAATCTGTACAAAGATGGGAGAGGGTTTCTAATGACTGAAGCAACAACCACGATTGAAAACAAAACCGGTATTCATGCGCGCCCGGCGTCGGTGTTCGTGCAGAAAGCGTCCTCGTTCAAATCCAAAG
>CAMNFC010000004.1 GCA_946536925.1 uncultured Selenomonadales bacterium | reverse complement strand
ATCAAAGAACTGCTTATGTTTTTTCTTTACCTGAATTTACCAACAACCCCTAGCAGAAATTGCACCGGGGTTCGCCGGCCATGAAGTCGCCGCCGTTGTAGAATGCCGCGCGAGCCCGACAGCCGCCGCATTTTTTTTTGTACTTGCACGAGCCGCAGTTGCCGCTGTAGTCGAGGGTGCGCAACCTCTGCAAAATTTTGTTCGACCGCCAGATTTCGTCGAAGGGAGTTTCGCGGACGTCGCCCAGCTCCATGTTCAGATAGGCGCACGGTTGAACTTTGCCCGTGGGGCTGATGATGCAATAACTCAAACCGGCCAGACAGCCGCGCTTGAAACGGGTCTTGACGCCGAGTTGGTCGGCGATTTTCAAAAATTGCGGGGCACAGGTCGGCTTGAGCTCGATTGGAACTTGGAGCTGTTTTTGCATGATTCGGGTCAAAACATTTTGGTAGGCTGCCGCACGCAAACTTTCTTGCTCAATGGATTTGGCACGACCCGTGGGCACGAGGAAGAAGAAATGATGAGCCTTTGCACCGATATCCACCGCGAAGTCCGTCAAAGCCTCCAGCTCGTGTTGGTTCCAGTCCATGACGGTAGTGTGGATTTGGAAAGGCAAGGCGGCGTCGCGACAGTAGCGCATACCGTTGACAGCGGCTTCCCAGGCACCCTTGCAGGCACGGAAGATATCGTGCTTATGAGCGTCGATGGAATCCAAGGAGATACCGATAGCTTTTGCGCCGGCGGATTTCAAATCGCAAGCCAACTGAGGAGTAAGGAGCGTGCCATTGGAGCCCAAAACGGCGATTAAATTCAAACTCGCGGCGTGGTCGATGAGCTCCAAGATATCGGGACGCATGAGGGGTTCGCCGCCCGAAAAAATCATGATTTTGAAACCGGCGCGGGCGATTTGATTCAAAAGGTTTTTGGCCTGAGCGGTGGACAGTTCGTCGGCGGCTTTTAGATGAGCGTCGCGGTAACAGTGAGCGCAAAACAAATTGCAAGCGTTGGTGGAGTTCCAAGAGACAATCACGTTAAATCGACCTCCTGTGGCGTGCGATTGTGGAAGAGCAAAATTTTTTTGAAACCGAATTGGCGGACGTAATCAGCGGCGGCGTCGAAAAATTTCCCGCAATCTTGTGGCTGATGAGCGTCGGAATTGATAGTGATTTTGAGACCGTAAGCGGCGGCAATTTTCATGAATTCGGCGCAGGGGGAAATTTCACGGACGGGATAGCGATAGAGCGTGCCGGTGTTTACGTCGACGGCCAGATTGAATTTTTTCATGGCGGCGACCACGCGTTCAAAATAGTTGGAGGCGTCGAAGTCGGGGAAGAAATTGAAGAGGCGCAGATTGAAGGGATGACCGAGGATATCGTAATTGCCGCTCCCGGCCAGCAGTTCAGCTTCAGTGGCGTACTCGTCGTAAATTTTTTCCAAGTCGTGATTTAGCCACTCGTCGAGGAGATCAGCGGCGTCAAAACCCCAGCCCCAAAGAAAGTGCACGGAGCCGATGCGATAATCAAACGGCCACGCGTCGAGGATTTTTTTCACGGCGGCCTGGTCGCGGAAATTGCAAACCTCAATCCCAATTTTAACGGAGTGACGGGTCTGAAGGGTGCGCATGAAGTCAAAATACTCTTGGAGCGTGTGCTTGAACTTGTTTTTTTGAAGCCAGCGATTTTGAAAGTTACCGACGGCGGACGAATCCAAAATCAAATCGTCGTAATAAAATTTTTTGAATTCGGGAAAAGTGTGAGAGTGCTCGCTGATTCCAATTTCGTCGAGTGAATTCTTTTTGGCGGCGTGGAAAAAACCTTCCGCCCAAGTCTCGTCGTAGTCGCCGTATTCGAAATGCATGTGATAATCAAAGCGCATGTTTTCCTCCGTTAAATATTATTGATTGCACCGGCAAAAAGCGTAACGCCCGATTCAACATCGCGAATCACGATGATGTACGGTCGATCGGTGATAAAATAAACTCGGCGCGGCGGTTTTGAATTGGGCGCAGCGGTCGTCTCAACCATCGTAACTTCGGTGACAGCGGCGGCCTTCGTGCCCTGCTCGTTGATGTCAACTTTGCAAAATTGCGTGGCGTTGCTCAATTTCAACGACGTGCCCTTGATGATGTTAAAAAATTCTGCGTCGTCGGTGAAGAGCCGTTGCAGTCCCATTTTTTTAAAATCTTGATAGCTGAGGTTCTCGTGGGCGAATCCGATATTAAGAATGCGCGCGACGACTTCCCCGTCAAAAGGATACGAATTCTTCAAGCCGTTCAAAAAATCCGCGCGATATTCAAAAGTCTGTGCGTTCCAAAGTTCGCAAACGTTGAGCGCGTCGTCGTCCGCGGGCAAAATCAAATCCATCACGGCACCGCCGCTGTAAGGCAGCTCAATCGCTTTGAATTTTTCGTCCGCGCGATATTTAATCGTATCTTTGAAAACGTTGCTCATCATAGCGGCGATTCCCTTCGAGCCGTCGGAATTGGTGAATTCCTTGCGCAGAGTTTGGCTCGGCGTGAACGGAATTTTCCATTTGCCTTGGAAGCTGATGACGTTCAGAATATCAATCGACGTGGAGGCGGAGGCCAGCGAATTGTAATCGTTGATAAAATTTTTGGTCTTGTCCGCGACCCACCGACGAATTTTTTCACGTTCGCCGGCTGCGTTCCCGCTGAAATCGGCCGTGCGTACCTCAGAGTTGTAATCGCCGTTGACGACGCGCTTGAAGTTTTCGTCGAGGTTTCCGCCATAATTTTTATCTACGCACAAAAGATTTGCTTCCGCCAAAAAATTTTCCCCGCGATAATTCTTTTCGAGGAGCGCGGAAAAATTTTTGTGGCCGTCATTGAGACTTTCAACGCTTGCGACTTCCAGCGCGTCCAAAATATCCTTGCGGGTTTCGCCGCTTGCCCCGTTGGCCAAAATGCTCAGCACGGCGTGAATTCCGTACGGCGAGTAAAAAATATTTTCATCGTACTTGCGGAGCGCAAAATATTTCCAGCAAAATTTTTCAACGCTGACGGAAAGATCTTTCGCGGCGGTCGGGTCGATATTTTTTTCTGCCGAACAACTCGCGGACGAAAAACTCATCAAAAAAATTATCGCTAACAAAAATTTTTTCATGACAATCACCTCGTCAAAAAGGCCGCCCAAAATTTCTTCGAGCGGCCGAATTTATTTCACGAGAAAAATTTTATCCTTTGGCTTTGAGCTCTTGGAGCTTCGGCCCCATGATGCGTTTGTAGGCCTCGACGCCCGGCTGATTGAACGCGTCGACGTTGAGGAGTTCGCCTTCGTAAGCAACGGACATCGCCAGCAGATACATCAGCTCGCCGAGATGATATTCGTTGACTTCGGGGAGCGTGAAGCAGGCGTTGAAGCGTTTGTTGGATTTGAGAGCGTCGGCGTTGGATTGACGAGCAACTTCGAGAGCGTCGCCCATTTTCACGCCGGAGATATCCGCCAATTTTTTCACGTTCGGGAAGACGTTGGGGATAGTCAAATCGTTCTGCCACTTCGCAACCTTGATGAACTGAACGACTTTATCGAGCGTGCCTTCCTGATGTTGTTGAGTTTGAGAGTGCATATCGGTCGTGCCCACGGCGACGAGCGGCGTACGGCCTTCGCAAACTTCCTTGCCTTCCTTGTCAAACTGTTTGCCGAGAGATTCCGCCAAAAGTTGGATGTACCATTCGGACAAAGATTTGAGGTAATCGCCGTAAGGCATCATGACTTCGATGTTGCGGCCGTATTTTTTGTAAGCAATGACTTTGAGCGCGGCGTTGAGCATGGCGGGATTTTGGAAGATGTCGTCGTTCTTGCAGGCCTCGTCCATATCGCGGGCACCTTCAAGGAATTTTTCAATGTCCATGCCGATGACAGCCGCCGTGGAAAGTCCGACTTCGCAGAAAACGGTGAAACGACCGCCGACGCCGTCGGGAACCGCGAAGCATTCCCAGCCGTTGTCGACGGCAATCTGTTTGAGCAAAGTTTTCTTCTCCATGTTCGGGTCGGTCACGGCCACGATTTCGACTTCGATGTTGTCAGCTTTTTTGAGCGCGTCGAGAATGACCATGAAGTTGCTCATCGTGTCGAGTGTGCCGCCGCTTTTGCTCATGCACATCAACATGACTTTGAACTTGCCGCCGCCGTGAGTTTGTTTGCAATTCGCCATCGCCTTAAGATGATTGATGATGTCGCCCGTCCTGCGCGGGTCAATGTTCTGACCGCTGAAATAAACTTTGGGCAAACCTTTGCGCTGTTCGGCCGTCCACGTGTTCCAGAATTCGCCGCAGAAAACGTCGAAGAGAACTTTGTTGCCCAGGAACGAGCCGCCGATACCCAGCGAGACGACCGCGTCGACGTTGTTGCGAATTTTTTCCGTGAAGTCGTGCAGGCGTTTGATTGAGGCGGGCGAGTTCAAATTGAGCTTGCCGTTTTCTTCGGTAATGTAGGGCAGCTTGGAGAAGTAAACTTTTTCGGGCGCACCGTCTTTGCTCAGGTGAGCTTTGATGAAGCCCGTCTCGCGCATGACCTTCATTGCCTCGTGAGCTTTTTTGAGAGCGTCTTTGCATTCGTCGATGTCGGCTGCCGTAACCTTGCCTTCGCCGAAAAGATTGTCATAGTCGAAGCTGAAACCGGATTTCAAAGTGAGAGCCATTTTTAAACCTCCAATAAAATTTTATCACACGACGGAGGCGACGATTTCTTGCGCCTCTTTTTGGATTTGCTTGAGGTGGTCTTCGCTGACGAAACTTTCCGCGTAGACTTTGCACATATCCTCTGTGCCGGAAGGACGAGCCGCGAACCAGCCTTTGTCCGTGACGACTTTCAAGCCGCCGATAGACGCGCCGTTGCCGGGAGCCTTCGTGAATTTGCCCGTGATTTTTGCGCCGGCGAGCGTGTCAGCTTTGAGGTTTTCGGGAGCCAATTTTCCCAGAGCAGCTTTTTGGTCGGGCGTGGCGGGCGTGTCTTTGCGGGCGTAATAGAACGTGCCGAATTTGTCGGTGAGTTCTTTGTGATGTTCGGAAGGATTCTTGCCGGTCTTTGCGGTGATTTCGACGGCGAGCAAGTCCATGATGATTCCGTCTTTGTCCGTCGTCCAAACGGAGGCGTCTTTACAAAGGAAGGACGCGCCCGCAGATTCTTCGCCGCCAAAGCCCATTGAACCGTCGAACAAACCGTCAACGAACCACTTGAAGCCGACGGGCACCTCACACAGCTTACGACCGATATCCGCCGCAACTTTGTCAATCAGCGACGAACTGACCAAAGTCTTGCCGACCATGGCGTCTTTGCTCCAACCGTCCCTGTTCGTGAAGAGATATTTTATCGCGACGGCCAGATAATGATTCGGATTCATCAAACCTTGCGGGGTTACGATTCCGTGACGGTCATAGTCCGTGTCGTTGCCGAAGGCAATATCATATTTGTCTTTGAGCGCGATGAGATTTGCCATTGCCCAAGGCGACGAGCAGTCCATGCGAACTTTTCCGTCGTGGTCGAGCGGCATGAAGCTGAACGTGTAATCGATGTCGGGGTTGACGACTTTGATCGGATTTTTAATCTTGTAGACTTCGTTGATCAAATCCCAATAGAAAATGCCGCTGCCGCCGAGAGGATCCGCCCCGACGTTCAAATCCGAATTGATGACCGCGTCCATGTCGATAACTCTGCTCAAAGCCTCAACGTAAGGTTTCATATAATCCATGAAGTGGACGTTATCCATCTTGAGGGCTTTTTCAAACGGCACGCGCTTTACAACTTTGTCGACGCCTTGAGCGATGATTTCGTTGGCGCGGTTCTGAATGATTTTTGTGGTTTCTGCGGAGGCGGGGCCGCCGGTCGTCGGGTCATATTTGATGCCGCCGTCAGTCGGAGGATTGTGCGAAGGCGTGATGACGATGCCGTCTGCTTGCTTGGCCTCTTTACGTTCATAGTTGTGCGCCAAAATGATTCGGCTGACTACGGGCGTGGGCACGGGTTTGAAATCTTCCTGCAAAACGATATCGACGCCGTTTGCCGCCAAAACTTCAACGCAAGAACGAAGAGCCGGTTCGCTGAGCGCGTGGGTGTCCGCACCGATGTACAACGGGCCTTGGAGCTTTTCGGCCGTGCGATATTCATAGACGGCCTGCGCGATCGCCAAGATGTGCTGCTCGTTGAAACTGCGCAACTTGGAGCTGCCGCGGTGTCCGCTCGTGCCGAACGCCACGCCCTGAGTTTTGTTTTCCGGGTCGGGTCTCAGTGTGTAGTAATCACTAATCAAGGACGGAAGGTTGACAACATTTTTACCCATAAAAAATCCTCCTTTTGATTGAAAAAATTTATCTCATGCTCAAATTGAGCGAAGGTTGCTTTACCATTTGCGACGGTCGGTCTTTCTTTTAATTTTGGATTTCGCGTGCTCCGACACTTCATCCGCTTTGCTTATATATACAACTTTTGCGATTGACCATGAAGGTTTCCCTTTTTTTTTGTCACTGACGTAAACTTCAACGAAGTCGCCAATTTTTACATCAGGATTATTGCCTAAAAGATAGTCATAACATTTTGTAGAATCAGGAGTAAATATCACTCTAACGAATCTTTTTTTATTTGCGGGCGGTGAAACGGGCGCAGCGTTGTCGCTTTGTTTCAGGCGATGAATTTCGGCTTTCAATTCGGAAATTTCGTTTCGATTTCTGTTGAGCAAGTACAACAAGAAGGCCGTCGTACAAAGCAGAAGCGTAACGATTACTTCCAAAATATTTCTCCTTCAGCTGCGAATAACCGCGAGCAACTCGTCGCGTTTGGTCTCCATTAAATTTTTGTCGCCGCGAGCTTCGACGTTGAGGCGGATAAAAGGTTCGGTTTGAGAGCCGCGCAGATTGAATCGCCAATCGTCAAAGTCAATGCTCAGCCCGTCGATTTTGCTCACGGTGCCGCCCGCGCCGTAAATTTTTTCGACCCGCGCCATAATCTCTTGAACTTTTTCGGCGGAAGAAACTTTCGTGTTGATTTCGCCGCTGACGGGATAATCGGCGATCATTTTTCCGACGAGTTGAGAGAGCGGCTTATCGGATTTGCTCAAAAGTTCCAGAATCAACAGCCAAGGAATCATTCCGCTGTCGCAAAAATAAAAATCGCGGAAGTAGTGATGAGAGGCCATCTCCCCGCCGTAAATCGCATTTTGGGCGCGCATGAGCTCTTTGATGTAGACGTGACCCGAACGACAAACGAGAGCCTCGCCGCCGAATTTTTTTGCAATGTCAATCGTATTCCAAATTGCTCGCGGGTCGCAGATGATTTTCGCGCCGGGATTTTTTTTGAGGAAAGCTTCGGCAAGCAAACCGACCATGTAGTAGCCTTCGATGAAACTGCCGCGCTCGTCAAACAAAAAGCAACGGTCAAAATCCCCGTCGAAGGCAATGCCGCAAGCCGCGCCGCTTGAGATGACCGCTTTGGAAGTTTCTGCGCGGGCGTCTTGGAGCAGAGGATTGGGCACGCCGTTTGGGAAGTAGCCGTTGGTGTTGTTGTGAACTTTTACGATATCGAAGGGCAAAAATTTTTCCAGCTCGTTTATAATCGGGCCGGCCGCGCCGTTTCCGGTGTTGATGACAATTTTTAACGGCTTGAGATTTTTGGCGTCGACGTAAGAGAGAATGCATTTGATGTAATCGGGCTGAATGTCAATCCGATAAACTGTGCCCGTCGCCTTCCTGAAAGTCCAATCGCGCGATTCATCCTCGACGGCCGCCTTGACTGCGAGCAGACCGCTTTTGGGCGCAACGGGTCGCACGCCTTTGCCGACGAATTTCATGCCGTTGTATTCTTTGGGATTGTGTGAGGCGGTGATCATTATTCCGCCGTCGAAGTCGTTAAAACCCGTGGCGAAGTAAATCATCTCGGTGCCGCACTGGCCGATGTCAAAAACGTCACAGCCCGCCTCGGTCAGCCCGCGAGAGAGCGCGTCAAAAATTGTCGGGCCGGAAAGGCGGATATCGTGACCGACGGCAACTTTTTTTGCGCCGAAAATTTCCGGGAAAACGCGCCCGACACGATAGGCCAGCTCCTGATTGATGCTTTCGGGATAGACGCCGCGAATGTCATAGGCACCGAAGCCGGAGGTGTTTATCGCCATGTTTTACACGCTCCTTTTAGAATTTGTTTTTTGTATTCTATCCGCGGAAAATTTTTCCTGTCGAATTGGCAGAAAATTTTTTTGCGCCGAAAAAATTTTGCCGCCCGAAATTTGCCTTGAAAAAAATTTTGCGGTAAAGTTACGCCAGAAAATTTTTTACGGGAGGAAAAGTCATGAGGATTGTAAACGCAAAAAAAATCGGGCGCGGGGAAGTCGAAAAACTTCTGACAAAAAAATCTTTCGATGAGGTCACTCTCTCGCCCAAAGTTCGTGCGGCCAACAAAAAAATTTTCGGTGAGGATTTGAGCGCGATTGAAATCGTCCGAAAAATTATCTCCGACGTTCGAAACTTCGGCGACGCGGCCGTCATCGATTACACGAAAAAAATTGACGGCGTCGAGCTCAAAAATTTTTCCGTCGAGCTTGAGGAAGTTGAAATCGATCCGAAAATTTTTGCGTCGCTCAAAGTCGCTGCGGAAAATATTCGTCGCTTCCACCTTGAACAGCTCCCGAAGTCTTGGATAACTTTTCGCGGCGAAAATTCTTTGCTCGGCCAGGCAATCATTCCGTTGGAGCGCGTCGGGGTTTATGTGCCCGGCGGAACCGCGGCGTATCCTTCCAGCGTTTTGATGAACGTCATTCCCGCCAAAGTCGCCGGCGTCCGCGAAGTCATCATGTGCACGCCCAACGCGAACAAAACCGTTTTGGCCGCCGCAAAAATCGCGGGCGTCGACAAAATTTTTAAAATCGGCGGGGCTCAATCAATCGCGGCTATGGCTTTCGGCACGGAACAAATCCCGCGCGTCAATAAAATCGTCGGACCCGGAAATATTTTCGTCACGCTGGCCAAAAAAGAAGTTTTCGGGCACTGCGATATCGACATGCTCGCCGGGCCAAGTGAAATTTTAATCGTCGCGGACGAGAGCGCCGACCCGATTTTCGCCGCCGCCGATTTGCTCTCTCAAGCCGAACACGACCCGTTGGCCTGCTCGATTTTGATCACGACGAGTCCGACGCTCGCCGAAAAAATTTCAGCTGAAGTCGATGCGCAACTCGAAAATCTTCCGCGAAAAGAAATCGCTGCCGCCGCAATCGAACGAAACGGTTTGATCGTCGTGGCGGAAAATTTGGACGAGGCCGTCGATTTCGCGAATTTTTCTGCGCCCGAACATCTCGAACTTTTGGTCGACGCGCCGTTCAATCTCTTGCCGAAAATAAAAAATGCCGGCGCAATTTTTTTGGGAGCACACTCGCCCGAACCGCTCGGAGATTATTTGGCCGGCGCGAATCACGTTTTGCCAACGGGCGGCACCGCCAAATTTTTTTCCGTCCTCAACGTCGAAACTTTTCTCAAGCGCACGAGTTTGATTTCTTACTCGAAAAAAGATTTGCTCGGCGCGGCCGACGACATCATCCGTTTGGCCGAAGCGGAAGGTTTGGACGCGCACGCTGAAGCCATTCGCAGACGTCAGTAAAAATTTTTTCGGAGGAATTCGTTATGAAAAAATTCTTCTTTAGCATCGCGACGATTTTTCTTTTGATGACGGCGAGCGTAGCAAATGCGGGCTGGAACCAATATGAAGACGACATAAACTATCAACAAGTGGATGGCGGCAGAGGCGGCGCAATGTATTTGAATTTGAGGAGCGTCAACGTTCAGGAACACAACCCGCCGCATTTTCAAATCGCAGGAGATTTTGTCTTTGTCGGCGGACACGTTTCAAATTGGGGCATCATACGTCGTTATCATATCATCGTCAGATACAATTACAATACACGGGAAGCGTATTTTGTCGTCGGAAATAGTGAAATCAACAATTCTCGTTGCGGTACGGCAATGAAAAATTCACTGTTCCGCATCGCTTACGGAAGAAATTTTTTCCCCGGCGAACCCGAACAGAATAATTAAAAATTTTTAAATTGGAGGAGGGAGGAAATTTTATGAAACTTCTTCACACGGCTGATTGGCACCTGGGAAAAACTTTGAAAGGCCAAAATCTTCTCGACGACCAAGAATATATCATCGAAGAAATTTTCAGGATCATTTACGACGAAGACATTGAGGCGGTCATGATTTGCGGCGACGTTTACGATCGCGGTGTCCCGCCCGTGGAGGCCGTCGATCTTTTGAACAGAACTTTGACGCGCCTGGCCGAGAAAAAAATTCCGACGCTGATTATCTCCGGCAACCACGACAGCCAAACCCGCTTGAACTTCGGCAACAGAATTTTCGAGCGACAAAAATTTTTCTTCGCCGCCAAAATCACCGACGAGCCGAGAAATTTTGTTCTCGAAGACAAATTCGGCGAGGTTTATTTTTCTCCGATTCCCTTTTTCGAGCCCGCCGAAGTTCAAAATAAATTTTTATACACGAGCATCGAGCGCATGAGCTACAACGACGCGAACAGTTATTATCTCGACTTGCTGCGCCACAGAATTCCGCGGGGCAAACGGCGCGTCGTCATGGCTCACGTTTTTTTGACGGGCGGCGAAGAATCCGAATCCGAAAGAAAAATCGTGGGCACGCTGGCCAACGTCGACGCAAAAATTTTTGAGACTTACAATTACGTCGCGCTCGGTCATCTTCATCGCCCGCAAAAATTTTACAGCGGCTCTCCACTCAAATATTCTTTCGACGAGGCCGGCCAAAAAAAATCCGTCACGATTGTCGACCTCGACGGCGAAGGCCACGTTCAAACAAAAAGAGTTGAGCTCACGCCGCGCAGGGACGTTCGAATCGTCAACGGCTCAATCGACGAGCTCAGAGGATATTTACGCACGGAAGATTACATCGTCGCCCGGCTCAATCAATATGAAATCGGCGCGCGCGAAAAATTGGAACGGAACTTCCCGAATCTTTTGGGCGTCGAATTCGTTTCGCGGCAAAATCTTTCCGACGACGCGCCAAAAAAATTCACGGCGGGCACCGAGCCTTTGGACTACTTCGCGGAATTTTTCAAGGCGCAAACGGGCGAAGATTTGAACGCGGATTATCGCGCGGCCATGGGCGATTTTTTGTCGAAAATTTCCAAGGAGGAATGAACTTTGCGACCGATCAAATTAAAAATGTCGGCGTTCGGCCCGTACGTCAAAGAGATCGAATTGGATTTTGAAATCGGGCTCGACGACGAAAAATTTTTCCTGATTCACGGCGCGACGGGCTCCGGCAAAACCACAATCCTCGACGCGATTTGCTACGCGCTTTACGGCGAAGATTTCGGCGGCAAAAACGGGCGGCGCGGCTCAATCATGCGTTCCGAACAGGCTTTGCCGACCGTGAAAACTTTTGTCGAATTCACTTTCTCTTTGCGCGGGAAAATTTATCGAATCGTGCGCAGCCCCCGCCAGGAACGTGCAAAATCTCGCGGCGGCGGCGTGACCGAGGAAAAAGCTTACGCCGAAATTTACGTGGACGGAAAAATTATCGAGACGAAGGACGTTTCCGAGTACGTGAAAAATCTGTTGCAATTCGACTGCGAACAATTCCGTCAGGTCGTCGTGTTGCCGCAGGGCGAGTTCAAAAAATTTTTGTCGGCCAAATCCGGCGAGAAGCAGGAAGTTTTGGACATGCTCTTCAACGCGGAATATTTCAAGCGCGTGGAGGACGGGCTCAAAGCGAAATCTGCCGAGGCGAAAAAAATTTTCGAGGAGCTGACCGCGCGACGAAAAAATTTTCTCGACGACGCTGAAATTTCCGACGAGGAAGAATTTTTGCCGCTGATAAAAAAAATTTCGGACGAGCTGGACGCCGCGCAAAAAAATTTAAAAACTTTGGAGGCACAAGCTCTCGACGCGCAAAAAAATTTCAACGACGGCGAAAATTTATCCAAACAGTTCCGCGACTTGCAAATTAAATCGGACGAGCTCGACGCGGCGCAAAAATCTTTGGAAAAAATTTCTCACTCACTGACGGCGGCCAAAAAAGAATTCGACGGGCGGGCGGCCGAAGAATCTCGTCGCAAAGAATTGGAGCGGCTGGTCGCGGAGCTCGGCAAGAAAAAAATTTCTCTGCAAAAACTTTCGGACAAAAAACTCGAACTCGACGCGGCACTCAAAGCGGTTGAAAAATCTGACAAAGCCGTCAAAAAATTGCTCAAGAAAAAACAAGATTGCTACGATACGATGGCAAAGCTCAAAGCCGAAGTTGAAAATCGTCGCGACGCACCGGTGAAATTGAAAGTCGCCGAACAGAATTTGAACGACGCTCAAGCCCGCGAAAAAATTTTGGCGGAAATAGAAAAATTGCGCGAAGATATTTCGGCGGCGGAAAGAACTTTGCGTGCAGCAAAAAAATTTTATGACTCGGCGGAAAAAAATTTGGCGGAACTTCGTCGGCGGCAAATTTCGGGCAGCGCGGCAAGATTGGCCTCGACGCTTTCGGACGGCAAACCCTGCCCGGTGTGCGGCGCGATTCACCACCCGCGGCCAGCGATATCAAAGGCCGTAATCCCGACGGACGCGCAAATCCTTTCGGCCGAAAAAGAATCACGCAAGCTGAACGATGACAAAATTTCGGCGGAAAAAAATTTGGCGGGACTGAAAAGCAGACTCGAAGCGGCGGAAAAAAATTTGGCGGACAAAGCAAAAACTTTGACGGCGGCGGCGGCTCAAGAGAAAGTCAACGAACTTTTAAACGACGTGAAACTTTTGAACAAAAGTCTCGAACGAATCAAGAAAGGCGAAATCGTCACACCGCAAACAGAAAAAGAACTTGAGGCGGCGCGGGCGGACGACAAAAAAATTTCGGCGGCGGCAGAAAAATTGCGTGGGGAAGTGGCGGCCATGACCCGCGAAGTCGACGAAAAATATTTGGCGGACGAAAAACTTTTGGACGAGGAAATTTCTGCGACTCAAAAAGTTTTGGACGAACTGACCGCGGCCTTCAAATCGGCGCAAGAAAATTTCAATCGGCTGGAAAAAAGTTTGGCGGCGCAAAAGTCGACGGTCGCGGCTGCGAAAAAAAATAAATCCGAGATCGCCGCGCAGCTCGACGGAAAAATTTTGCCCGACGTTCTCGCCTTGAAAAAAATTTTAGACGAGGCGCGGGCTTCCGAACGTGCGGCTGTCGAGGCAAAGACGAAACTTTCCGCGCGAATCGAACGGCTCGAAGAAATCGCAAAAAAAATTTCCGCGCTCGCGAAAGATTTGAAAGTTGCCGACAAAAATTTTTTGATGTGGAAAAATCTTTCGGACGTCGCCGGCGGTTATGTCTCGAAAATTTCTTTCCAACGCTATTATCTGGCCACGATGTTCAAAGAAGTTATCGACGAGGCGAACAATCGGCTGGAAAAGATGAGCGGCGGCCGCTATCGTTTCCGCAACAAAGAAGACGTGAGCGGCAGACAACGCAAAGCCGGCTTGGACTTGGAAATTTTGGACGATTACACGGACACGGCGCGACCCGTCGAAACTTTGAGCGGCGGAGAAAGTTTTTTGGCCTCGTTGAGTTTGGCGTTGGGTTTGGCGGCGGTCGTTCAAAATAATTCGGGCGGGATTGAACTCGACACAATTTTTATCGACGAAGGATTCGGCACGCTCGACACGGAAGCTTTGGACTTCGCGATTAAAACTTTGATTGAATTGCAGAGCGGCGGGCGATTGGTCGGAATAATTTCGCACGTAGAGGAGCTAAAATATCGCGTGCCCGTTCGTCTCGAAGTCACCAAATATAAATCGGGCTCGACGGCAAAATTTATTTCGTGACCAAAATTTTCGCGAGACGCACGGCCTCCACTCCGTCTTTTGCGTAAGCGTCGGCTCCCGCGGAAGTTGCGTATTCTTGAGTGAGAGCCGCGCCGCCAACCATGACTTTGGCCGAAGAACCCGCCGCGTGCAAATCCTCAATCACTTTGTCAATTTGAATCATCGTGGTTGTCATCAGCGCGCAAAGGCCGACGATATCGGCGTCGTGTTCAATCGCCGCGCGAACAATTTTTTCCGAGTCAACGTCTTTGCCCAGGTCGACGAGTTTGAAGCCGCTGTTTGAAATCAATGCGCCGACGATATTTTTTCCCAGGTCGTGCACGTCGCCTTTGACTGTCGCGATCACAAAAGTTCCCTGCGTCTTTGTCTCCTGCGCGGGGAGATTTTTTTTGAGCTCGTCGAAGGCCAGGCGCATCGTCTCGGCGGAAAGCAAAACTTGCGGCAGAAAAATTTTTCCCGCACCGAAATCGTCGCCCAGTTCGTTCATTGCGGCGGTCAAAGCTCGTTCGGTAATTTCGTCGGCAGAAAAATTTTCGTCGGCGGCCTTTTTCATCAGCGCGGGGATTTCGTCCTTGTCGCCCTCTTGAATTGCAAATTTAATCGCGCTCAACGTGTCGAGAGAAAATTTTTTCTGCGGAGCGTTCGTGATTTGCGCGAGCTTGGAAAAGTTCAAACCGTTTGCGTCGTGAGCAAGAAGCGCGGCGGCCGCCTTCAAAACATTTTGCATCGACTCGTCGTAAGGATTCATAATCGGCGCGTCCAAACCGTTTGCCAGGCACATCGCGAAGAACGTCGAGTTTATCAGCGGGCGATTGGGCAGGCCGAAAGAAATATTGCTCAAGCCCATGGTCGTGGGCAGATTCAGCGAGCCGTAAAGTTTGAGCGTCTTGAAAACTTCGAGGGCGGCGTTTTTGTCGGCGGAAATCGTCATGACCAGCGCGTCCAACAAAAAATCGTCGTCGTCGAGCCCGAAACTTTTTGCCGCGTCGATAATCTTTTTCGCGACGGAAAATCTTTCTTCAGCCGAAGAAGGCACGCCGTCCTCCGTGAGCGGGAGAATCAAAATCGCCGCGCCGTATCTTTTGGCGAGCGGCAAAAATTTTTCGATTCGTTCGGGCTCAAAGCTGACGGAATTTATCAGCGCGCGACCAGGGAAATTTTTCAGCCCGGCTTCCAAAGCTTTTGCGTCGCCCGTGTCAATGGCCAGCGGTGCGTCCGTGATTCGAGAAATTTCTTGAACGGCACGCGCCATCATTTCGGGCTGATCGATTCCGCCGACGCCCATGTTCACGTCCAAAATTTTTGCGCCCGATTTAATTTGATTGATCGCGTCGCGTTTGACGCCAAGGAGTGAGCCCGCGCGAATTTCCGCCGCCAATTTTTTTCTGCCCGTGGGATTGATTCGCTCGCCGATGAGCGTCACGGAATTTTTTTCGACGACGACGGTTTTTGAACGGCTCGCAAGTCTCAGCGGACGTTTGAAATTTTTTTCGACGGGCGAAAGATTTTTGACGTTCAAAGAAAGCTCGCGGATATGTTCGGGTGTCGTGCCGCAACAGCCGCCAAGAAAAGTTGCGCCGGCCTCGACCAATTTTTTTCCCCACGCGCCGAAAGTTTTTGCGTCCATCGGAAATTTCGTTTTGCCGTCTTCGAGATAAGGCATGCCTGCGTTGGGCTGAACGCTGATTGGAAGACGGGAACTTTGCGCCAAAATTTTCACGACGGGCACGAGTTGTTCGGGGCCGAGCGAGCAGTTCACGCCGATGATTGACGCGCCCATTTTTTCCAAAATCACGGCGGCCGATTGCGGGTCTGTGCCCGTGACGGTTCGCCCGTCTTCCGAATACGACAGCTGACAGATAATCGGCAGGTTGCAAGCGTCGTGTGCGGCCAAGAGCGCGGCTCTCATCTCTTGAATGTCAATGCACGTCTCGATGATCAAAAAATCTGCGCCGGCCTGTGCCAAAGCCTCTGACTGCTCGAAAAAAATTTTATAGGCGTCGTCGAAAGTCAAATCACCCAGCGGCGAAATAAATTTTCCCGTCGGGCCGATTGAACCTGCGACTTTTGCGTTGCCCGCGGACTTTGCGATTTTCACGGCGGCGAAATTTAATTCGCGGACACGATTTTCCAAACCGTAATGCGCCAGCTTCAAACTCGACGCGCCGAAAGTATTTGTCTCGACAATAGTTGCGCCGGCCGAAATGTACGCGCGATGAATTTTTTTCACGACGTCGGGAGCGGTGACGTTCATAAGTTCGGGGCACGCGCCGGCTTTGAGTCCGCCCGCCTGAAGCATCGTTCCCATCGCTCCGTCAAAAATTTCTATCATAGTTGCCTCCAAAAAATTTTTGAAAACTTTTCGCCAAGCCCGAAGATTTTCCTGCGTTGTGATATAATCGGAAAAAAGATTGGAGATGAGGACGTGACGAAAATTATCAACGCCGTGAAAGTTTCGCAGGAGGAAGAAAAATTTTTTGGTGACGGCTTGAAAAATTTTCTGCTCAATTGCGACGCACAACGCGCGGGGCTCGACCCCTACGACGAAAATATTTTGAACGACCCGAACCGCGGGCACTGGGATCTTTGGGACATGGACGGCGGCGACGTGGAAATTTCCGTTGAAAATTTTGTGGCGCGCGACCCTGCCTCGGACGTTTCGAGCGGGATAGTGGCCATCGATTTTGGAACCAGCCGCACGGTCGTCGTCTATGAAAACGAGCACTCGCAGATTCTTCCGTTGCAAGTTGGCAGCGGCTCCTATCGTCAAGGAATAAATTTTTCGGGGAACTACGAAAACCCCACGGTCATTGAGTTCATCGACATCGAAAATTTTTTGGCGGCATATTACGGGCGCGAAGGTCGACCGTTCACAAAATGGAGCGACATAAAAGTTTCGCACGCGGCGTTTGAAAATATGATCAGCGGCGGCTCGGAAAAATTTTATTCCTTCCTGACGGATTTAAAATATTGGTGCGGCTCAAAAACTCAGTTCATGTTGCGCGACGAAAAAAAATTCATCACGCAGCTTGCGCCGTTCGAGGAGCTGGCGGACGACGAAATTAATCCGCTGGAAATTTACGCGTATTACCTGGGGCTGTTCATCAACAACATGCAGCAGGAGAAGCACATCTTCCTGAATTACATCCTGTCGTTCCCCGTGACGTATGACCGCGCGATTCGGGAGAAGATGCGGCTGTGTTTTGAGCGCGGACTGAAAAAATCTTTGCCGACTGCTCTGCTGTCGAACGAGGCGGTGATGAAAAAATTTTCCGTGCGCGAGGGCGCGAGCGAGGCGGCGGCTTACGCGATAACCGCTCTGCAGGAATACGGCTTCGACCCCGAGGGCGAGGAGGAAAATTATTACGCGGTGTTCGACTTCGGCGGCGGCACCACCGATTTTGATTTCGGCTTCCTGCGCGAATCTTCAAGCGACCGCTACGATTATTTGCTCGTGCACTTCGGCGAAAACGGCGACAGGACTTTGGGCGGCGAAAATCTTTTAAAACTTTTGGCGTTTGAAATTTTTAAGGCGAACCAAGACCGCTTGATAAAAATTGACGGCGGCGGAAAAATTCCGTTCACGTGGGCGGCCGACAAAAAAAGTTTCGCGGGCTCCGAGGCCTTGATAAAAGATTCGCAGGAAGCCAACGCCAACATGCACGCGCTGGTTGAAAAAATTCGTCCCGTGTGGGAGGCACCCGACAGCCCGCAAGCCGTTGAAATTTTATCGGGCGGTTTCGTCGAAGTTAATCTTTTCCGCGACGACGGACGCCTCATTCAAATCAGCTTGGAAGTCGCCGGCCTCGACCTTCAAAAAATTTTGCGCGAACGAATCATGAGCGGCATAAAAAATTTTTTCATCTCCATGAAGGAAGCTTTTGACAAGGCCGGCAAAAATTCTCTGCACAAAATAAAACCGCTGGGCGACCTCGACGAGATTTCAATCTTTCTGGCGGGCAACTCTTCCAAATCAAAATTGGTCGGCGAACTTTTCACGCAATATCTTTCCCCCGCCGAAGACACGCGCCTGGCCGAAGACGAAAACCCTTTCAAAAACGGGCGGCTCAAAGTCGGCTACGAGCTCAAAGATAATTTCTTCATGCAAAGCGGCTCTATCTATCGGCGCGACGACAAAGGCCTGGAAGTTTGGCTGGGCGACATGGACAACAGCGACGACCAAATTGTTTTGAGCGAGACGGTTAAAAAAATTCCTGCTACCCGCGACGGCGAAAAATCCCCGGCGGATATTCTCTTCGGCGGGCGCGCTCCTCAATTCAAACTTTATCCCGCGCTCGGCACAAATGAGGCTCACGATATTCAAAAGGCTCGCGGCGCGGAAATTCGCACGGATCTTTCTGCTCCAACGGGAAAAACGGGCGTGGCTTTCGGTCTTCTTTTGAGCAGGGCGGGCGGCCTCGTTCAAACCAAACACATAACCCCCGACGCCGGCAAAACTCCTTTCAGCTGCTACGTCGGCCGCAACAAAAAGCGCAAATTCAAAACCGTCATCGACCGCAACGCTAAGTTCAACGTCTGGTTCCCGTTCATCGACGCGGGCGACTCATTCGATATTTTTTACACCACGGAGCCCGAAGCCGTCTCCAATCAGATGAGCATTCAAAAGGCAAAAAGAATCACCGTGAACATCGACGAGCCCGACGCCGACAAAACCGTTTTCATCCGCGCCGTCAAGTCTAACGTCATCGAATATCAAATCGCCCGAAACGAAGCTGAACTTTCCGACGAAAATTTTTCCGAACGAATCGAGCTGACCTGAAAAAAAATCCTCCGTTCGATTGAGCGGAGGATAATTTTTTTTGCCGAAAGATTTTATTTGAGCGCGAGGGAGTTCCCGCTGATTTTGTACGTGGAATTGTTGACGTTGAAAGTCGTGGCGGAAAAATCTTTGAGCGTGACGGAGCCGCTGTCGAACGTGAACGTGACGGTTTCGACGCCGTTTTTCTTTGAGTAAGCGGTCGTGAATTCGAGGTTGTCAAGCGTGAGCGTGTCGCCGTCCTCAAAGCCGTAAATTACATCTTTGCCGTCGCCGAGCGTGTAGAAGAAAGTATCGTTGCCCGCGTCGCCCCAGAGAGAATCGTTGCCCGCGCCGCCGTAGAGAGTATCGGAGGAAGCACCTCCGTGGATTTGGTCGTTACCTTTGCCGCCGAAGAGCGAATCGTTTCCTTTGCCGCCGTAAATCGTGTCAGCTTTGGAGCCGCCGCTGATTGTGTTGGCTTTGGCGTTGCCGGTGATTTGAATTGCCTTTGTTCTCTTTGAAGCGTCTGCATTGTAATAACTTGAGCCGAGGGTAACGGCCGCGGCGGTGTTGTTCGTCACGGTCAAAGTTTTGGCTGAAATTTTTTCGGCGGAAGTCGAGTTGCCGTAAACTGCGGAAGTGGATTTGCCTTTGTAATCGACGACGGTGATTTTTTTGCCTTTGGCGTTTTGAACGGTGACGGTGCCGCTGTCTTCCACGACCAAAACGACGTCGTTGCCGCTCAGATACGAATCAACAATGGTGTGATTTTCTTCGGGCAATTTGATTTTGTCTTCGCCCACAACGTAATCTGTGATGATGTCGGAGCCCGCCTTGTGAACGAAAATATCTTTGCCTGCGCCGCCCGTCAGAGTGTTGGTGCCGGTGCCGCCGTTTAGCGTGTCGTTGCCGTCGTTGCCGAAAAGAATATCGTTGCCTGCGTTGCCCAAAATCATGTCGTTTCCTGCGTTGCCAATCAGCGTGTCGTTTCCGATATTTCCGCTCAAGGTGTCCGCGCCCGCGCCCGCCGAAATCGACGTTGCGTTTTTGCCGGCCACAATCGTTATGCCGCGAATCATGGCCGTAGCGTCGACTTTTTTGACGGAAGAAGAATACGTTGACAAGTCGAGCATGTTATAGGCGTAATCTTTCGTCAGGGTCAAAAGGCCGCTCTTTAATTTCGTCGACGAGGAAGATGAGCCTGAACCCGTCGAGACAGCCCGCGAAGCCGAAGACGTTGTATAGTTGCCCGAAGTCGGATAATGTTCTGCTCCCTGCTTGGCCAGATATCGCAGGAACATGTAGCCCGCCGCGTACATCGGTTGGTTGCCCGTGCCGTAATCGTACAGATCCAGCGCGTCATTGAGAGCGGAGGCATTGCCCGCCAAAGATTTAATGAGGTTGCCTCTGTTGTCGTCGATGCCGTGCGTCAATTCGGCCGTGCCTTCGGCTATAAATTGCGGCAGGTTGTTGAAGTCGTCAACGTTAATCATCATCACCGCGTGGGTCATCTCGTGCGCCAAAACTCTGTCCAGATAGAACGTGTCGTCTTCGGAAATTTGACCGTCGGGATTGCCGCCGTTCATCAAGACGCCGTAAGCTCCTTGGTTGCTGTTGACACGAATGACGATTGAATTAAAGTTTCCGTTCGAGTAGCCTTTGTTCGTGGCGTTGAGGACGATTGAGCCGTCCGACCTGCGCGGCTCGTCAAAAAATCCGAAATACAATTTGCCTACCGAGTTGGTGAAGTTGTAATTGGAGCCGTAAGTCGCCGAGATGAGATCGAGAGCACCTTTTGCCCACCACGTTTTGAACGCCCGCCAAATATATTTTTGGACGTCGGTTTTCAAGTTGCCGTAGCTCGAATCGTTGATGGAAAAACCGCTGCCGTTGGAAACGTAGGAAGCCAGTTGCACCGTCGTCTTGGAGTTGGCCTTGAAGCTCGCGTCCGTGTTGGTCGTCAACGCGCCGCTTTCGGGCACAATACTTGAAGCCGTCTTTTCAATTGAGGAGCCGCCCGCGTCGTAGCCGGTGAGTGCGCCCGTGTCCGCGTTGGTCAGATCGATGCCGCAATAATTTTTCAAGAATTTGGTTGCGTTGCCGGCTGCCGAGCAATCGAGCGTCATTTGTTCAATCGCCGCGCCGATGTTGTCGAAGTAGCCGCCCGTAGCATAATTGACCGCCGCGTTCAGCAGACCCAATCCCGATTCCGTCGACGTGTCCAAAATCTTCATGAAATTTTTGATGACTTCTTGCCCCGTGACAGAAGAAGTTGTCGGCGCGGGAGAAGGCTCTGAAGCCGGATAGATGTTGACGGTTTTGTCTTTCGCTCCGCTCAAAGTGATTTTGCCGCTGTCTTTGACGGTAATGATGACGTTGTTGCCCGAAGTTTTTTTCGTCCAGCTTGCCCCGCCCGTGAGCGTCAACGAATCGCTTGAGCTCCAGTTGTAAATCAAATCGTTGCCGTCGCCTTTTGCATATTGATAAAGATGACTCGTGGCGGTGTTGCCGTAAATTGTGTCGTCGTCCGCGCCGCCTTTTACCGTCAATTTGTCGCCGGTCAAAGTGATTTTGTCGGAGCCTGCGCCGCCGTCCACGCTGTGTTCGTTGCCTTCGGCGAAAATGATATCGTCGTCCGCGCCACCCGAAAGAGTGTTGCGCCAATAAGCACCCGTCAAGCTGATTAAATCGTTGCCGCCTTCGCCGAAAAGTTTTGAGTTGGAATATCCGCCGCGCAAGGTGTCTTTGCCGTCGCCCGCGTAAACGGTAACTTTATCCGCCCAATTATAAATGGAGTCGTTGCCTTTGGCGGTCGAAATCGTGACGAGGGAGCCGTTGTTGTTGACGGTGTCGGCGTAATTGGTTCCTTTGAGCGAGACGTTTGAGTTGGAATTGGAAATGAGCGTGCCTTTGGGGTTGTTGGCGATGTTGGTTCCGCCGACGATTTTAACGGTCTTGTCTTTGCCGCCGCTCAAGGTGAGAGCGCCGCCGCTTTCAATGCTCACCACGACATTTGCCCCGACAGTCGAGAGCGAATAAGAAATGCCGCTGCCCAAGCTTAGCGTGTCGTTCGAGCTCCAATTTGTAATTGAATCGAATCCGTCGCCTTTTGCATATTGGAAAAGAACGCCGCAATCTCTGGAGCTGTCGGTGAAAATCGTATCGTTGCCCGTTGAGCCTTTGACTGTGATTTTCGTGCAGTCGCCGTGCAAAGTAATTTTATCCGAGCCCGCGCCGCCGTTGATTGAAGTTCGCGGGTCGTAGCTGTAAATCAAATCGTTGCCCGCGCCGCCGTCAATCGTCACGTAGCCCCAAGAATTTTTAATCGTGTGATAGGAGCTTGTGGAGTTGTAGATTGAATCGTTGCCGCCGAGACCTTGAATCGTGACGCCGCCCGCGGAATTGTCGATTGTATCTTTGCCGCCGGAGCCGCTGACCAAACTGTTTGTGTTGAAGTTATAGATGACGAGGTTGGGGTTGCCGCCGTTTATATTGAGCGTTTTATCTTTTGCTCCTTCCAAAGTGAGAGCGCCGCCGCCTTCAATGCTCACGACGACATCAGAGCCGACAGTTTCTTTAGAGTAATAGACATCGGAGGCCAAGCTTAGCGTATCGGAGCTGTTCCAATTTTTGATGAGGTCGAATCCGTCGCCCGAATTATATTGGAAGAGAACGCCGTAATTTCTGGAGCTGTAGGTATTTACGGTGTCGTCGCCCGCGCCGCCTTTGACTGTGATTTTCCTCCAGTCGCTCAAGTTGATGAGGTCTTTGCCCGCGCCGCCGTTTATGCTGACGAACGGGTCGTAGCTGGTGATGGTGTCGTTGCCCGCGGAGCCGTCAATTGTCACGTAACCGTAGAAGCCGTTAATCGTATAACTCGACCAAGTTGAATTGTAAATTGAATCGTTGCCGCCGTTGCCCAGGACAGTGACGCCGCCGGCGTGATTGTTAATCGTGTCGGCCGAAGACGAGCCGTTGATTTTTTTGTTCTTGGTGTAGTTGGTGATTGCGCCCGTGGTCAATGTGCCGCCGACAATGCTGACGGAAGAATTGGCCGCGCCTTGCAAAGTGAGAGCTTCGCCGCCTTGAATGCTAACGACGACATCGGAGCCGACGGTCGAGCGCGTGTAAGTGACAGATCCCAAACTCAACGTATCGTTTGAATTCCAGTTGGTGATAAGATCGTAACCGTCGCCCGAATTGTATTGGAAGAGGACGCCCGCGCTTCTGGAGCTGTCGGTGAAAATCGTGTCGTTGCCGGTTGAGCCTTTGACGGTGATATATGAGCAGTTGCCGTGCAAAGTAATTTTGTCCGAGCCCGCGCCTCCGTTGATTGAAGTTCGCGGGTCGTAGTTGTAAATCAAATCGTTGCCGTTGCCGCCGTCGATTGTCACGTAACCCCAAGCGTTGTTGATTGTATAGTTCGAGCTCGTGGAATTGTAGATTGAATCGACGCCCGCGCCGCCCGCAATCGTGACACCGCCCGCATAGTTGTTTATCGTGTCGTCGGAGGAAGTGCCTGTGATTTTTTTGTTCTTGGTGAAGTTGTCGACGACGCTGACGAGGGAGCCGCCTTTGATGTTGACTGTTTTATCTTTTGCTCCGTTCAAAGTGACAGCCTCAGCCTCGACGACACTGACCACGACATTTGAGCCGACGGTTTCGCGCGTATAGGAAATGCCGCTGCCCAAGCTGAGCGTGTCATTTGAATTCCAATTTGTGATTGAATCGAATCCGTCGCCCTTGGAATATTGGAAGAGGACGCCGTAGCTTCTTGAGCTGTCGGTATAAATCGTGTCGTTGCCGGTGGAAGCTTTTACGGTGATGTTTGCGCAGTTGTTGTCCAAAATTATTTTGTCGTTGCCTTCGCCGCCGTTAATCGAAACGTTGGGGTCGTAGCTGAAAACGGAATCGTTACCCGCGCCCGCGTCGATTGTCACGTAGCCCCACGCGCTGTTGATTGTATAATTTTTTTCCGTGGAATTGTAGATTGAATCGTTTCCGCCGCCGCCCGCGAGAGTGACGCCGCCCGCGTGATTTTGAATTATATCTGCCGAGGAAGAGCCGCTGACTTTTTTGTTCTTGGTGAAGTTGTCGACGACGCTGACGAGGTTGCCGCCCTTGACGTTTACGGTTTTATCTTTTGCTCCGTCCAAAGTGACAGCCTGTGAGCCGGCGATACTCACGACGACATTTGAGCCGACGGTCGAGCGCGTGTAATGAATGCCGCTGCCCAAACTCAACGTGTCGCTCGAACTCCAATTTGTGATGTAATCGTAGCCGTCACCTTTGGAATATTGGAAGAGGACGCCCGCGCTCCTGTCGCTTTCGGTGTAGACGGTGTCGTTGCCCGCGGAGCCTTTGACGGTTATCTTCGCGCAGTTATCGTCCAAAATTATTTCGTCGTCGCCCGTGCCGCCGTTTATCGAAACGTTCGGGTCGTAGCTGAAAATGATATCATCGCCCGCGCCGCCGTCGAGTGTGACATAGCCCCACGCGCCTTTAATCGTATAATTTTTTTCGGTGGAATTGTAGAGATAATCGTCGCCGCCGAGACCTTGAACGGTTACGCCGCCGGCATAATTGTTGATCGTGTCGGCCGAGGACGAGCCCTGAACCAATTTGTTTTTCGTGTAGTTGTCAGCCAAAATAATCACCGAGCCTTTCTATCGAAAACGTCGAATCCTCCAAAAAATTTTCATAAAATTTCTCCTTTCGGCATTTCTTTATTATTAAATAATACATCAACGAGAAAATAAAATCAATAAAAAAAACTCCGCTCAATCGAACGGAGAAAAATTTTTATTGAAGCTTAATCTTTGAAAAGGTCGGTGGAAAGGTAGCGGTCGCCGGTGTCGGGCAGGAGCACGACGAAATTTTTTCCGCCGAAGTCAGCGCGCTTTGAAAGTTCGACAGCCGCAGCCAGAGCCGCACCCGCAGAAATCCCCACGAGCACACCTTCCGCCCGCGCAAAAATTTTTCCGAAGTTGAAAGCGTCCTCGTTGGCCACGGGAACAATCGCGTCGTAAATTTTCGTGTCGAGAGTTTCGGGGACGAAGCCCGCGCCGATACCTTGGATTTTGTGTGCGCCCGATTTACCTTGGCTGAGGACGGGAGAAGTTTTCGGCTCGACGGCGATAATTTTCACGGCAGGATTTTTCGACTTCAAAAATTTTCCGACGCCGCTTAAAGTTCCGCCCGTGCCGACGCCCGCGACAAAAATTTCAACCGAGCCTTCCGTGTCGTTCCAAATTTCCGGGCCGGTCGTTTGGAAGTGAGCTGCGGGGTTGGCGGGATTGGTGAATTGCGACGGGATGAATGCGTTTGGAATTTCTTTGGCGAGAGCTTCGGCCTTGGCGATTGCACCTTTCATTCCCTTTGAACCGTCAGTCAAAACAATTTCCGCGCCGTAAGCTTTGAGCAGTTGGCGACGTTCCACGCTCATGGTTTCGGGCATGGTGAAAATCGCGCGATAACCTTTTGCCGCGGCGACGGAGGCCAGACCGATTCCCGTGTTGCCGCTGGTCGGCTCGATGATGACGGAATTTTTTTTGAGCTTTCCGTCAGCTTCGGCGCGTTCAATCATTGCTTTGGCGATTCGATCTTTGACGGATCCTGCGGGATTGAAATATTCGAGCTTGACGAGAAGTTTTCCGTTGAAGCCGACTTTGGCCGCGAAATTTTTTGCCTCAAGCAGCGGGGTATTGCCGATGAGATCCGTGACGCTTTTATAAATCATTTTGAAGCCTCCTACGCAAAAACCGCGCTCCGAAATGAAACGCGGCTTGAAATTTCTTTTTATGGCGGAGGGGGTGGGATTCGAACCCACGGTGGCTTGTGACCACACTTGATTTCGAGTCAAGCACCTTCAACCGCTCGGACACTCCTCCGCAACGCGTGCAATGTTATCACGCAGGAAATTTTCTGTCAAGGATTATTTGCCGAAGTAACGTTCGAGCAGACCCTTGAAAGCTTTTCCGTGACGGGCTTCGTCGCGCGCCATCTCGTGGACTGTGTCGTGGATTGCGTCAAGGTTGAGAGCTTTGGCGCGTTTGGCAAGGTCGGTTTTGCCGGCGGTTGCTCCGTTTTCGGCTTCCACGCGCATTTCCAAATTTTTCTTGGTGCTGTCGGTGAGAACTTCGCCCAAAAGTTCCGCGAACTTGGCAGCGTGTTCGGCTTCTTCCAGCGCGGCTCTACGCCAGTACTCGCCGATTTCGGGATATCCTTCACGATAGGCGACGCGAGCCATTGCCAGATACATTCCGACTTCGCAGCACTCGCCGTTGAAGTTTGCGCGGAGACCTTCGATGATGTCTTCGGGAGCACCTTTGGCCACGCCGACGACGTGTTCGGCCGCCCAAGTCATTTCGCCTTCTTGTTTGGTGAATTTTTCTGCGGGGGCTTTGCAAATCGGGCATTCAATCGGCGGGGCGTCTCCTTCGTACACGTAGCCGCAAACTGTGCAGACATATTTAGCCATGTTATAACCTCCCAAAATATTTTTTTGAATCATACGCTTGCGGGGATTATAGCACAGAAAATTTTCCTTGGCAATTATTTTGTTCAGCCGCCGTAGCCGAGCTCTTTTGCTTTGGCGAAGTCTGCTTGAGCTTTTTCTTTGTCGCCGAGCTGTTGATAAGTGACGCCGCGATTATAATATGCAGCGGCAAGTTGCGGGTCAAGTTCAGTCGCTTTGGTAAAATCTTGAAGCGCACGGTCGTATTGATTCAGCAAAAAATACGCGAGCCCGCGATTGTAATAGACGGGCGCATAGTTCGAATCGAATTCAATGACCTTGTCGAAATTTTGAATCGCCGAATCATATTTTTCCAGAAAAGCATACGCAAGCCCGCGATTGTAATATGCGTTTACAAAATTTGGATTGAGCTCGATTGCCTTGTCGAAGTCTTGAATCGCCCGTTCGTGTTGACCGAGCTCATCATAAACGTAGCCGCGGTTGCAATACGACTGAAAATCATTCGGGTTGATCTCGATTGCTTTGTTGAAGTCCTGTATCGCCCGATCGTTTTGCTTCAGAGCGTAATAAGCGTAGCCGCGGTTGCAATAAGAATTTGCGTTATTCGGGTCGATCTCGATTGCCTTGTTGAAGTCTTGAATCGCCCGTTCGTTTTGGTTGAGTATCAAATAAATTGTGCCGCGCGCGTACCAAGCACGGACGTTGTTTGGGTTGAGTTCAATCGTTTCGTCGAGAACTTTAATCGCTCCGTTGTAATCGTTTTGGTTAAAAAGTTTTTGAGCCTCTTCGATTTTTTGATCGTTTGCAGAATTTTCAGCGTGAGCCGACGGCACGATAAACAACATCACCGCGACGAACAGCGCAAAAAAAATTTGGCGGAAAATTTTCACGACAATACCTCCCAAAAATTTTTTTATCAATCATCTCGGCGCGACCAAAATTCTGATCGCGTTGAGCACGGCAAGAATCATCACGCCCACGTCCGCGAAGATAGCCGCCCACATGTTGGCCAAGCCGAACGCGCCGCCGATCAAGCACAAAAATTTTACGCCGATTGCGAAGAAAATATTTTGCTTGACGATTCCCAAGCACTTGCGGGAAATTTTTATCGCGCGAGAAATTTTCAGCGGGTCGTCGTCCGTGAGCACAACATCAGCCGCTTCAATCGCCGCGTCCGAGCCGAGAGCACCCATCGCGATTCCGACATCAGCTCTGCTCAAAACGGGCGCGTCATTTATCCCGTCGCCGACGAACGCAACGGAGCCGCTCGAAGCTGCCAAAATTTTTTCAAACTCGGAAACTTTATCGGCCGGGAGGAGTTCGCTGCGGAAATTTTTTATGTCGAGTTCCGCGGCGACCTTTGCGGCGATTTTTTCCGTGTCGCCCGTGAGCATGAAAATTTTTTCCACGCCCGAATTTTTCAGCGCGTCGACGGCTTCCTTGGCGTGCGGCTTAATCGCGTCCGAGATGACGACGTGGCCGGCATATTCTCCGTCAACCGCAACGTGAATGATCGTCCCGACTTTGTAGCACGACTTCCAGCGCGCGCCGACCTCGTCCATAAATTTTTCGTTGCCGACGCAAACGATCTGCCCGTTGACTTTGGCGCGAATGCCTCGACCCGCAATTTCTTCGACGGATTCAACCGTGCAATCGTCGCGCTCGTTGGGATAAGCTTTGCGCAGAGAATTTGCTATTGGGTGCGTGGAATATCTTTCGACGTGCGCGGCCAGGTGCAAAAGTTTTTCCTCGTCGAAGTTCAAATTTTTGCTGTGCACGGCGTCGACCTCAAAGCTGCCTTTGGTGAGCGTGCCGGTTTTGTCCATGACGACCGTTTGAACTTTCGAGAGCGTCTCCAAAAAATTTGAGCCTTTGATTAAAATTCCCTCGCGACTTGCTCCGCCGAGACCCGCAAAAAAACTAAGCGGTATGCTGATGACCAGTGCGCACGGACAACTTATCACCAAAAAAATCAGTGCGCGATAAATCCACGTCTCCCAGTTGCCAAAAATTATCGACGGAACGATTGCAAGAGCCGCCGCGCAGATGACGACCGCGGGTGTGTAAATTCTTGCGAACTTGGCGATGAAATTTTCCGACTTGGATTTTCGGGAGCTTGCGTCCTCGATCAGCTCCAAAATTTTTGTGGCCGTCGACTCGCCGAAATCTTTAGTCGTGCGAATTTTCAGGACGCCGTTCAAATTTATGCAGCCGCTTATAACTTCCGCACCGACAGAAATTTCCCGCGGCAAACTCTCGCCCGTCAAAGCGACCGTGTTTAAAGTCGAGCTGCCCTCAACGACGAGACCGTCAATCGGAATTTTTTCGCCGGGCTGAACGACAATCATCGTGCCGACTTCCACCTCGTCAGGGTCAACTTGCTCCAATCCGTCCGAAGTCTCGACGTTGGCAAAATCCGGGCGAATGTCCATCAGCTCGGAAATATTTTTGCGGCTGCGACCGACCGCGTAACTTTGAAACCATTCGCCAATTTGGTAGAATAGCATGACGGCCACGGCCTCGTTGCAATCGCCGTCGTCGTGAATCGCCAGAGCAAACGCGCCGACCGTCGCAATCGTCATCAATAAACTTTCGTCGAACGCGCGGAAATTTTTCAGCCCGTGAAAAGCTTTGAGCAAGATGTCATAGCCGACGATCAGATACGGGATCAGGTAGAGGAAAAATTTTTTTGCGCCGTGAAGCTCGACGAAATTCAAAATTATCAGCAAGACCGCCGCGATTAAAATTCGTGCGAGATTTTTTTTCTGCTTTGAGTTCACAAGAAAATTTCACAGTCCTTTTCCACGCGCTTGCAATTTTGGCGAACGCGCTCCATGACTTCTTTGGCGTCGGCTCCGTCCTCGAACTCGACTTTCATCTTGAGCGTCATAAAATTCACGACGGCATCTTTGACGCCCGCGGTCTTCTTCGTCTCGGTCTCCATCAAGTTCGCGCAGGTGGCGCAGTCCACGTCAATCTTGTAAGTTTTTTTCAATTCAATCACTCCTCGAAAATTTTTATCAACTATATAGCACGGAGGATTTTAAATGTCAAATGTAAAACTCGTTCGAAAGTTGGCGCAGAAAAAATTCCGCAACGAACTGAAACTTTTCGTGGCGGAAGGTTTGAGATTGTGCGAGGAAGCGGAGCCTTCTCAAGTCGAGTTCGGATTTTTCACGCGGGAATTTTTATCTGACGAACGCGCAAAAATTTTGGTCGAGCGGCTGAAAAATTTGGAGGAAGTTTCCGCGTCGACGATGAAAAAAATTTCCTCAACGCAAACGCCGCAGGGAATCTTGCTGGTCGTGCGCCAAAGATTTTCGTCGCCCGAAGAAGTCCTGGCGAAAAAAATAATTGCGGTGCTCGACGGCGTGGCGGATCCCGGAAACGTCGGGACGATTTTGCGGACGGCGGCGGCCTTCGACTGCTCGACGATTTTGCTGGACGGCTCGGCTGAAATTTTTAATCCAAAAGTCGTGCGCTCGTCCATGGGCGCGATTTTTCATCTGCCGATTGTGAAGATGACCCGCGAAGAATTTTTAAACCTGCGCGGCTTTGAAATTTTGGCGGCGACGATTGATCCTTCGGCTGAAATTTATCATCGGCACGACTTCAAAAAAAATTGTGCGATCGTTTTCGGCTCGGAGGCTTCGGGCGTGACGGAAAAAATTCTTTGCGCCGCGAAAAAAATTTTCATCCCGATGAGTGGTCGCGCCGAAAGTTTGAACGTTGCGACATCGGCCGCGATAATTTTATCCGAAGCCGTCCGTCAAAAAAATTTTAAGGAGGCAACGTGACGTTGAATCCTGCGGGTCTGCTTTCAACCGACAAAAAATTTTTCCCTTCGCCAAAATTTTTTAAGGAGTAAATTTATGGAAAAGATTTCGCCGCTGCTCGCGAACAAAAAATTTCTTTACGCCACGGAATTTTTTTCGGGCATGTCGATAATGGCCGTGGAACTGGGAGCCGCCCGGTTGCTCGCGCCGTATTTCAGCTCGTCACAAATCGTCTGGACAATCATCATCGGCACAATAATGATCGCGCTGGCCTTGGGCAACGTTTGGGGCGGACGACGCGCAGACTTGAACGCTGACCCCGCAAAACTTTATCGTCGATTGATTTTGGCCGCGCTGTGGATCGGAGCAATCCCCGTGCTCGGAAAATATTTGATCCTCGCGCTGGCCGGAGTTTTAATCGTCGCCGTCGACACGAATCTTTTGATTTGGGCGGCGTTCTTGTCGTGTATGGCGATTTTCGTTTTGCCGCTGTTTTTGCTCGGAACGGTGACGCCCTCGCTCGTCAAATACGCCACGGACAATCTCGAACACAACGGGCGCGTTGTGGGGAACTTGAACGCCTTTAACACAATCGGCAGCATCATCGGTACGTTTCTTCCGACTTTCGTGACGATTCCGACCGTGGGCACCGCCATAACTTTTTTTATTTTTTCGGGCGTGCTGCTTCTCATCGGGATAATTTATTTTTTGAGCGTCGGCGCGAGGAAAATTTTCTGCGCGGCGGCCGTGATAATTTTTTTGACGTGTGCGCTCGTCGGGAACTCCAACAGCTTTGCTTTTTGGGAGAAAAATCTTTTGTACGAGGGCGAATCGATTTACAACTATCTGCAAGTCAAAGACGCGCCCGACAAAATTATTTTCTCAACGAACGTTTTCTTCGGCGTGCAATCCCTCAAAGTCAAAGGTGGCGGCTTGACCGGTATGTATTACGATTACGCGCTGGCGGCTCCGCTCCTCACCGGCGGCAAAAATATTTTGATCCTCGGAATGGGCACGGGCACTTTCGCCGAACAATGCCGAAAATATTTTCCGTCAGCAAAAATCACGGGGGTGGAGATCGACGAGAAAATCACCGCGCTTGCGAAAAAATTTTTTGACTTGCCCGATGATGTCGACGTGGTGACTTATGACGGGCGCGCGTTCCTTCAGGCCGACGAAAATTTTTACGACGTGATTTTGGTCGACGCCTTCCAAGATATTTCGCCGCCGTTCCAGATGAGCTCGATTGAATTTTTTTCCCTCGTCAAAAATCATCTGGCCGAAGGCGGAGTGATGGTCGTCAACATGAACATGCGTTCTTCGGGCGCGGGCAACATCAACGAGTATCTGATTGACACGATCGGGAAAAATTTTTCGGCCGTGAAAATTATCGACGCCCGCTCCGTCACCAACAGGGTTTTGTTCGCCGCCAATGACGAAAAAATTTTTCAAAGCCTCTCGGCTCGCGTTCAAAAGGTCGACGACGAAAATTTATCGCGGCTGATGCAACACATCGCAAAAACTTGGACGACGCCCGCGCTCGGCGAAAATATTTTGACTGACGACCGCGCGCCCGTGGAAATGTTGAGCATGAGAGCCTTGGACAATCTGATCCAACAAAATCTTCAACGATACAAAGAAATTTATCGCCGCGAAGGTCTCGACGGAATTTTGAACGACTTTTGACGAAAAATTTTTCTGCGGGATTGTCTTTTCACGTAAAGTTCAATTATAATTGGCGGCAAACGGAGGGAGGCTTGCGATTTGAAACTCAGTGAACTGGCACTGCTTTTGCCCGAAGCAAAAATTGTCGGCGACGACGTTGAGATAAGCGGCATTGAACACGACTCGCGAAAAGTTGCGGCGAAAAATTTATTTGTGTGCATGGAAGGTAGCCACGTCGACGGCCACGATTTTATTCCTCAAGCTGTCTCGAAGGGTGCGGTCGCGGTTTTGTCGGCGAAAAAAAATTTCACTCCGCCCGAAAAAATTTCCGCGCTCATCGTCGACGACATGTTGAAAGCTTTGGCGGTCATCGTCCCGTATTTTTATGATTATCCCGCGCGGAAAATGCGCGTCATCGGAATCACCGGCACCAACGGCAAGACCACGACGAGTTACATGCTCCGCGAAATTTTTTTGAAAGCGGGCTTCAAAGTCGGACTCATCGGCACGATTCAAATTTTGATCGGCGAAAAAAGTTTCCCCGTGCAAAACACCACGCCCAACGTCATCGACCTGCAAAAAATTTTGGCGCAGATGTTGGCGGAAAAAATTCAGGTCGTCGTCATGGAAGTTTCTTCTCACGCGCTGGCCGAACATCGAGTTGCGGGCGTCGACTTCTGCGCGGCGATTTTTACCAACCTCACGCAAGATCATCTTGACTTCCACGGCACGATTGAAAATTATCTTCGCGCCAAGACCAAACTTTTTGACATGGTGTCTCGCGGAAAAAATAAGACGGCCATTGTCAACGCGGATGATCCGTCTGCCGAAGAAATTTTGCGCCACTGCCGCTGCAAAAAAATTTCTTACGCCGTGAAAAATTTTGCCGACCTTCGAGCCGAGGAAATTTCTCTGCGCGGCGACGGAATGAATTTTTTTCTCGCGCCCGAAAAAATTTCTTTGAGCCTGCACGTCACGGGGCTCTTCAACGTCTACAATGCGCTGGCTTCAATCGCGGCGGCTCAAGCTGAAAATATTCGACCCGACGTCATAAAATCTGCGCTGGAAAATTTTAGAAGCGTGCCCGGCCGATTCGAGCGAATTTTTTCCGACGCGCCCTTTGAAGTCATCGTCGATTATGCTCACACGCCCGACGGCGTGAAAAATGTTTTGCAAACCGCGCGGCAAATCACTCAAGGAAAAATCATCACGGTATTTGGTTGCGGCGGCGACCGCGATCATTCCAAGCGTCCGCTCATGGGTTCTTTGGCCGCAAAATTTTCCGACGTCGTCATCATCACTTCCGACAACCCGCGCACAGAAGATCCCGAAAAAATTTTGGACGACATCGTTTCCGGCCTCGGCGAAAAAAATTTTGAACGAATCACCGACAGACGCGCCGCCATCTTCCGAGCGATTGAACTTGCCCGCGCAGGCGACATCGTCATGATTTTGGGCAAAGGCCACGAAACTTATCAAATCCTAAACACCGGCACGATTCATTTCGACGACAGAGAAGTTGCCAAGGAGGCAATAGAACAATGGAAAAATTAAGTTTAACGGAAGTGGCAAAGGTCACGGCCGCGGATACAAATTCCGACGCGGAAATTTTTTTCGAAGGCGTTTCGACCGACAGCAGAAAAATTAAACACGGCGAGCTCTTCGTCGCGCTCAAAGGCGAAAATTGCAACGGAGAATCTTTTGCCAAGGACGCGCTCAATAAAGGTGGAGCCGCCGTCATGGTCAGCAAAACCGCAAAAAGAATTCCCGACGGCATCGTCCTCAAAGTCGACGACACTTTGACGGCTTATCGACAAATCGCGGGCGCGTGGAGAAATCGTTTCGATATCCCAATCGTCGCGGTAACCGGCTCCAACGGCAAAACCACCACAAAAGATTTGACGGCCGCCGCGCTCAACGGTTTGGGTCACGTGCAAAAAACTTCGGGCAACTTCAACAACGAAATCGGCGTCCCGATGACTTTGCTTGAACTTCGCGAAAAACACAACGCGGCCGTCGTGGAAATCGGTATGCGCGGGCTCGGACAAATTGAAACGCTGGCCAAAGTCGTCAAGCCCACAATCGGTATCGTCACCAACGTCAGCGAGGCGCACATCGAACTTTTGGGCTCAATCGAAAATATCGCCAAAGCAAAATCCGAACTCGTCGAGGCAATTCCTCTCGGCGGCACGATAATTTTGAACGCGGACAATCCTCACACGGCGGCCATGAAAAATCTTGCGGGCGCGGGCGTCAACGTCGTGACTTACGGCCTGGAGAACGAAGCGGATTTGAACGCGAAAAATATTTTAATCGGATCGGTCGCCACGGAATTCACGCTCACTTATCGCGGAGAAGATTTTGACTTTGAAATTCCGATGCTCGGTAGCCACAACGTCTCGAATTCTCTTGCGGCGATTGCGGCGGGTTTGACTTGCGACTTGAACGTCGAAGAAATTCAGCGCGGCATCTCCACCTTGACGACGACAAAAATGCGCTTTGAAGTCATTCGCCGCGACGGTTTGACGATTGTCAACGACGCCTATAACGCAAGCCCCGCCTCGATGAGAGTTGCGATTAAAACCACGTCAGAAATTTACAGCGGGCGATTGATTGCCGTCCTGGGAGATATGATGGAGCTGGGCGACATCTCCGAAAAAGTTCACCGCGAAATCGGCGAAGAGCTCGTTGAAAATAAATTCGACGTGCTGATAACTTTGGGCGACCTCGGAAAATTTATCGCCGCCGGTGCTCGCGACGCCGGCTTGGAAAAAATTTACAGCTTCGACACGCACGAAGACGCCGCGAAAAAAATTTTGGAGCTCGTCCGCGACGGCGACACCATTTTGTTCAAGGCCTCGCACGTCATGCACATGGAAAAAATTATCGAGCTGATTTGAGGGAAATTTTTGATGGAAAAAATTTTAATCGCGGGGGCAATCGCTGCGGGCGTCGTCATCATGCTCGCGCCGATTTGCATTCCGATTTTGCACAAACTCAAATTCGGTCAAAGTATCCGCGAAGAAGGCCCCAAAAGTCATCAAGTCAAAAGCGGCACGCCGACTATGGGCGGAATTTTTTTAATCGCGGCGATCGTGGCGGCCACCCTCATTCAAGCCGAGTGGAACGCTGAAATTTTTCTCGCGCTGTTCATTTTGCTCGGCCATTTTATTTTGGGATTCATCGACGATTATTTAAAAGTCGTCCACAAAAAAAATCAAGGCCTCCTCGCGCGCTACAAACTTTTGGGACAAATTTTAATCGCCGTCGTCGTCACCTTCGTTGCAAGCGAACTTCTGATTGATTTTGAATTTGAAATTTGGATTCCGATTCTTGACGAAAAAATTTTCGCGGGGAATTTGTATCTGCCGTTCATGTTCTTCGTTTTGGTCGGCGCATCGAATGCTGTCAACTTGACGGACGGGCTCGACGGGCTGGCTTCGGGTTGCATGGCGATTGCGGCGAGCTGCTACGCTGTGATTTGTCTGCTCACCGGCCACGACGACCTGGCGATTTTTTGTGCAGCGATTGTCGGTGCGTGCGTCGGCTTCTTGAAATTTAATTTCCACCCCGCAAAAATTTTCATGGGCGACACGGGCTCGCTTGCTTTGGGCGGAGCGTTCGCGGCCGTCGGAATTTTGACGCGCACGGAAATTTTGCTGGCGATTGTCGGTTTCGTCTTCGTCTGCGAGGCGTTGTCGGTCATCTTGCAAGTCATCTCGTTTCAAACGACGGGCAAAAGAATTTTCCGCATGAGCCCGTTGCATCATCACTTCGAACTGGGCGGCTGGTCGGAAATCAAAGTCGTTTTCGTCTTCTGGACGGTCGGATTAATCGCGGGCGTTGTCGGCCTGTCGCTTTTATGAGGAGCTCTGTCATGGAAAAAATTTTGATAATCGGCGCGGCCAGGAGCGGTTTGGCTGCGGCGAAAATTTTAAAAAGTTTCGCCGCGGACGTCATCTTGAGTGACGCCAAACTTGAGAGCGAAATAAATTTTGACTTCAGCGAACTGCGCGGCCTCGGAATCGATTTGCGTTTCGGCAAGCAGACTGAAGATCTTTTGCGCGGCGTGAAAAAAATCATCGTGTCGCCCGCCGTCCCGATTAAAATTCCTGTGCTCAAAGCCGCGGCCGAAAAAAATATTCCGATCGTCAGCGAAGTCGAATTTGCGTTCGGCCTGGCCAAGTCTCCGATTGCGGCGGTCACCGGCACCAACGGCAAGACCACCACCGTCACCTTGCTCGGACTTTTGCTCAAAGAAAAATTTTCGCGCGTGGGCGTCGGCGGAAATATCGGCGTGCCTCTGTCTGAAGTTGCCTTGGAAGTCGGCGCGGGCGGATACATCGCCGCAGAAATTTCAAGCTATCAAATGGAGGCGACGAAAAATTTTCGGCCGCACATCTCCGCAATTTTGAACGTCACGCCCGACCATTTGAAACGCCACGGCTCAATGGAAATTTATCAGGCGATGAAAGAAAAAATTTTCGCGCAACAAACCGCCGAAGATTTTTTGATTTTAAATCACGACGACGAACGAACCCGCGAGATGATCGACCGCGCCGCCTGCAAAGTTTTTTTCTTCAGCCGAAAGAGCGAACTTCCCGAAGGAGCTTTCGTGAAAAATAATTCGCTCGTGATAAAATTCAACGGCGCGACCCGCGAACTTTGCACGATTGACGAGCTCGGAATCAAAGGCGGCCACAACGTCGAGAATGCTTTGGCCGCGGCGATGATTGCGTTTTTGGCGGGCGTCGAAGTCGAAAAAATTTCCTCTGTGCTGAAAAATTTTCAAGGCGTCGAACATCGGATTGAATTCGTCCGCGAGATTGACGGCGTGAAATTTTTCAACGACTCGAAGGCCACGAACACCGATTCGGCGATTAAAGCTCTGGAAACTTTCGCGGGGCACATCGTCCTGATTGCCGGCGGCGACGACAAAGGCACCGACCTCACGGAATTTTTAAAGCTCGTCAACGAACGCGTCGATTATCTGATTTTGATTGGTGACGCGGCCGCTCGATTCAAAAGTTGTGCGCTGGAAAAAAATTTCCCTGCCGAAAAAATTTTTGACGCGGGCTACTCAATGGTTCGCGCCGTCGAGCTTGCCAAAAAAATTTCTCGTCCGCCGCAAATCGTTTTGCTCAGCCCGGCCTGCGCCAGCTTCGACATGTACACCGACTTCGAGGAGCGCGGCAGAGATTTCAAACGCATCGTGCAGGAGCTTTAACATGGGCTACATTTATTTGGCGTTGGCGATTGTCTTGGAACTTTGCGGGACGATTTGCATGAAATTATCGGACGGCTTCGGCCAAAAAATTTTCGCGGCGGGCACTCTGACTTTTTACGGCGTCTGCTTTTATTTTTCCGCGCTGTCAATGAAAACCATCCCGTTAAGTATCGGCTACGCGACTTGGAGCGGACTTGGAATAGTTCTCGCGGCAGTCGTTGCCAAAATTTTTTTCCACGAGAGTATTTCGACGCCGGGCTTGATTGGAATAATTTTAATCGTCTTCGGCGTGGTGCTGTGCAATTTTTTTGGAGAGAATCACTAAATGAAAATTATCGTATCGGGCGGCGGCACGGGCGGCCACATCTACCCCGCGCTCACGCTCATTGACGCAATCAAAAATAAAAGACCCGACGCCGAATTTCTTTACGTCGGAACGGAAAAAGGTTTGGAAGCCGATATCGTCCCCAAGGCCGGAATAAATTTTGTCGCATTGAAAATGGAAGGCGGGCTCGAACGTCGCTTCACGCCCAAAAATATTTTTCGTGCGGCCGACGCAATGTGGAGCGTCAAACGTGCGGCGGACATCGTGAAAAATTTTCAACCGAGCGCGGTCGTCGGGACGGGCGGTTACGTTTGCGGGCCGATTCTTCTTGCCGCCAGCTTGATGAAAGTTCCCACGCTCATTCAAGAGCAAAACGCGGTTGCGGGAGTCACGAACAAAATCCTTTCTAAGTTCGTCGACAAAATCGCCGTGGGCACCCGCGACGCTTTGAAAAATTTTCCGCGCGAAAAAACGATTTACACCGGCAATCCGATTCGCCGAGAAGTTCTGGCCGCAAAAAAATCTGACGGCCTGCGCGAATTCAACTTCACCGACGAGCTTCCTGTCGTTTTGATTTCGGGCGGTTCCCGCGGCGCACGCTCAATCAACGACGCGATGATCGAAATTTTAAAATCGGCGGCCGAAAAAAAATCCGCGCAATTTCTCCACGTCACGGGCAAAGGCGAATTCGATTCCGTCACGAAAAAATTATCCGGGCTCGACGCGCCCAACGTCAAAATCGTTCCGTATCTTTACAACATGCCGACCGCGTTGGCCATGGCCGACCTTGCAATTTTCCGCGCGGGAGCAACCGGTTTGGCGGAGCTCACTGCACGCGGCGTTCCCGCGATTTTGATTCCGTATCCGTTCGCGGCGGAAAATCATCAGGAATTCAACGCACGTTCACTCGTCGAGGCGGGCGCGGCTCGTATGATTCTCAACAAAGATTTGAACGCGCAAATTTTGTCGGCGACGCTCGACGAACTTTTGTCTTCGCCCGAAAAATTAAAATCGATGGCGCAGGCAAGTTTGTCGCTCGGCAAACCGAACGCCGCGGACGAGATCGCCGACCTGATTTTAAAATTGATTTGAGGAGGAAAAAATTTGAAACTTGACGGCTTGAAAAAATTTCACTTTATCGGAATCGGCGGCGCGGGCATGAGCGCGCTTGCAAAAATTTTAATCGAGAGCGGGCTGGAAGTGAGCGGTTCGGACGCAAAAGATTCTGCGACGCTCGATATGCTAAAAAATTTGGGTGCGCGAGTTTTCGTCGGCCACAAAGCAAAAAATATTTTGGACGCGGCAGGAAATCCCGTCGACGCAATCGTCTGCTCGTCGGCCATTCCCGCGGACAATCCCGAAATCGTCGCGGCCGCAAAATTTAAAATTCCAAAGCTCCACCGCTCCGACATCAACGCCTGGCTTTTAAATTCTCGAAAAGGAATTGCGGTTGCCGGCTCGCACGGAAAGACCACGACGACTTCGATGATCGGTTACGTTTTGCACAGCGCGGGCGTCGACCCCACAATCGTCATCGGCGGCGAATCGACCGACTTGGGCACGGGCGCGATTTTGGGCAAGAGCGATTGGCTAGTCTCCGAGGCTGACGAAAGCGACGGTTCGTTCGTCACGCTCAAGCCGAAAATTTCTGTCGTCACGAACATTGAAGACGATCACCTCGATCATTACGGCACGATGGAAAAACTTTGCGCCGCGTTCAAAATTTTTATCGAGAACGTCGACCAAAAAGAGGGCGTGGCCGTCCTTTGCTTCGACAACGAAAATCTTCGCGCACTGGCAAAAAAAATCGACCGCAAAATTATTTCCTACGCTCTCGACCACGACGCGGACTTCACGGCAAAAAATATTCGCACGATGACCAAAGGCGTGAGCTTCGACGTTTTCAATCGCGGAAATTTTTTGGGCAAAGTTCAGCTGGCGATTCACGGACGGCACAACGTTTTGAATTCTTTGGCGACGATTGCCGCGGCGTTGGAAGTCGGCGTGAGTTTCAAAAAAATTTCCGAGGGCTTGAGCAATTTTCACGGCGCAAAAAGACGCTTCCAAGTCAAAGGTCGCGTGAGAAATATTTTGGTCGTCGACGATTACGCTCATCACCCGACGGAAATTGCCGCGACGCTCAAGGCCGCACGCGAGACCAAGCCCGCCAAACTCATTTGCATTTTTCAGCCGCACAGATATTCCCGCACGCAACTTTTGCTTAAAGAGTTCGGCCGCGCGTTCAAGGAAGCCGACATGTTGATTTTGACGGACGTTTACTCGGCCGGCGAAGAAAAAATTTCGGGCGTCAGCGGCGAATCAATTTTGAAAGAAGTTTTGAGCGCGACCAACCAGGCCGTCTCCTACATTCCCAAACGCGAAGACATTGCCGCCGCGATTAAAGATCAGCTCGCGCCCGGCGATTTGGTCATCACCATGGGCGCGGGCGACATCTACAAAACCGGCGAAGAAATTTTGGACGGGCTCAAAGATTGGAGCGGGAAAAAAATTGTCGTCGTGTGCGGCGGGACGTCGACCGAAGCTGAAGTTTCTCGGCGGACGGGCAAGGCAATCTTCGACGCGCTCAAGTCAAAAAATTATTTCGTCGAACTCATGGAGCTCAACCCGCAAACTTTTGCCGCCGCCATTCGCGAAAAAAATTGTACGGTCGTCTTCAACGCGGTTCACGGCAAATACGGCGAGGACGGTTTGATTCAAGGGACGCTCGACATGCTCAAAATTCCTTACACGGGTTCGGGAGTTTTGTCCGCCGCGTTGACGATGGACAAAGTCGCCACAAAACATTTCCTCAACAGCGCGAATCTTTCCACGCCGAAATTTTCCGTCTATCGCGAAGTCGACAGGCGCGACGAACTTTCCGCCGAGATTGAAAAAAATTTCGGGCTGCCCGTCGTCATCAAGGCTGCTTCTCAAGGTTCGAGTATCGGCGTTTCGATCGTCGAGCACGCGGAAGACATCGAAGCTGCGGTTGATGAGGCGTTCACTTTCGGCGACGAAATTTTGGTTGAAGAATTTATTTGCGGACGAGAGCTTACCGTTGCTGTTTGCGGGAATGAGGACGAGGCCGAAGCTTTGCCCGTCATCGAAATCACCACGACGACCGGCCGCTACGATTACAAATCAAAATACACCAAGGGTCTCTCGACGCACATCGTCCCCGCCGAACTTTCCGACGAGCTCACCGCTTCCGTTCAAAAGCTGGCCGTCGACGCGTTCAAAATTTGCAAGTGCGCGGGCGTCGCTCGCGTCGACATGATGCTTTCCGAAAAAAATATTCCGTACGTCATCGAAGTCAACTCTGTGCCGGGCATGACGGAAACTTCGCTTGTGCCGGACGCCGCGCGTGCTGCGGGAATCGACTTCCCCGAACTTTGCGAGAAAATTTTGGCGTTCGCCGAGTTTTAAATTTGAGGCGGTGAAGTTATGGCAAGAATTCGGAGGCGACGAAAATTCGGGCGGCTCTTCAAGGGAATAATTTTCCTCGTCGTGAGCGCGGCAGTTTTGAGTTTTTTCGTCTACGTGCCGTTCTTCACGCTCCAAGAAATTAAAATCGACGGCGCAAAATATTTGACGCAAGAAGACATCCTGCGCGTCGGAAATATTTACATGGGCGAGCAACTTTTCCGCCTGGAGACCGACGTGGTGCAAAGCCGCCTGTCAAAAGATTTGCGCATTGAAGAAGTCAGCGTCCGGCGAAAACTTCCGCACACTTTGGAAATAAAAATTAAAGAGCGTCGGCCGCTCGCCACGATCATTTGCAATTACGGCTACCTCGACCTCGATCACAACGGCACGGTCATTGACAGCTACAAAACTTTGAAGACGATGAAAATCCCGATGATAACCGGCGCGTCCGTCAGAGATTTGTATATCGGCGACACGATTGACGACGAGCTCGTCAAAAAAATTTTGGACTTTCTGGCGCGGCTCGACGAGAACACGTTGAATCTTTTGAGCGAAATTGCAATCGTCGAAGCGGATTACATCGTCATGTACAGCGCGACCGATCGCCCCGTCCAAATTCGTATCGGCAAGTTGGAACGCCTCGACGAGAAGGCACGCCTCACGGAAGATTTTTTGCGCGACCTGTCCACCAATCCTCATCCCGTCGAATACGTCGACTTCAATTACACCGCGCCGTTCATCAAGCTCGCCGAATAAAAAAATCCCCCGCCTTTGGGGGATAATTTTTTTTTACGCCGTTGACGACGGACAAATTTTTTTCAGCGGACAGACGGAGCATTTCGGGTTTCTCGCGCGACAAATTTCTCGTCCGTGCCAAATCAGCCGATGATGATTCGCCGACCATTTTTCCCGCGGAATAATTTTTTGCAGGCCGCGTTCGACTTCGAGCGGTGTTTTTCCTTCGGCCAACTTCAATCGATTTGCCAAGCGGAAAACGTGCGTGTCCACGGCGATGGCTGGATTTTTGAACGCGACGCTGGTCACGACGTTTGCGGTTTTTCGTCCGACGCCCGGCAATTTTATCAGCTCGTCAAAATCGGAAGGGACTTGTCCGCCGAAACTTTCCAGCAAAATTTTTGAGCTCTCGACGATGTGTTTTGATTTTGATTTCGACAGGCCGCACGGTCTGATGATTTCTTCGAGCTTCACTTGGCCGAGCCGCAAAATTTTTTCGGGCGTGTTCGCGATTGGAAATAAACTTTGCGTGACGAGGTTGACGCGTTTGTCGGTGCACTGCGCGGACAAAATCACGGCGATTAAAAGTTCGAACGGCGAGGCGAACGTCAGCTGCGGCGAGGCATCGGGATAAGTCTCTTCCAAAATTTTTAGTTCTTCGCGCAAAATTTTTTCGTCCATGTCAAAGCCTCACGGCAGGCGCACGCCCATGATGTAATCGGCGACCGCTCTGCCCATCCAGAGAATTTCTCCGGCCTTCAGCCGTTCAAAAAAATTTGGCGATGAATCGAATTGGCGCGCCACGCTCTCGAAGACTTGAATCACAGCCAAGGGAGCCGAGCCGTAAGCTTCAATCCGTACCTCGACTTCAAATTTTATTTCGGGTGACTCCAAGATACTGCGAATGAATTCGAATTTTTTTTCGGAAAACTGGCACGGCGTCTGCGAGTCCAAATTCATCCTGCGCCTCGCGCCCGCGAGAACCTCGACGAGCGCCTCCGAAAATTTTTTCAGCTCTTCCTCCGTCGACGAAGGCTCGTATGCTTTGACAGCCTCCAAAAAGTTTTCGCTGAAGGGAATACCTGGTGATTCTCCCATTCATATCATCTCCTTGACGCAAACCATTTCCAGATAGGGCAGCTCGCGGAAACCGAAACGTTTGTAAAGATTCAGAGCCGCGCTGTCCGCCTCAGATTCGAGCCGAAAAATTTTTTGCGGATAAATTTTTTTCACGTGACGAAGAAATTTTGAGCCGACGCCGCGCCCGCGATATTCTTCCTCGACGAAAATATCTTCGAGCCAAATGCATTCGCCGCCAAATTCCGTGGAGTAACTTTTCGCCGTGACAGCGTAGCCGATAATTTTTTCTCCGTCGACGAAAACGAAACCGTCCGCGCAGGTCGAATCGTCCAGACAATTTTTTACGTTGGCCGCAAAAATTTTTTCAGAGCCGTCAGTTATGGTTGCGGGCGAAGAAAAAAATTTTTTCATCATGTCGACGACAAAATTTTCATCGCCGCGTTTCATCTTCCTGATCGTGATTTCCATTTCAATTCGTCAAGCTCCTCACGGGCGCGGGAATTCTTCCGCCGCGAGCAATGAACGCCTCCGAGCTCCAATTATTTTTGACGGGGACAATCGGGCAGCGACCGAGCAAGCCGCCGTATTCGACGACATCGCCGACCTTCGCGCCGGGCACGGGGATCAATCGCACGGCGGTGGTCTTGTTGTTGACGACGCCGATAGCCGCCTCGTCCGCGATAATCCCGCTCAAAGTCGCCGCGCTCACGTCGCCCGCAACCGCAATCATATCGAGACCGACGGAGCAAACGCAAGTCATCGCCTCCAACTTTTCAATCGACAACGAACCGTTCTTGACCGCGTGAATCATGCCTTCGTCTTCGCTGACGGGAATGAACGCGCCGCTCAAGCCGCCGACGTGGGAGCTGGCCATGAGTCCGCCTTTTTTTACAGCGTCGTTGAGGAGAGCAAGAGCAGCCGTCGTGCCGGGTGCACCGCAAGCTTCCAATCCCATTTCCTCCAAAATTCGAGCGACCGAATCGCCGACCGCGGGCGTGGGAGCCAGTGACAAATCGATTATCCCGAACGGCACGCCCAATCTTCGAGAGGCCTCTTGAGCGACGAGCTGACCCACGCGAGTAATTTTGAACGCAGTCTTTTTTATCGTCTCGGCAATTTCCGTGAAGTTCGCGCCTTTCAAATCTTCCAGCGCATGTTTGACGACACCGGGGCCGCTGACTCCGACGTTGATGACTTTATCGGGCTCGCTCAAGCCGTGGAACGCGCCGGCCATAAACGGATTATCTTGCGGGGCGTTTGCGAAGATAACCAACTTTGCACAACCGAGAGCCTGTTTGTCGCGCGTGAGTTCCGCCGTCCGTTTGATAATTTCGCCGCACTCGCGAACGCAATCCATGTTGATGCCGGCCTTCGTCGAGGCAAGATTGATTGAGCTGCAAACCAAATCCGTCGAAGCCAGAGCTTGAGGGATCGACTCGATTAAAGTTCTGTCGCCGGGCGTGTAACCTTTTTCGACGAGCGCGCTGAATCCGCCGATGAAATTCACGCCGACTTCTTTTGCCGCGCGGTCTAAAGTTTCGGCAACGGGCACGTAACTTTCCGTCTTGCAACTTTCGGCGGCAATGGCAATCGGAGTAACGGAAATTCTTTTGTTGATGATCGGGACGCCGTATTCGGATTCGATCTCCTCGCCGGTCGTGACCAAAAATTCTGCGGCGCGGGTGATTTTGTCGTAAACGTTGCGGCAAAAATCGCGCAGGTTCGGATGAGCACAATCGCGCAAAGAAATTCCCATGGTTATCGTGCGCACGTCGAGTTTATTGACGGTTATCATTCGGTTCGTTTCCAAGATGTCTTCAATCGTTATCAAATTATTTCCTCCTGACTTGCAAAGAATTTCAAAGCTGATACAATCTGCGCTTAGTATCACGAATTTTAAAATAGAGTTGATTATTTTGTTTGAATATGAATTCATGCGCAACGCTTTAATCGCCGTGATTTTGGTGACGCCGCTTTTCGGGTTGCTCTCGACGATGGTCGTTTCAAATCGCATGGCTTTTTTCTCGGATTCGCTCGGTCACGGCGCGTTCACGGGAATTGCAATCGGTGCGCTGCTCGGTGTCGGCTCGGAAATTTTCGGGCTGCTGGGATTTTCCGTCGGCTTCGCACTTTTGATAACTTACATAAAAAATAAATCGCACGCGGGGGCGGATACGGTCATCGGCGTTTTCTCTTCGACGGCAATCGCGCTCGGTTTGATGATTATGTCGGCCGGCGGGCAGTTCAATAAATTTTCGCGCTTTTTAATCGGCGACCTGCTCTCAATCACGCGCGACGATTTAATTTCTTTGGCGGCCGTGGCGTTAATCGTTTTCGTGAGCTGGGCGATTCTTTTCAATCGGCTGCTGATTCTTTCCGTGAACTCGACGCTGGCTCGTTCGCGCGGGATAAAAACTCAGCGGGTCGAATCGATTTTCGCGGTGCTGTTGGCGGTCGTGGTGGCGTTGAGCATTCAGTGGGTCGGAATTTTAATCATCAACGCGCTTTTGGTTTTGCCGGCGGCGGCCGCGCGCAACGTCACAAATTCCGTCAAGAGCTATCATCTTTTGAGCGTGCTGGCGGCTTTGATTTCGGGCTTGGCGGGTTTGGTCACGGCGTACGAAATAAATTCTGCGGCGGGCGCAACGATTGTGGTTTTCGCGGCGACGATTTATTTTGTCACGTTGATCTTGAAGCCGAAATTCCTCCGTTAAAATAAACTTGAGCGTCGACGTTGGGCGGCCAATCTTCTTGCGGCGGCGGCTTGCCCGTGCGACTTGTCCATTTTGTAGACGTAAGCCATGACTTCGGCAATCGCCTTGTAAAGTTCGGGCGGAATCTCGCGGTCAATCTCCAAGGCCATCAACATGTTCACCAGCGTCTTGTCCTGATAGACGGGCACGGCATTTTTTTGTGCGGTTTCCAAAATGTGTTCGGCGACGTGTCCGCGACCTTTGGCAATGACTTTTGGCGCGAGGTCTCGTTCGGCTTCATATTTGAGCGCGACGGCTTTTCTTTGCGGCGCGACGCTCGTTGGTCTTTCGTCCATGATTCATCATCCTTGCCGAGTAATTTCTCAAATTATATTTGTCGCCGTTGAAACCGTCAAGGCGCATTGATTTTGAGCCGGCTTTGTGGCAAAATTATTTTCGGAAAAATTTTTTGAGGAGCGATTAAAATGTTGATTGACAACGAAGATAAAACTTTGGTCGAGAAAAAAATTTCGGGCGAAAAAGTTTTCGACGGCGTGCTGCTTCACGTGCACAAAGATGAAGTCGAGCTGCCCAACGGTCACACGGCTACGCGCGAATGGATCGAACACCCCGGCGCGTCGGCGGTCATTCCTCTCTTGCCCGACAATCAAATTATTCTCGTGCGGCAATTTCGTTATCCCGTCGGACGCGTCACGTTGGAAATTCCCGCCGGAAAACTCGACGTCGCGGGCGAAGACCCGATCGAGTGCGCCAAACGCGAACTTTCCGAGGAGACGGGCTACACCGCAGGAAAATTTTGGAAGCTCACGACGATTGCAACGACCGTGGGCTTCACCGACGAGTACATTCATCTTTACGCCGCAACGGATTTGACGGCCGGGAAAATTCACCCCGATTCCGACGAATTCATCAACGCCGTGAAAGTTCCGCTCACCGCCGCCGTGCAAATGGTCGAGAGCGGAAAAATTTTTGACGCAAAATCCGCCGTGGCGATTCTCCTCCTCGCCAAACAAATTTTGCTCAAGAAGTGAACGAAAAATTTTTGCAGACAAAAAATCCCCCGCGCTTGGGGGATAATTTTTTTTTGACGAGTGAGCCGAACATTGCAAAAAAATTTTTCGGCGTGATAAAATATCGTCGAGGTGATTGACTTGAAATTTTTCGGCGGAGCGATTTTGATTTTGGCCGCGATATTTTTTTTCTCGCCGGAGCCCGAAGGCTTCCCCATTTTGGAATATCATCAAGTGACGGACGCGCCGCCCGAACCCGGCTTTGAGATGTACAACGTGCCGCCCGCCGATTTCGCCGCGCAACTGGATTATCTTCAATCGCAAGGCTATACGACGATAACTTTGGTCGATTTCATGCACGCCGTGCGCGGTTATAAAAATCTTCCCGACAAACCGATCGTGCTGACCTTCGACGACGGCTACGAGGACAATTACACGGAGATGTTGCCGATTTTGGAGGCTCATAAAATGACGGCGGTCGTCTACGTCATCACCAACGAGCTGGGCAAAAAAAATTACCTGACGCTCGAACAGGTAAAGGATATGCAGCGGCGCGGAATCGAAATCGGCTCGCACACGTCGGATCACATTGCGCTGACTTCTTTGGACGAAATTTTCCGCCGCAGACAAGTTCGCGAGTCAAAAATTTTTTTGGAGTGGAGCGGCCTGGAGCCCATTTGCAGCCTGTCTTATCCGAACGGCGCGTTCAACGCGGAGCTGGAAAAAATTTTGCGCGAAGAAAATTATTTGACGGCCGTGACGGGCGAGGCCGGCTTGAACACCTTGCAGACGAATCCTTTTGAACTTTATCGCGTTCACATTCGCAAGCCGCGCTTCGGGCTGACGGAATTTAAATTTCGGCTGTGGAAGGCAAAATTTTTCGCCAAGCTCAGAAATTTTTTTTGACGGAAAAATTATTTCGCGTTGAGAAAAACCCGCGGCACTCTTTCGGAGACCAGACAAGTCACCTCGTAATTTATCGTTTGCAAGTGGCGGGCGGCCTCGTCAATCGAAATTAAATCCGAGCCGAACAAAATTACTTCGTCGCCGATTTTTACGCCGTCAACGTCCGTCACGTCGAGCATCGTCTGATCCATGCAAACTCGCCCGGCAAGAGGCGCAAGCTTTCCGCGAACTTCGGCGTGAAAATTTTTGTACGCGCGGATGTAACCGTCGGCGTAACCCAGCGGCAACGTCGCAATCAGAGAATCGCGCTTCGTGACAAAATCTCGGCCGTAACCAATCGACGTGCCCGCAGAAATTTTTTTAAGGAAAACAATTTTGGCGACGAGTTTCATGGCCGGCTTGAGCTCAATCGTTCGGCGAACATCGGCGGAAGGATACAGCCCGTAATTTATGATTCCCGAACGCACCATGTCGAAATGAGCTTCGGGGATATCGAGAGCCGCGGCGGATTCGGCGATGTGAAAAATTTTTACGTTGACGACGGCACGAATTTTTTTTGCGACGTCGGAGAAAATTTTTATCTGGCGGTTCGTGAAAGTTCTGTCGAGATTGTCGGCGTCCGCGAAGTGAGAAAAAATTCCTTCAAGCTCGACGTTCGGCAGGCGTGAAATTTTTTTTGCAAGCTCAACGGCTTCCGAGGGAGCAATTCCGATTCTGCCCATGCCCGTTTCAATTTTCAGATGAACTTTCGCGGGCGTGTCGAATTTGACGGCGGCGGCTGAAATTTTTTCGGCGAGAGAAAAATCCGCGACGGCAGCAGTCAAATTTTTTTCGACGATAATTTCTGCCGAGCTGTGCGGAACCAATCCCAAAATCAAAATCGGCAAAGAAAAATTTTCGCGGCGAAGTTCCAAACCCTCGTCGACGGTGGCGACCGCCAAAAAATCTGCTCCGCACTCGACGGCAACTTTTGAAACTTCAACCGCGCCGTGCCCGTAAGCGTTGGCCTTGACGACGGCGCAAAGTTTGGACGCGGGATTGATTCGGCGGCGGATTTGCGTAAAATTGTGGCGGATGGCGTCGAGGTCGATCTCGGCGCGGACGTCGCGAAAAATCATTTTAAAACATCTCCTTGAGGTGACAGCATGAAGTTCAAAGAATTTATGAGCGCGCTCGACGGCGAAGTCAAAAATGTTTATCTCCTCAGCGGCGCGGAAACTTTTTTTATTGACAAGGCGCGGGAAAAAATTTTTGAGCGGCTCGACGTCGACAAGGCAACCGAGCTGACGATTTTTGATTGCGACACGAAGCCCGCGGCCGGCGAAATTATCAGCGCGATTGACAGCTCGCCGTTCTTCGGCTCGAAAAATGTTGTGCTCGTCAAGAACGCGACTTTTTTCAGCGGCGAAAAAAATTTTGAACGGCTCGAAAATATTTTGCGGGACATGCAGCCGAAAAATTTTGTAATCTTCACGGCGAAGACGGCGGACAAACGGCGCAAGCTTTACAAAATAATTTCGCAGGTCGGCGCGGCGTTGGAGGCGGATCCGTTGCGGCCGTGGGAAGTCGACGACTGGCTCAACGAAAAACTTTTGTCGCTGGGAAAAATCATGCGCGGCGAGGCTCGGCGACACTTCAACGAGCGGCTCGGAATTTTGCCGGAAATTTCTCTGTGGTATCTTGAAAACGAATTGGACAAGGTCGCGCTCAACGTCACGGGCAAAGAGATCACTGCGGCCGATTTGCGGAAGAATATGCTCGCGCCGCCCGAAGTTTCAAATTTCGCGCTGACCGACGCCGTCGACGAAAAAAAATTGAAGAAAGCGATTTACCTTTTGAAAATGCAGGCAAAGTTCCCGCCGAAAATCCCGCTGGTCGTGACGCTCCTGGCCAATCACGTGCGCCGGCTCCTGCGAGCAAAATTTTTCATCGCGCAAGGAATTTTCGGACGACGTTTGGGCGAGCCGCTGGAAATGAATCCGTACATCGCGCAAAAACTCGGCGAGACCGCGAAAACTTATCGCGAAAAAATTTTGGAAGAAGTTTTCGTCGAGCTGGCGGAGGCGGACTTCAAACTCAAGACGGGTCGCGCGAACGTCGAAATTTTGGAGCGAATCCTCATCAAACTTTGTCGGCGATAATCTTAGCACAAGCGCGGAGGTTTTGTCATGGAGAAAAAAATTTGCGAGATTTGCCCGAAGCATTGTCGGCTGGCCGTCGGGGAAATCGGCGCGTGTCGGGCGCGAATCAATGACGGCGAAAAAATTTTTGCGCTCAACTACGGCGCGATAACTTCCATTGCTCTCGACCCGATTGAAAAGAAGCCGCTGTACAAATTTTTTCCCGGCAGTCGGATTCTTTCGGTCGGCAGCTACGGTTGCAATTTGAACTGTCCTTTTTGCCAGAACTTTGAAATTTCAATGGCGGATTCGACTTTCCCGACGAAAAAAATTTCGCCCGAAGAACTCGTCGCGTTGGCGGCCGAACTCGCGGAGCAAAAAAATATCGGCGTCGCCTTCACCTACAACGAGCCGTTCATAAGTTACGAATTTGTCCGCGACACGTCCGAGCTTTTGAAAGTTCGCGGGCTGAAAAGTGTTTTGGTCACCAACGGAACCGTCGCGCCCGCCGCGTTGAAAAAAATTTTGCCGCTCATCGACGCGCTCAACATCGACCTGAAAGGTTTCAGCCAAAAAATTTATTCCGTGCTCGGCGGCGATTTCGAGACGGTTAAGCGGACGATTGAACTTTGCGCGAAAAGTTGCCACGTGGAAGTGACGACGCTGATTGTCCCGACTTTGAACGATTCGGCCGAAGACATGGAGCGCGAATCTTCCTGGCTGGCTCAAATTTCAAAAGATATTCCGTTGCACGTGAGCCGATTTTTTCCGCGCTACAAAGTCACGAACATTCCGCCGACGCCCGTTGAAAAAATTTATGAGCTCGTGGAAGTTGCAAAGCGTCATTTAAATTTTGTTTATCCCGGAAATTGTTGAGCGCAAAAAAAATTGCCCCCACCGAAAAAAATTGGGGGCTTAATTTTTTTTTTAGAAAATTATTGAGGATACATTCCGGCAACCATATCCACCACGACCCGATTTCCCGAAACGCCGACGTGAATGTGGAAACTTCCGTTAAGAGCCTTGAGATATTTTGCTTGCCCGCCGCTGTAGACGAAGAACCAATTATTGCCGTTGCTGCCGACCAAGCTGATTTTGTGTTTGGAGTCGAGCCGCTTCAAATATTTGTTGACGTATTTGCTCGTCTCGCCGTCGCACACGGTATAATTCCAGCGCGTATATTTCACGCCGTTGTGAGAGAGCTGATCCATCCCGTTGAATTCGATTCGCTTGTGATATTTGTTGACGGCCATGTTATAAAAATTCGGCACAGTTACATAAGCCGCCTCGACCGTCAGCGCGGGCAAAATCATCAACGCAAAAAGAATTGCCGCGAAAAATTTTTTCATGGCGCGTTACTCACTTTCGACCGCTGCCGCCGCAAGAGGGGCAAGTTTCCCGTTTGGTGTAGCCGGGCTTGCGCGGGCCTCCGCTGTAGTTGGGTGTCTTCGAGTCGTATTCGTAAGTTTCAATGTAGCCTTTGCCGTCGCAACGGAAACACATGCGGGCTTCGACGCTTGAGGCGGGCAAAACGAAAGTCACCACCGCAAACATCGCCAACATCAACCACGCAAACTTCTTCATAAAAAATCCCTCCTCAAAAAATTTTTTTATAACGAAAATTTCTTGAACAGAATTTTATATTTGCGGACAAATTTTGTCAAGAAAGTTTTTAAATTTTTTGCCCGTCGAAAAAATCTCGTAGCTTGTCACCCAAAAGATTGAACGTCGCGACCGTTATGAAAATTGCGGTGCCGGGAGCCAAGATTATCCACGGCGCGGTTTGCAACATGGAGCGGCCGTTGTTCATCATCGCGCCCCATTCGGCCG
>CAMNFC010000003.1 GCA_946536925.1 uncultured Selenomonadales bacterium | reverse complement strand
CAAAGAACCGGCGAATCTTTTTTAGATTTTGCTTGACTCTTTATAGTCAGTCTCCGATCTTTTTTTCCGACTTTTTCAGCCAGCCGCTCGCGCAAAAGTTTTTTGAAGTCGTCCGCGCCCGATTGAAATTTAACTTCGACGCTGATGACGAAAATTGGAATCGGCCAGTTTTCTTTGGCGACCTCGTCGGGAATTTTCACGGCGTCCTTTTCCGTCACGATGATCATTTCCGCGCCGAAAGAATCCGCCCGACGAAAAATATCTTCCATTTCCATGAGCGTGTAGTCGTGGTGGTCGGGGTAACGCAGGCTCGAAATAATTTCCGCGCCCAAATCTCGAAGCGTTCTTTCAAACGACGCGGGGTTACCTATCGCCGAGACGGCCATAACTTTTCGCCCGGCAATCGTCGCGACGGAAATTTCTTCGCCGACCAAAGACGTCGACCATTTGGCAAGAGGAATCAATCTGCGCGGCTCGTGAATGCTTTCGACCAGGAGCGCGGACGAATTATATTTGCGGACGGTCTGACGAATCACATCGCGTGAACCTTCGGCTGCCTGATCAACTTTGGTCATGAGGCAAACGTCTGCGCGGCTGATGTGGCTGATTGATTCTCGCAAAGTTCCGCGCGGAAGCAAATGGCCGTTGCCGAAGACGGAGACCGCATCGATCAAAAGAATATCCAAGTCGCGGATAACTTGCCAATGTTGATAGCCGTCGTCGAGGATGACGACTTGTGCGCCGAAATTTTCTATGGCGTATTGACCCGTGACGGCTCGGCGTGCGCCAATCAAAACCGGGACGTTCGGCAGATGTTTTGCCAGCATGTAAGCTTCGTCGCCGGCCTGCGTCGCGTCCATGTTCAAATTTTTTCCGTCGCTGACGATTCCGACTTCGCCGTAAAATTTTGCTCGATAGCCGCGATTCAAAATGACGACGCGATAGCCCATGTCGCGAATTTCTTTTGCCAGCCGTTGAGCCGTGGGAGTTTTGCCCGTGCCGCCGACGGTTATGTTGCCCAAACTTATCACGAAGCAATTCAATCGCTCCTTGCCCGAAAAACCGAGCTGATAACCCAGCAAGCGCAAATCGACCAGGCCTTTGTAGACGAGCGAGACGAAATATAAAATAAAAATTATCAGGCGGTCGAAGTAGCCGCTGATGTCCTCGTCGTGAATCAATTTCAAAAAATATGTTTGGACGTTCTCGATTTTTTCCGTCGTGCGCAGGTGGCGGGCGTTTTCTTTTGCCTCGTATTCGGTCAGCATTTGTCGCAAGAGGATTGCAGACTTGCGGGAGGCTCCGCGGTTTTCGTGAACAATTTTAATTGTCTCTTCTTCAAGGCGTCGTCTTTCTTCGGGCGCGTCGAAAAGTTTTTTGGCTTGCGCGGCGAGTTCATCGGCGTCGTTTACGGTCACGCAGGCGTTGCGATTTTTGAAGAGCGCGTGCAAGTCTTTGAAATTTTCCATGTGGTGGCCGACGATTATTGCTTTGCCGTGCGCGGCCGGCTCCAAGATGTTGTGGCCGCCGTGAGAAATCAAACTTCCGCCGACGTAAATCACGTTGCCGACGCTGTAAACTTTTCCCAGCTCGCCGATTGTGTCCAAAATAATTATGTCTTCGTTCGCGGGCGGACGTTTCTGAAGTTCTGTTCGAGTGCCGACGGTGAAACCCGCAGCTTTGCAAAGAGCGACGACTTCACGGGTTCTTAAAAGTTCGCGGGGAGCGATGACGAGCCGAGCTTTGGGATGATTTTCGCGAATCGCCTTGAAAGCTTTGAGAACAAAATTTTCTTCGCCGCGATGAGTTGAGCCCGCCAAAAAAATTTCCGTCGAGCCCGTCAAACCCATGTCCGACAAAATTTTTTCGCGCTGATCGTCCGTGACGTCCGTGTAAGTTTGATCGAATTTCGTGTTGCCCGTGACGGTCACGAGTTCTTCGGGCGCCCCCAATTCTTTGACGTAGCCGGCGTCGACGCCGGAGGCCATGGCAAAAAGTTTGACGGTGCCGATCATGTCGCGCAAAATGGAAAACATGTACTTGTAACGCTTGACGCTCTTTTCGGAGATTCGGCCGTTAACCATCATCACGGGCACGCGATTTTCTCTGGCGGCTTTTAAAAAGTTCGGCCAAAGTTCCGTCTCGACGTTTAGGAAAACGCGCGGGAAAATTTTTTTGAAAACGTGAGCCGAAACGAACGGCAAATCCAGCGGGAAATAAATTATGCTGTCGGCGTCCTTGATGATTCGGTTGGCCATCTCGTAGCCCGAAGTCGTAACGACCGAAACGAGAATCGGCGACTTGGGAAATTCGCGGCGGAATTCTTTGATGAGCGGGCTGGTCGCCACGATTTCACCCACGGAGGCCGCGTGCACCCAGATACAATTTTTTTTCGCGACGGGGTCAAGTGCGCCCTTGGGGAAGAAGCCGAAACTCTGTTTGATCCTCTCGACGAAGCCGCGCTCACGAATCGCTCGAATCATGAACACGGGAATGATTAGAATCACGACGAGAATCGCCGCGAAGTTGTAAAGTACTTGCAATGAATGCGCTCCTTAATCTGAAAAAATTTTGTCGATTATATCACATCGCTCAAAAAAAATCTGCCGCCGCGGACAATGTGTGATATAATTTGGAAAATTTTTTCGAAGAAGGAAGCGCGTGATGTGTTTGACGGAAAACTTTTTTTAATTTGTCTCGGCGGATTGATTTTAAATCTTGTCGGGTCGGCGGCCGCAAAAATTTTTGACCTGCCGATTTATTTGGACACGAGCGGCACGATTTTTATCGCGGCTTTGGGCGGCTACGTGCCGGGAATCGCCGTCGGGTTCTTCACGAATCTGCTAAAATCTTTCGTCGAGCCGTCGGAAATGTATTTTTGCTCCGTCAATGTTTTCGTGGCGATCTTCACGGCTTTTTTTGCGCGGCGAGGATTTTTTGACAGCTTCGCAAAACTTTTGATCATCGTGCCGTCGCTGACTTTCATGTCGGGGACTCTCGACTTGTTCATCGCGGATTTTTTGAACTCGACGAACTTTTTAAACTCCGTCAACGATTTTGAATCGGGCTACGTCCCAAATCTTTTCACGGAATTTTTGGATAAAACTTTTGCGGTCTTGTTGGCATTCGTGCTGGTCAAGTTGACGCCCGCGCCGATCAAAAAAAGTTTTCGCGAGCTGGGTCAAAGACAGGCACCGCTCACCGAAGAAATGAAACGCGTCGTCAGCGAGCAAAGTTATCTTACGGCATCGCTGCGAACGAAGACGCTGGCGATTTTGATGTTGAGTTCTCTCTTCGCGTCCGCTTCCATCGCGCTGATAAGTTATCTCCTCTTCAAAAACGCGGCGGTCGACGACAGAATTAAAATGGTCGACGGAATGGTCACGGTCGCCGTCAGCGAAATTAATCCTTACCGCGTCGACAACTTTATAAAATTCGGGCGCGAGGCTCCCGGCTACAAAGAGACCGAAGAAAAACTTTACGCGATAAAAAATTCTGCGACCGACGCCCGATATCTTTACGTTTACAAAATTTTGGAGGACGGCTGCCACGTCGTCTTCGATTTGAACGCGGCTTACGTCGAGGCGGACAAACCCGGCCAAGTCGTCGAGCTGGAAGAAGGTTTAAAAATTTATCGCGACGATTTGCTGGCCGGCAGACCCGTTCCGCCGATCATCACCGATGACGAATACGGCTACCTGCTCACGCTCCTAAAGCCCGTTTATGACGGCGCGGGTCGTTGCCAATGTTATGTCGCCGTCGATTTTTCAATGGATCCTCTCGTCGATTACACGCACGCTTTTTTTATCAAGTTGCTGGCACTTTTCGCGGGTTGCTTCGTTTTTATCTTCGCGCTGGGGCGTTCCTTCGTGGAAAACAACGTCATCTTGCCCGTCAACTCGATTGCTTATTGCGCGGGAAATTTTTCTTATGACAGCGCGGCCGCTCGTGCAAAAAATATCGACAGCATAAAAAGTTTAAAGATTCACACGGGCGACGAGATAGAAAATTTATATCGGGCTCTCCTTCGCACGACGGAAAATTTTTTGAGATATCTGGAGCACCTGCAGCGCGCAAAAGTTCAAGTGGCCGACATGCGCGTAAAAGTTTTTGCCATGGACGAAATCGCCCACAAAGATTCTCTCACCGGCGTGAAAAATAAAACGGCTTACACCGAGGAAGTCGCCGAGCTCGACAAAAAAATTTCCGCGGGCAACGCAAACTTTTGCATCATCATGGTCGACGTAAATTTTTTAAAGCGCGTCAACGACACTTACGGCCACGAAGCCGGCAACACTTACCTGAAGAACGCCTGCCGACTGACGTGCGCGGTTTTCGGCGCGGAAAATGTTTTCAGAATCGGCGGCGATGAATTCGTCGTGATTTTGGAGAACGAAAAAGTTTCCTTGAGCAAATATTTCGTCGCGCAATTCAAATCCGAAATGGAGCACAAACTTTCCAACGAGTCGCTGGCTTTGTGGGAAAAAGTTTCGGCGGCGGTCGGCGTGGCTGTCTTCGAGCCCGAAAAAGATAAATCGGCCGAAGAAGTTTTCAAACGCGCGGACGAGGAAATGTACGCGAACAAATTGGCGATGAAAGCCGCACGAACTTCTTAAGGCGTCAAAAAATTTTTCACGGCGTCAAACTCTTCAGCACGTCCGAAATTTTGCTGAGGAGATTTTTTTTCGTCCAAAAGGTCAGGAAAATTCTTTGCGACGTTTCGAGGAATTTAAAATCGCGGCGGAAAGTTTTGTTCAACCAAATGATTCCGTCCGCCGAAATTTTTTTCAAATCGGAGAAGACAAACTCCACGCGCAAATTTTGTTCTTTGATCGAGAGCACGCCCAAATTTTTTGCGGCCAATCGAATCAGCGCGACCTGCAAAAGATTTTCGACGGGCTCGGTGATTTTCCCGAAACGATCCGTCAGTTCCTCGCGCAAATCTTTCAGCTCGCGTTCTTCGCGCACGACAGCCAGCCGCCGATAAATTTCTATCTTGTCGCCCGCGTTTGAAATGTATTCGCGGTTGATGAAAGCTTCGGTCGGGAGGGAAATAATCGGGTCGGGCTCGTTGATTTTTTCCGCCGATTTATTTTGAAGTTTTTGGACGGCCTCCTCCAAAAGTTGGCAATACATTTCAAAGCCGACGCCGGCGATGTGTCCGTGCTGCTGTGCGCCGAGCAAATTTCCCGCGCCGCGAATCTGCAAATCTCTCATGGCGATTTTGAATCCCGCGCCGAGCTGCGCGAACTCTCTCATGGCTTGAAGTCTCTTCTCCGCTGTCTCGCCCAAAATTTTTTCCGCGCGGTGAACGAAATACGCGAACGCCATCCGACTCGAACGCCCGACGCGCCCGCGCATTTGATAAAGCTGAGCCAGCCCGAAATTGTCCGCGTCGTAAACGATAATCGTGTTGGCGTTGGCGACGTCCAGCCCGCTCTCGATTATCGTCGTCGACAGCAAAACATTGAACGCGCCCTCGTAAAAATCCATCATGATATTTTCCAGCAAGTCGTTGGACATTTGCCCGTGCGCCGTCCGAATTTTTGCTTCGGGCACCAGCTGAGCCAAGCGCGCGCTCATGATGTCAATCGTCTCAATGCGATTGTACACGAAGTAAACTTGACCGCCGCGACGAATCTCCCTGCGAACGGCCTCGGCAATAATTTCGTCGTCGTCCTCAATCACGTAAGTTTGAACGGGGAATCTTTCGGCGGGCGCGGTTTCAATCAAACTCATATCCCTCGCGCCGACCAAACTCATGTGCAGCGTCCGCGGAATCGGTGTCGCACTCAACGTCAGCACGTCGACGCCCACGCTCATCTCCCGAATCCGTTCCTTTTGCTTGACGCCGAAGCGGTGCTCCTCGTCGATTATCAGCAAGCCCAAATCTTTGAACTGAATCCGCCGCGATAAAATTGAGTGCGTGCCGATTAACACGTCGACCTGACCCGCGCGAACCTTTTGCAAAGTCGTGCGCTGCTCTTTGGCGGAACGGAAGCGGCAAATCACGTCGACCGTCGGCAGGAAGCCCGCGAATCGCTCCGAGAAAGTTTGATAATGCTGCTGAGCCAAAACCGTCGTCGGCACGAGCACCGCGCATTGCTTGCCGTTCATTGCCGCCTTGTACGCCGCGCGAATCGCAATTTCCGTTTTGCCGAAGCCGACGTCGCCGCAAATCAATCTGTCCATCGGGCGCGGGCGTTCCATGTCGCGTTTAATTTCTTCGACGGCGCGAATCTGGTCTGAAGTTTCTTCGTAGGGGAAAGCGTCCTCGAATTCGCGTTGCGTGGCGTCGTCTTCGTCGAAGGCAAAACCCGGAGCCTTCTCGCGCTTTGCGTAAAGTTCCAAAAGTTTTTCGGCAATGTCTTCGACGGCGGCCGAGGCTCTCGACTTTGCTTTTGCCCAATCGCCCGAACCGAGCCGCGAAAGTTTTGGAGCCGCGTCGTCGTCCGAAATATATTTCTGCAGATATTGAACTTGCTCGACGGGAATAAAAAGTTTGTCCGCGCCGCCGTATTGAATTTGCAGAAAATCTTTGCGCGTGCCGTTGAAGTCCAAAGTTTCGACGCCCAAATATTTCCCGATTCCGTTTTCGACGTGCACGACGTAATCGCCGGGCTTGATGTCGCTGAAATGTTTAATTTTATCGCCCGCGCCCGCAAAAGTTTTCCGTCGACGCCGAACTTCTCCGCCGAAAATATTTTTCTCCGTCAGCACGGTCAGCTTTGCGTTGGGCAAGGAAAATCCGTCGCTCAAGTTGCCGAGAAGAAAATTTATCCCGCGCAGATTTTTTTCCGCCAAAAGTTTTTCCATGCCCAGCATTTTTGATTGACTCGCGAAGACGAGAAAAATTTTTTGCTTGAGTTCGACCAGCCGCTCCATTTCCTCCAAAAAAAATTTCGTTTGGCCTTGGAAGCCCGTGACGTTTGCAGCGGTGATTCCGAGATTTTCCGTCGGCTCCAGCCCGCGAATTTTTTTCAGCATCAGTTCCAGGTGAATCAGCGTGCTTGAGCGCGAACTTTGGACGAGCTCGGCGAACGAAAAAATTTTTTTCTTGAGGTCGGGATCTTCGGCCGTCAATTTTTTTATCGCCTCGAAAATTCTTGCGGGCTCGTCAAAAATAATCGTGCCGCCGTCGCCCGCGCACGTCAAAAACGGTTCGCCCGTCGCAGAAAAATTTTTTATCGGCAAAATCGTCGCGGCCTGAATTTTTTTCTTCGAGCGCAAAGTTTCAAGATCAATTTCGCGCAAAGAGTCGATCTCGTCGCCGAAAAATTCCACACGGCAAGGCGTCGGCTCGTTTATCGGGAAAATGTCGACGATACCGCCGCGAACGCTGAATTTTCCGATTGAGTCGACCTCGTCGGCGCGCTCGTAACCCAAATCGCTGAGCTTGAGCAAAAATTTTTCCAGCGACAAATTTTGTCCGACTTCGACGCGCAGTTGGAGTTTCAAAAAATTTTCCCGCGAGAAATCTTTTTTCACGGCCGCCGCCGCCGAAGCCAACACGATTATTTTTTCCCCGCGCAGCAGCCGCGCCAAAATTTCCAAACGTTTTGCTTGCCGCTCCAGCCCGACGGTCGAAGCTTGAACGTCGACCAAATCCTGTTCGGGCAGCTCGAAAATTTCCGCGCTTGAAAGTTCTGTTAAGTCGTCGCGCCACGCAGAAATTTTTTCTCGTTCGTCGACCAAAATTATTGTCGGGCGAGGTTTGAGCTCGAAGGCCGCCGCCGTCACCAAAATTTTTTGCACGCCCGCCACGCCGTAAATCAAAAATTCTCCGCGCCGAGAAAATTTTTTCGCCGCCTCAAGGACGGTTGCCTCGCGCAAAACTTCTTCCAAAATCTTGTGCATGAAAATTACCTCGTGAAATTTTTTTGAGCCGATTATATTTGCCGGCGATTTATTTTTCAATGTTTGCGCGTTGAGTGAATCGGTTGTATAATGCGGGGGAAATTTTTTTTGGGAGGGAGCAAATTGCTGTCAAAGGTCACAAAAGTTTACGGCGAGACTGCGCTGATAAAATTAATCGCCGTCGGTTTGGTCATCGGAATTTTTCTGGCGTTGTTCGTGCCGTTCGTGGTGCCGATCATCGCGGTCTTCGGCAAGCTCTTCGTCAACGCGCTGAAAGGTGTCGCGCCGATTTTGGTTTTCGTGCTGGTCATGAACGCCATGAGCCAAAAATCCGAATCGAACGCGACGATGAAACCGATAATCCAACTTTATGTCATCGGAACTTTTTTGGCGTCGCTGGTGGCGGTCACGGCCTCATTTTTATTCCCGACGAAATTGAAGCTGCAAATCGACGCGGACACGACAATCACTCCGCCGGGCGGAATCATCGAAGTTTTACAGAACGTCATAATGAACGTCGTCGACAACCCGATACACGCGCTGACGACTGCAAATTACATCGGAATCCTGGCGTGGGGCGTGATCATGGGTTTGGCTTTCCGTCACGCGGGCGACGAGCTCAGAAATGCTTTGGGCGATTTGGCAAAGGCCGTGACAAAAGTTGTGCAATGGGTGATTCGTTTCGCTCCGTTCGGAATCATGGGTTTGGTCGCGGACGCAATCGTAACCAGCGGCGTCGACGCACTCTTGGGCTACGCAAAACTTTTGGCGGTACTTTTGGGCGCGTTCTTCTCCGTTGCACTCATCATGAACCCGATAATCGTTTTCTTCAAGCTGAGAATGAATCCGTATCCTTTGGTCTTGGCCACGTTGAAAGAGAGCGGGATTTATGCTTTCTTCACACGGTCGAGCGCGGCCAACATTCCCATGAACATGAGCCTTTGCAAACGTTTGGGCTTGAACGAAGATTTGTATTCGATTTCAATTCCGTTGGGCGCGACGATAAATATGGCGGGCGCGTCGATAACGATTGCTGTCTTGTCTTTGGCGGCGGCGCACACGTTGGGAATTTCCGTTGACATGCCGACAGCTTTACTTTTGTGTATCATCTCTACGGTCGGCGCGTGCGGAGCTTCGGGCGTGGCGGGCGGCTCACTCCTTTTGATCCCCGTGGCCTGTTCGAGTTTCGGAATCGATAACGATATCGCAATGCAGGTCGTCGGCGTCGGCTTCATCATCGGCGTGTTGCAAGATTCGTGCGAGACGGCTCTGAATTCTTCGAGCGACGCGCTCTTCACGGCCACGGCTGAATTTGCCGAACGAAAAAAACAAGGCAAACTCAAAGCCTCGGACTTGACGCCGCGCACCGAAGAATAAAATTTTTTGCACAAAAAAATCCCTCGCAAGTCGCGGGGGAAATTTTTTTTTTGATTTAAGCGGGAAGAATTTTTGCCAGCGTCTCCATCATCTTCGGCACGTCGATTGGTTTGGCGATGTGCGCGTTCATGCCGGCTTCCAGTGCGGCTTTCACGTCCTCGCTGAAGGCGTTGGCGGTCATGGCGACAATCGGGACTTGCGAAAATTTTTTGTCCGAAAGCTCGCGAATTTTTTTGGCGGCCTCGTAACCGTTCATTATCGGCATTTGAATATCCATGAGCACGGCGTCGTAGATATTGGCCGCGGCTTTTTCCACGGCGTCTTTTCCGTCGGCGGCGGTGTCGACGATGAAGCCTTCGCTTTCCAGGAGCATTTTGGCGATCTCTCGGTTGACTTCGATGTCGTCGACGAGCAAAAGTTTTTTGTTGGTGAAGTCGATGACGCGGGAGGCCTTTTTGTTTTCGGCGATAACTTTTTCGCGCATCTCGTCGGCGATTTTGAAGCTGAAGTTGATGACAAATTCGGTGCCTTCGCCGGGCGCGGTGATAACTTTAATCGTGCCGTTCATCATGTCGACGATACTTTTCGTAATCGCCATGCCCAGCCCCGTGCCTTGAATTTTGCTGACGGTGGAAGTTCTTTCGCGTTCAAAGGCCTCGAAAACTTTTGCGGCAAATTCGGGCGTCATTCCGATTCCGCTGTCCTTGACGCACAGCTCAAAGTTCACGACGTTATCCTCCACGTTCAGTTGATTGAGCTTGACGGAAATTTTTCCGCCTTCGGGCGTGAACTTGTAAGCGTTGCTCAAAAGATTCAGCAGCACGCGGTTGAGACGGTTTTTGTCGCACACGACGAATTTTTCTTCGACGGCGGCTTCCACGCTGAAAGAAATATTTTTGCCTTTCATCTGCGTGGCGAACATGTCTTGAACTTCTTCCATGGTCTCGACGATATCGACGGGCGCGAGCTCCAATTCCATTTTGCCCGATTCAATCCGGCTCATCTCCAGCACGTCGTTTATCAGCGCGAGAAGGTGCTGGCTTGAGGCGTCGATTTTTTTCAGGAAGTCAAACATTCTGTCGGGGATATTATTTTTGCACGGCTCGTTCCGATACAGCGGGCAGGCCTCGCAAACTTTGTGAAGATCTTTTGCCAGGTTGAGGTAGCCGACGATTGCGTTCATGGGCGTGCGGATATCGTGGCTCATGTTGGACAGGAAAGTTGATTTGGCTTTGTTGGCTTCCTCGGCTCGTTCTTTCTGCGCGATTAATTCTTTCTGCTGAAGTTTGAGCTCCTCGCCCTGAAGTTTTATCGTATCGTAATGTTCTTGAAGTTGCTGCGTGTATTCTTCCTGCGAACGGACGTAGCGCACCTGCATGACGCTGTAACCGATCAAAAGAATCACGAAAAGGAAACTGGAAATAATCAGCGCGATGAGCCACGGACGCGACGTGACCATTTCTTCGAGCGTGATGTTTTCGTAGCGATTGACGATCCATTTTTTTTTGAGGGCGTCGAGCCGACCTTCCTGTTGCATTTGAATCAAGACGGCGTTGACTTTGACGCGCAACTGAGTATCTTCGGGGTGCATGGCCAGCGTCCCGTAAACGTGTTGGACGGCGTAGCTCGCGAAGACGTCGTTGATGTCCAAATTTTCCAGGAACGCGCCGCCGACTTGAATGGGGCAAATTGCAAATTCATACTCGCCGCTCTTCAGGCCTTCAAAAATTTTTTTGTAAGAGTGAACGTAAGAAATTTCGTCGTCGAGACCGAGACCCGGCATTTTGTGAAGAGAAGCCACGCGTCGCCCGTAAAGTTCGGCCACGGAAGAAATATTTTTCCGCCCGTAAACGACGTATTGTTTTTCGGTCGTCGGGAGAGTCGCGATGATTTCAGGATTATTTATGATCAAATCGCTTTCCATGTTCATGATGATGTCCGCGCCGCCGCTTAAGAAAATTTTGTTCGCGTCGTTCCAATCCATCAGCGACAAATCCAAATTCATCTGCAGGCGGTTTGCAATCTCGTTCATCATCTCCACGTCGTAGCCCTGATATTTTCCGTTCTCGTCGACGTAAGAGTAGGGCGCGTAATCGTTGTCGGTCACCACGTGCAAAGTTTTTTTGAAATTGTTCAGCGGCTGAATTTCGACTTTAGGCGGCTCACGAAAAATTCCGGAGAGATTGAAATAAATTCCCGCGAAGATGACCGCCAGAATCATCGGCAGGGCGATTGCCGCCTTAACGAGGATATTTTTTTTCGGAGCCTGCGTCTTCATTAGTCGTCTTCCCTTCGGCCGATACGTTTCAAAAAAATTTTGCGGACGATTATATTTTAGCCGCGCGTTGAAAAATTCGCAAGTCAAATAAAAAACGCCGACCCTTTCGGCCGACGGGAAAAATTTTTACAGCTGACCTTCCAGCTCCAAATTTATCAGGTTATTCATTTCCACGGCGTATTCGAGCGGCAACTCTTTTGCAATCGGTTCGACGAAGCCGCGAACGATCATCGCGCGAGCCTCGTCTTCGGAAATGCCGCGAGCCGTGAGATAAAAAATTGCTTCCTCGGAAATGCGCCCGATTTTTGCTTCGTGTCCGATGTCCGCCTCGTCGCCTTCGATATCCATGACGGGCAAAGTGTCCGAGCGGGATTGATCGTCGAGCATGAGCGATTCGCAGTTGACGGAGCATTTTGCAAACGGAGCGTTCCTCGTGACTTTGACGGCCGAACGATAAGTTGCCGCGCCGCCGGATTTTGAAATCGTTCGCGTGTTTATGTTGGCGGAAGTTTTCGGGGCGGCGTGAATGACAATCGCGCCCGTGTCGAGATTTTGTCCTCTGCCCGCAAAAGTGACGCCCGTGAATTCAGCGCGAGCACCTTCGCCGTGGAGGACGGAGCAAGGATACAACATCGACACGTGCGAGCCGAAAGAGCCGCTGACCCATTCGACGAGAGCATTTTTTTCGACGAGCGCGCGTTTGGTGTTGAGGTTCATCATGTTGCGCGACCAATTTTCAATCGTGGAATATCTGAGCCGTGCGCCCTCCTTGACAAAAAGTTCGACGCAGCCGGCGTGAAGATTCGTGACATTGTATTTCGGAGCAGAGCAACCCTCGATGAAATGCAACGAAGCGTTCGGCTCGACGATAATCAGCGTGTGCTCAAATTGACCCGCGCCCGCAGCGTTCAAACGGAAATAAGATTGCAGAGGAATTTTCACGTCGACGCCGGCCGGAACGTAAACGAAACTACCGCCCGACCAAACAGCTCCGTGCAACGCGGCGAACTTGTGATCTTTGGGCGGCACGAGCGTCATAAAATATTCGCGAACGATATCTTCGTGTTCGACGAGCGCGGTCTCCATGTCGGTGTAGACGACGCCCAAATCCGTCAGCCGTTTTTGAATGCTGTGATAGACGACCTCGGAATCGTATTGTGCGCCGACGCCCGCCAGCGATTTTTTTTCGGCCTCGGGGATGCCCAGCCTGTCGAAAGTTTTTTTGATATCGTCGGGCACCTGCGACCAATCGTCGACCTGTTTGGCGTTCGGCTTGACGTAAGTGACGATCTCGTCCATGTTGAGCGCGCTGATATTCGGGCCCCACGCCGGCAGAGAAATTTTTTTGTAGACTTCCAAAGATTTCAGGCGGAAGTCGAGCATCCACGGCGGATCATTTTTTCGTTTGGAAATGTCGCGGATAATTTCTTCCGTCAAGCCCGCGTCGCTCTTGTAAATCGATTTGTCCGCGTCGCGCACGTCATAAAGTGCCCGCTCGATGTCTTGAATAAAATTTTTCATGGCTCGACCTCGAACGGCGCGTAACCGTGTTCAGAAACTTCCGCGACAAGTTCGGAGCCGCCGCTTTTTACGATTCGCCCGTACAAAAAAATGTGTGCGCGATTCACGGGCAAATGTTTGAGAATCTGAGCGTTGTGCGTGATGATTATGCAGGAATTTTTTTCGTTGTGAAATTTTGCGACGCCCGCAGAAACAATTTCCACCGCGTCCACGTCCAAGCCCGAATCAGTTTCATCGAGGAGCGCGAGTTTGGGATTGAGCGTGAGGAGCTGGAGAATTTCGTTGCGTTTTTTTTCGCCGCCGCTGAAGCCCACGTTCATGTATCGGCCGGCGTATTCGGGAGAAATTTGCAAGTCTTTCATCAGCGCGAGCAGTTCTTTGTGAAATTTGAGGACTTTAATTTTTTCGCCCGTGAGAGATTGTTTGGCCGTGCGCAACATATTTTCCACGGTGATTCCCGGAATTTCTTCGGGGTTTTGGAAAGACAAAAAAATTCCGCAGCGCGCCCGCTCAAAAGTTTTCAGTGCGGTCAAATCTTCGCCGTCGAAAAAAATTTCTCCGCCCGTGATTTTATATTTCGGGTGGCCGAGGATAACGTTCATCAGCGTGGATTTTCCTGAGCCGTTCGGGCCGAGAATAACGTGAACTTCGCCCGCGCCGACGCTCAAATTTACTCCGCGCAAAATTTTTTTGTCGCCCGCCGCCGCGTGAAGATTTTTTATTTCAAGCAAAATTTTTCGCCTCCGTTTGCTGCATTTGAAATATTTTATTCGCGTAAAGATTTTTGTCAATGCCGCAAAAAAAAGCGGGCAACCCGATTGGAATTGTCCGCCGAAATTTTTTCGTGAAATTATTTTTTCCTGACCATGTCGAGTTTGTCTTTGCCGGTCTTGTACGTGACTTTTTCGACGTGGCGTTTATAAACTCGCGCCTCTTTTTGTTTCTGCTCAAGTTGTTTGCGTTCTTCCTTGCTCATATTTCTCTTGGCGGTCGTGTCGAACTGTTTGAAAAATTCTTCGGCGGCCTTGCCGTAATCTTTCGCGCTTTTGTCCAAAACGTTGCTTTGAATGCTGTAGGTGTACATGAGCTTGCCGTCCTTGGCGTCGTAAACGTAGAAGAAAAGCCACGGGCGTTTGGAATTGTTCGTGACGGTTGTGATGACGTAGGTGTCGGCGTAGCGGCTGATATTTTTTTGATAAACTTTTTCGGCTTCGGGCGTGTCGAGGGAATAGATGTCGACGCCCGTGTCGCGGCGAATGGCTCCGGCCACTTCCTCATAAGAAACGATCTCGCGGCTCGAAGTAAATCTTCCGGCGTTGTAGATGTCTTTGGCCAAGTCGTAAATTTCGGGCTCGGCCTCTTCAAGCTTGTAATAATTCGGATAAGCGACGGCGATTTTTTTCACGGCTCCAAGGTCAACGTCGTCCTCGATGCTTTCCTCGAAGGCGGCAAAAGCACTCGACGAGGCGACGAACACCGCCAGCATTATCAGCAGGGAAAAAATTTTTTTCATTGGCTTCTCCTTTTAAATCAGCCCGTGAGCTTTGAGCGCGGATTTAATTTGCTCCAGGTGTTTGGGTTCGGGCTCACAAAGCGGCATGCGCAATTCGCCGACGTTCCAGCCCATGAGACGCATCGCAACTTTGACGGGAATGGGATTGACTTCGCAAAAGAGCGCGTCGATCAAATCGCAGTAATCGATCTGCAAACGCGCGGCCTCGTCGACTTTTCCGTCGAAATAATTTTGGCACATCATGTGAGTTTCATACGGCGCGACGTTGGCCAGGACGGAAATGACACCGCTGCCGCCGAGAGAAAGAATCGGGACGGTTTGGTCGTCGTTGCCCGAATAAATAGCCAGGTCGGAGCCGCAAAGTTTTCTCGTCCGCAAAATCCCCGTGAAATCTCCGCCGGCTTCTTTGGCTGCGACGATTCGCGGGTGTTTGGAAAGTTTGAAATAACTTTCGGGGGAAATGTTGACGCCCGTGCGCCCCGGCACATTATACAAAAGCACGGGCGTGTTGATCGAGTCTGCAATCTTCAAATAGTGCGCCACGAGCCCGGCCTGTGTGCATTTATTGTAGTAAGGCGTGACCAAAAGGACAGCTTGAACACCGACGGTCTCGGCGTATTTGGAAAGTTCGATGGCGTAGTTTGTGTCGTTGGAGCCGGTGCCCGCGATGACAGGGACTCGCCCCGCCACGTGTTCGACGGTGAATTTTATCGCGGTCTTGTGTTCGTCGTCGTTCATTGTGGCAGCTTCGCCCGTCGTGCCCGTTATGCAGATTGCGTCCGTGTGATTTTTAATTTGGTCGTCGATCATGCGTCCGAGTTCGGAAAAGTTCACGCCCGTCTCGTCGAACGGTGTGACAATCGCGACGCACGAGCCTTTAAACGGAATTTGTTTCATTCGATAGCCCTCCAAAAAAATTTATTCCAAAGCCTGTTTGACGGAGCCGAAAATTTTTGCGTGTTCTTTGAGTACAGCCTCGTTGCCGAAGACGCAAAGATTTTTTTGATTCATGCACTCGCCAATCATTTTCGCCAGCGCGCGGATATCTTCCTGCCGCGCAGAGAGAATTTCGTCGCGGGATTTTTGGCGGTCGGCGTAAGTGATGTTCCTCAAAGAAAAATCTGCGGCCAGCTGCCCTTTGATAGACGGCGTCAACGGCTTGTCGATTTTGCTCAGCGTGCCGATGATGTACTTGTCCATCTCGCGGTCGCTCACGTCGAAATTTTTCAGAAAGTCGGCCGTGCCCGCGAAAGTCTCCAGCGTCTTCGTCAGGTTCGGATCACGATACGAGCCGAAGAAAAGATTTCCCGCGCGTGTGAAACTTGCGAACGCTCCGTACGCGCCGCCTTGCACGCGAATTTTCGTCCAAAAATATTCGTAGCGCAAAATCGTCTCCAAAATGTTGAGCGCACCCGTGTATTCAAATCCGCAGTCGATGAAGTTTGCGCCTCGGCCGACGTATTGCACGCGGCTTTGGGAGTAGAAGCCTTCGTTTTTCGGTTTGCACGGGAAAGAATAATTTTCGCGTTTAAATTCGTCAATCGTCATGCTCTTCAAAAGTTTGGAAAGGTGAGGCGTGAAATTTCTGTAAAGATCTTCGGGAGCCGTCACGCCGATAATCAGCCCGTTGCGATTGATCAGACGGTTTCGCACGTCATTCAAATCCGCGACGAGCTCATCAAATTTTTCATCGAAGTCGACGAGCAAATTTTTCAAGAATTTGTTGTAGGGCAGAAGAGCCGCCGCGTTGAAAGCACCGGTCTTCGTCTGATAGGCCGCCAGCTGCGAAGAAATTATTTGCGTGGCCATGGACTGAAGATTGAGTTCAAAGCCCAGAACGTCCTGCTCGATTAGTTCGCGAATTCGTTTCTTGTTCGTGAAGATCGTGTCGTTGAAAATTTCCGCGAGGATCTCCGTCATCTCCACGAGCTTGGACTTTAGAGCTTTGACGTGAACCCGAAGGCGCGGCGCGAACGAATGAGGCTTGCCGTTTTCCGAATCCGCGCGAAGAGCCGCACCGAATCCGCCGACGTTCAAGTTCGTCAGAATCGCCAGCTCCTCGTAGGAATTTTTTTTCGTGTCGACGTTGCCTAAAAGACTTGCCAGAAGGAACGCGTGGAAAATTTTTTCTTGCGGGACTTTGAGCGCGTCGAAGTAAAACGTCAGATAAATTATCCCGTGCGTGTCGAGGTTGCTGAACAAAATTTTCGTGCCGCTCAAATCTCGGAACTGCAGCGGAAGATGTTCTGCCTCCCTGCGTAAATCTTCTCGGCGCAAAATCGGAATCGTTTTCAAAGCTTCGGGCGAATCGGCGGACTGCTGGCGGAGCTTCAATTTTTTTGTCGTGGAAATAATTTCGTCGAGCTGGGCGGCCGTGAGCGTCGATTTAATTTTTTCGAGCTTTGCGGCTTGAGCGGCGTCGCGTTTCTTTGCAAAATTTTTGTCGGGCGCGAGCGTCATCAAAACTTTGTGCGGGTTGTCGAGAAAATATTTTTTGATGATGTCCTCGAAATAATTTTCGTCGAGCCCGCGCTTTATCGCCGCCAAATCTTCTTCGTAGCGCAGGTAAGCGTTGGGGTCGCCGCCGTAAAGCCACGTCTTCAAAAGTCGCAGGCCGTAAATCAAACCTTTGGGCGCGAGCCCGAAATCAGCTTCGCGAAGTTTGAATTCCGCAAGATTTATCGACGCCTGCAACAAAGTTTTGTCGATTCCTTTGTCGACGAGTTTTTGGAGTTCGTCGGTCAAAAGCGCGTAAAATTTTTCGACACGATCAACTTCCGAGCCGGTCAACGTGATTGTGAACGTCGGCTGGCGCAAATCGTCTTCCATACCCGCGTCGACGTCCTTGCCCAAACCCGAAGCAATCAGGGCTTTACGCACGGGCGCGGCGGGACTTGAAAACAGCGCGTGCGTCAAAATTTCCAAACCCAAATTCGTGCGCGTGTCGAGCGTGTCGCCCGTGACAAGATTGAGCGACAGAAAAGTTTTCTCCGCGGGATTTTCGTCTTCGCCAATCGGATAAACTTCCGCGACGCGTTTCATCTCGTCGAAGGCCGGGTGAAAGTCAATCGCCGAATCAACTTCAATCTTGTCGAACTTGGAAAGATATTCGCGGTCGAGGTAAGCCAACTGCTCGGCAATGTCCACGTCGCCGTAAAGATAAATGTAGCTGTTGGACGGGTGATAAAATTTTTGGTGGAAGGCCGCGAAATTTTCTTGCGTCAAAGTCGGGATAGCTTCGGGGTCGCCGCCCGATTCAAAGCCGTAACAATTTTGCGGGAAAGTTTCGTGCTGAAGTTTGCTGCTCAAAATATCGTCGGGAGAAGAGAGCGCGCCCTTCATCTCGTTGTAGACCACGCCGCTGTATTTGAGCGGAGCATCGGGCGAATCAATTTCATAGTGCCAACCTTCCTGCATCAAAATTTCGGGCGTCGTGAGCATGGCGGGATTGAACACGGCGTCCAGGTAAACGTCTTGGAGGTTGCGAAAATCTTTTGCGTTGCGGTCGGCCACGGGATAAACCGTTTTGTCGGGATAAGTCATCGCGTTCAAAAAAGTGTTGAGCGAGCCTTTGACCAACTCGACGAACGGTTCTTTGAGCGGATATTTTTTCGAGCCGCAAAGGACGCTGTGCTCGACGATGTGCGCCACGCCCGTGTCGTCTTTGGGCGGCGTGCGGAAGCCGATATAAAAAACTTTGTTGTCGTCTTTGCTCTCGACGAAAAAAAGTTTCGCGCCGGTTTTGTCGTGTTCAAACTCGAAAGTTTTGGCGGAAATTTCTTCGACCTCGGAAAAATTTTTCAGGCTGAAGCCGTTGAGTTTTTCTCCAACTTTTAAATTCATGCAATCGCTCCTTCGTCTGAAATATCTTTGAACATTTTATTCATTTCGCTGCGCGGCGTCAACCGCAAATTATTTGCCCACGCAGAACTTTGAAAAAATTTCGTTGATGATGTCTTCTGTGACGTTCTCGCCGGTCACACAGCTCAAACATTCCAGCGCGGCACGAAGATCAATCGACACGAAGTCAAGCCCGACGTTCGCCCGACAAGTTTTTTGCGCGTCTTGCAGATGATTGACTGCGCGGCGCAGAAGATCGGCCTCTCTCTCATCGCGGACGAAACTCATTTCAAAATCAATCGTGCCGACTCGTTCGTGAATCGCGCGCAAAAATTTTTCGGTGCCTTCGCCGCTCTTGAGAGAAATTTCAATCACGGGCGCGGAAATTTTTTCCAAAATATTTTCGGCGGACGTCACTCGCGGCAAATCAATTTTCGTCAGCAAAATAATTGCGTCGCGGTTCGGCAGGAGTTTAAAAATTTCTTCGTCCTCGTCGTCGAGTTCTCTTGATCCGTCGAAGAGAGCCAAAATCAATTCGGCGCGCTCGGCACAATTTTTCGCGCGGGCGATTCCGATTTTTTCAACGGCGTCGGAAGAATTTCTGATGCCGGCCGTGTCGATGATTTTGAGCGGGACGCCGCCGACGTTAACGAATTCTTCGAGCGTGTCGCGGGTCGTGCCGGGGATTTCCGTGACGATTGCGCGGTCGGTCTTTGCGAAAAAATTCAACAGGCTGGACTTGCCCACGTTCGGCTTGCCGATGATTGCCGTCTCCAAACCTTCGCGCAAAATTTTTCCTTCGTGCCGGCTCTTCAAAAGTTCGTCGAGCTTTTCAATTTGCGCGGAAATATTTTTGTCAACTTCGGTCAAAGTCACGTCGTCGAGATCGTCTTCGGGGAAATCGATTGCGGCCTCAATGTGCGCGACGGAATTTAAAATCGCCCGACGAATCGCTGAAATTTTTTTTGAAGTTTTTCCCGCCAGACGATTTTGCGCCACGGTCAAAGCCGCGGAAGTTTTTGCCTGAATCACGTCGAGAACTGCCTGCGCCTGCGTCAAGTCCAATCGCCCGTTGAGGAAAGCCCGCTTGGTAAATTCGCCGCGTTCGGCCGGTCGCGCACCCGCTTCAAACGTCAGCTTCAAAACTTCGCGCAGGACGACGGAGCCGCCGTGACATTGCAGCTCGACGACGTTTTCCCGCGTGTAAGATTTCGGCGCGCGCATGACAAAAGCAATGGCCTCGTCGACAATTTCGCCCGAAAAATTTTTCACGTGACCAAAAAAAATTTTCCTGTCTTCGTCCAGCGGCCTATCGAAAATTTTTTCGGCGATGGCAATGGAGTCGTCGCCGCTCAATCGAATGATGCCGACGCCGGAAGCACCCGCGGCCGTCGCAATCGCGCTGATCGTTTCGCTCAAATTTTTTCACCTCGCGTGAAGGTTAATGCAAAAATTTTCTCGCGTCAAGATTGTATTCCTCGTTACGTTGCAAAAAAAATCCCGCGCGTGGCGGGAAAAAATTTTTTCAGCTTCTGACCAATTCGTAGCCAGCCTCGTCGATAACTTTTGCGAAATCGTCGAGAGAAATATTTTTCGTGGCGGTGACCGTCGCGGAATTTTTTTCCAGGCTGACGTCGACCGAAGTTACGCCGTCCATTTTGGCCAGCGCGTCGTGGACGTGTTTTTGGCAATGCTTGCACATCATGCCGTTGACTTGAAAAGTTGTTTGCATTTTTTTTGCCTCCTTAAAAATTTTCGTCGGAAGAAATTCTGTGCGGGCTTCAAAATTTTTTTCGGCCGCGACAAAATTTTTCGTCCGCTCAACTTTAAAATATCGGAGCCGCAAAGCGTTCAAAACGACGCAAACGCTCGAGAGGCTCATGGCGGCCGCACCGATCATCGGGGACAGTTTCAGGCCGAACGCGGGATAAAAAATTCCTGCGGCCAACGGAATGCAGATGACGTTGTAGAAGAACGCCCAAAATAAATTTTGCCGAATATTTTTCATCACCGCGCGAGAAAGTTTGATCGCACTGACGGCGTCGAGTAAATCGTTTCGGACTAAAACAGCGTCCGCGCTCTCAATCGCAACGTCGGTGCCCGCGCCGATTGCAATTCCCAAATCAGCCTTGGCCAAAGCCGGAGCGTCGTTTATGCCGTCACCGATCATCGCAACTTTTTTTCCTTGAGCTTGAAGATTTTCAATCGCCGCAGATTTTTTGTCGGGGAGGACGCCCGCGATAATTTTTTCCACGCCGATTTTTTTCGCCACGGCTTGAGCGGTGCGTTCGTTGTCGCCGGTCAACATGATAACATCGACGCCGAGATTTTTGAACTCACGGACGGCTTGCGCGGAAGTTTTTTTCTCGACGTCGGCCGCCGCGATTATCCCCAAAATTTTTTCGTCGTCGGCAAAAATTATCGGGGTTTTGCCTTCTTCGGCGAGAGAAAAAATTTTTTCGTGCAGAGGAGAAAGATTGAATCCGAGCTCCGCCAAAAAATTTTCGTTGCCGGCAAAATATTCGACGCCGCCGATTTTTGCGCGGACACCTTTGCCGAAGACAGCTTGAAAATTTTCGACGGCGGGCGCGGAAATTTTTTTCTCCGCAGAAAATTTTGTGACGGCTTCGGCCAGCGGATGTTCGCTTCGGCTTTCGAGGGCAGCTGCAATCTCCAAAAAATTTTTCTCGTCGACGCAAGTCAAAACGTCCGTGACGAACGGCTTGCCCTCGGTGAGCGTGCCGGTTTTGTCGAGGACGACGGTATCAATCGCGTGCGCAGTTTCGAGAGCCTCGCCGCTTTTGATTAAAATTCCGTTCTGCGCGCCAATGCCTGTTCCGACCATGATAGCGACGGGCGTGGCCAAACCGAGTGCGCACGGACAACTTATCACCAAAATCGAAACGGCGATTGAAAAAGCAAATTCGACACCCGCGCCGCTCATCAGCCAGAAACTTCCCGCGACGAGAGAAATAAAAATCACGGCGGGCACAAAAATCCCCGCGACTTTATCGGCCGTCTTGGCAATCGGAGCTTTGCTCGCGGAGGCCTCCTCGACCAGCGCGATGATTTTGCTGATTGCGGTTTCGCCGCCGACTTTGGACGCTTTGAACTTAACGAAGCCGCTTTTGTTGAGGGTGCCGCTCGTCACGTTGTCGCCGATATTTTTTTCCACGGGCAAGCTTTCGCCCGTCAAAGCACTCTCGTCAATCGTCGTGGCTCCGTCCAAAATAATTCCGTCCGCCGCAAAACTTTCTCCTGGCTTGACCAAAATTTCATCGCCGACAATCAAATCTTCAACGGGAATTGTGACTTCGCGGCCGCCGCGCAGAACCGTTGCCTGCTTGGGTGCCAGGTTCATCAATTTTTCCACGGCCCGGGAAGTTTTGCCTTTTGCGCGAGCCTCAAAAAATTTTCCGACGGTTATCAAAGTCACAATCATTCCGGCCGACTCGAAATATAAATTGCGGCTGTACTCGTCGACCAAAGAAAAATTTCCCGCGCCCAAACCTTGACCGATTCTGAAGAGCGCGAACGCCCCGAAAGCCGCCGCCGCCATTGAACCGAGCCCGACCAAGCTGTCCATGTTGGGTGCGCCGCGAAAAAGATTTTTGAAGCCGTTGATGTAATATTTTCGGTTGAGGTACATGATCGGCAGGACGAGCAAAAATTGCGCGAAGGCTCGCGTTACGGAATTTTCTCGCCCGTCGAAAAGCTCCGAAATAATTTGCGGCACGGGCAGCGGCAACATCGAATGCATCGCGATATAAACCGTCGGGAGCAAAAAAATTATCGACCACGTGAGCCGAAACTTCATCGCGGAAATTTCTTTGTCGAGAATTTTTTCCGGCGGCGAAAAATTTTTTTGCGCGGAAATTTTTTTCGGAAAGGCACCGTAGCCCGCGTTGACGACAGCCTCGACGATTGCGGCGACAGAAATTTTTGCCTCGTCGAATTTAACTTGCATGGAGTTCGTCAGAAGATTGACGCTGACATTTTCCTCGCCGACGATTTTTGCCACGGCCTTTTCCACGCGCGACGAACACGCCGAACAGCTCATGCCCGTCACGTCAAAATTTTCTTTCGTCATAATCCTTCGACCTGCATGATTTTCAATTCTTTGACGCGCAGACGATTTTTTATCAGCCAGACCGTCAACATTCTCTCGGCCAGGAAGCTCATCAATCTGCGCGGCGACCACGGAAGATTTTGCAGCTGCAAAGTTTTCACGGCCTCATCCGTTGCGTCGAGCAAAAACGAAAACAACCATTTGCAAAAGGCGTCCAAAATATTTCGGCGCGCGACGAACATGTTGCACTTGTAAAACGTCGAGGAGTTCATAACGAATTCGAATGCGTCGAGATAATCGGGCTGAGCTTTCAGCAGATGTTTTTTCAAGATCGCCTCGCCCAAAGCCGCCAAATTTTTTCCGCAATCGTTGGTGACGAATTCTCTTTGTGTCAGGCCGCCGAGAAAAAGTTCGCCGACGATGATATCGAAGCGTTCCAAAATTTTCAGTGCGTCCTTTTGCGTCAAAATTTTTTCGGGGGAAAATTTATCGTCGTCGCTCGTCGTGAAAAATCTGCGGTAGTGAGCCAGGCCGGCCGTCGTGTGCGAAGTATTTTTCCAGAACCAAAAAAGCGCGGTCAGCTCGTTGATGAAAAGATTCAAGCGGCTGATGTTTTCGCCCGTGTCGTCGCCGAGGTATCCAAAAGTTTTTTCAGCTTGCGCGTGGCCGCCGTGAATTATCTCGTAACCTTCGGGCAGCGCGGGAATTTTTACTTCTTTGTGCGTCACGACAAAAATTTTAAAATCTTCGGGCGGGGTGCGGCGCGTGAGAAAATACCAATCGACGGCGACGGTCTTCAAGCCGACAGCCTCCGAAAAAAAATTTGCGTTGGCGAAAATGTGGCGTTCGAGTTCGGAGCCGTGACGCGCGAAAGTTATAACTTTGTCCGAAAAATTTTCCGTCAAGACGAGCATCTTGTTGAAGTCTTCGGGGGCGCGTTCGACCAGGAGCACGGCGTCATATTTTTTGAGCCCGACGTCGGCAAAATTTTTGTAGACGTGCGCGTAAATGTTTTCGGTCATCGGCGGCAAATTTTTTTCGCACACGGCGTCGATCTCCGTGAAGTCGTTGCCCTTGGTAAAAATTCTTCCGAGCGAAAAATATCCGTCGACGTCGAGCAAAGTTTTTATTCCGCGCTTTTTCAAGTTGTTCAGCAGGCGCAAATCGGCGTCCGGGTCATAGAAAAAATTTTTCGGCGAAACGTTGAACTCCTCGAGCGAGACGACCTGCGCCGAAAGAAAACCGCGCTTATAGGCGTTGTTGCGGAAGGCTGCGAACTCGTGCATGTCCGTGAAGAGAAAATAATCCGCCGCGCCGCTTTGAAGAAATTTTATCAGCGCGGGCAAGTCTTGAACTTTGTCGTCGAAAAAAATTTTTCCGTCGCGGACGAAATCGAAATCTTCGCCGGAAATTTTTGCGTGCCCGACGATTTTAAACGGCCGATCCTCCACCCGCGAAAAAAATTCCGACTCGTCGCCGCAAAGCAAAATCTTTGGGATGAATTTCAAATCGTGCATAAATTTCTCCTTCAAAAAGAGCGATTGCCCGTCGACAACCGCCCAAAAATTTTTCCCGTCAATTAATCAGCGGCGATAAAATTCGTCATCAAATTTCGGATAGGTGTACTTGTTTCGTAAATTGTCGTACCATACTTTTTCACCGCTGCCGTAGAATTTCATGCGATAAGCCAAGTAGAAAGCCTTCTCGCCCGTGGGCATGTAAATTGCGGTAGCTTGTTCGGGGCCGACCGGTGTAAGGTAATGCCATCCGCCGTCATCTCCTTGGCGGTACATTTCGCGTTTGTTCCAATCGTAGTAGAAGCGCATGGTCTCCAATTTTCCATAACCAATGCTAGGCAGGTCATCATAACATACGTTTTGAACTCTGACCGAAATGATATAAAATGGCGGGTTGTAAAGTTCGACGTTCAGTGAAGATTTTTGCAAATACCAAGCAACGCCTGTATGCGCGTAGGTGATAACCCAATCGGGGTTACCTTCAAGATACATCGGATAGCCGGCGTGCGCGTTCGGCTGAAAAGACAACATCAGTCCGAAAAAAATCAGCGCGCTCAAAAAAATTTTTTTCATGACTTAAATCCTTTCGACGGCCAGAGAAATTTTTTCGCCGTTGATGTCCCAAACTTTTGCGTTGTCTTTGGCGGAGAAAATAATTTCGTCGGCGAGCGTGACGGCCATAATTTCTTTTACGTTGTCCGTGATAATTTTTTCGAGCTTGGCGTTGCCGTCGACAAAAATTTTTATATTGTCGGTGACTTCGAAATTACTTTCGCGGCGCATGACTTGAATCTTGCTGATGACTTCGCGGACAAAACCTTCTTCGAGGAGCGCGGGCGTGAGCGTGGTTGACAGGGCGATTGAAACTTCAGCGTCGCTCTGGCAGTTGAAGCCGGCGGTTTGTTCGGCGACGATATCGATATCTTCGGCCGTCAAAATTATATCGTTGATTTTGAGTGAGCCGGTCTTGTCGAGTTCGATCTTGGCGGCGGCACCGTCGAGTTTGCTCAAAGCTTTTTGAACTTCGCCCATGCGCTTGCCGATTTTTTTGCCGAGCACGCGGAAGTTCGGCTTGAAATTATATTTGATGAAGTCGCCCATGTCGGAGCGGAACTCAACTTTTTTCACGTTCAATTCGTCCTCAATGATCTCGACGAAAAATTCGGGCAGGCTTTGGGCTTTGACGAACATTTCGGCGACGGGCTGACGGTTTTTGATGTTGGCAGCGTTTCTGGCCGCGCGACCGAGCACGACGATTTTTAAGACCGCTTCCATATTTTTTTCCAGCTCCGCGTCGATAAATTTTTCGTCGGCTTGAGGATAATCGCAAAGGTGAACGCTTTCGGGCGCAGACTTATCGATTGAGCAGACGAGGTTGCGATAAATATTTTCCGTGATGAACGGCACCATGGGAGCGGCCGCCTTCGACAAAGTGACCAGCGCGGTGTAAAGCGTCATGTACGCGTTGATTTTGTCCTGCTCCATTCCTTTCGACCAAAAACGCGCGCGACTTCTGCGGACGTACCAATTTGACAATTCGTCGACAAAATCTTGCAAGGCGCGGGCGGATTCGGGCACTTTGTAATTTGTCAGCGCGTCGTCGACAGTCTTAACCATCGTGTTCAGCCGAGAGAGGAGCCACTTGTCCATGACGGAAAGTTTTTCGTAGTCGAGCGAAAATTTCGTGGCGTCGAAGCCGTCGATGTTTGCGTAGAGCACGAAGAAAGCGTAGGTGTTCCACAGCGTGCCCAAAAATTTTCTTTGGCCTTCGGTGACCGCGCCGTCATGAAAACGATTCGGCAGCCACGGCGCAGAATTTTCATAGAAGTACCAGCGGATAGCGTCGGCTCCGTGTTTTGCCAGCGTTTCCATCGGCGCGACGGCGTTTCCTTTTGATTTGGACATTTTCTGGCCGTCCTTGTCCAAAACCAAACCGAGGACGATACAATTTTTAAAAGACGTGTCGTTGAAGATGAGAGTTGAAATCGCCATGAGGGAATAGAACCAGCCGCGCGTTTGGTCGACGGCCTCGCTTATGAAATCGGCGGGAAAATTTTTCTCGAAAAGTTCTTTGTTCTCGAACGGATAATGAAATTGAGCAAAAGGCATTGCGCCCGAATCAAACCAGCAATCGATGACTTCGGGCACGCGGTGCATTTCTTTTCCGCACTTGGGGCAGGGGAAAGTTACCTTGTCGATGTACGGGCGGTGCAGTTCGATATCGTCGGGGCAATTCGTCGAGAGCGATTTTAATTCTTCAATCGAGCCGACGGAATGTTGGTGGCCGCAAGAGCATTCCCAAATGTTTAGCGGCGTGCCCCAATAGCGGTTGCGACTTATGCCCCAATCTTGAACGTGTTCGAGCCAGTCGCCGAAGCGTCCCTTGCCGATCGTCGGGGGAATCCAATTAACCTTCGCGTTGTTTTTGAGCAGATCATCTTTGACGGCCGTCATCTTGATGAACCACGATTCGCGGGCGTAATAAATCAGCGGGGTGTCGCAACGCCAGCAATGAGGATAGCTGTGCTCGAACGGCGGAGCTTTGAAAAGTTTTCCCGAAGTTTTTAAATCTTTTAAGATGAGCGGGTCGGCGTCCTTAACAAAAGTTCCCGGCCAAAAAGTTTCGGCGGTCATCAGGCCTTTGCCGTCGACGAACTGCACGAACGGGATATCATATTTGCGGCAGACGCGGTTGTCGTCCTCGCCGAAAGCTGGAGCGCAGTGGACGATGCCCGTGCCGTCTTCCGTGGTGACATAATCGTCGCAGGTGACAAAGTGAGCGGCCTTGCCCGAACGTTTGACAATTTCGTCGGCGAAAGGATACAGCGGCTCATATTTTTTATACTCCAAATCTTTTCCTTTGAAGCGCGCCAAAATTTTTCGTTCGCCTTCCACGCCGTCAAAATTTTTTTCAACGAGAGCTTCGGCCAAAATGTAAACCGTGTCGCCGACTTGAATCTTAACGTAATCGACTTTGGGATTGACGCACAGGCACAAGTTGGAAGGCAGCGTCCAAGGCGTCGTCGTCCACGCAAGAAAATATTCGTCCTCGCCCGCAACTTTGAACTTGACGACGGCCGAACGTTCTTTGACGTCTTTGTAGCCGAGCGCGACCTCGTGGCTGGAAAGAGGCGTTCCGCAGCGCGGGCAATACGGCACGACTTTGTGGCCTTTGTAGAGGAGATTTTTCTCCCAAATTTTTTTCAACGCCCACCATTCGGACTCGATGTAATTATTTTCGTAAGTGATGTAAGGATTGTCCATGTCCGCCCAAAAACCCACGACGCCCGAAAATTCTTCCCACATGGTTTTATATTTCCAGACGGACTCGCGGCATTTTTTTATAAAGGGCTCCATGCCGTAAGCTTCGATCTGTTCTTTGCCGTTTATGCCGATGAGCTTTTCGACTTCCAACTCGACGGGCAAACCGTGCGTGTCCCAGCCGGCCTTGCGAAAAACTTTTTGGCCTTTCATGGAGTGATAGCGCGGGAACAAATCTTTGATGACGCGGGTCAAAACGTGGCCGATGTGCGGCTGACCGTTGGCGGTCGGCGGCCCGTCATAAAAAGTATAAACTTCGCAGCCTTCGCGGTTGTCGATTGCCTTTTGCGCGATATTTTTTTCCGCCCAAAAATTTTCGACTTCCTTCTCGCGGCTCGCGAAATTCAAATTGGTTTCAACCTTGCGATAAAGCATGAAAAAATTTCCTCCTCGTGTTGTCGATGCGGCAATGTTATCACGTCGAAAAAAATTTTTCAACGCGGCAAAATTTTCTGCAAAAAAAATCCCGCGCGCGGCGGGAAAAATTTTTTTACGCGAAAAAATTTACGGCGTGACGAAGAGTTTCAATCTTGAGCGGCAAAAGGTCTCCGGCCTCGCCGTCAAGGTCGCTCGTCAACGCAACGCAAGATTTTATCTCGAAAGTTTTGGCCTGCACGGAAAAAATATTTTCGTCGGATTGAATAGCCTCGCCCGCCAAAATTTTTTTCGTCAGATTGATCAGCGCGGCCGCCGAACATTTTTTCAGCGCGAGGAGATCCAACTTGCCGTCATCGATTTTGGCCGTGTCCGAAATTTTTTTGAAGCTCGCCACCGACGGAGAATTCAGCACCAAAAATAAAAATGCGTCGACGGAAAAATTTTTCCCGTCGGCAAAAATTTCCAGGGGCACCGATTTAAAATTTTTCAGCTCGCCGGGCACACGAAGATAGTACGCGCTCTTTCCCAAAAAATTTTTCAGGCGCGAATCGACTTCGTGAGCGATCGACGTAAAAACTCCCGCGCTCGCCACGTTGACGAAAAATTCTTTGCCGTTGACGCAACCCAAATCGACGGGACGAGTCGAATCGTTCGCCACGGCGTCAAAAATTTTTTCGTCGGTCAAATTCAAATGCGCGGCGAAATCGTTTGAAGTTCCGCTGCCGAGAATTCCGACGGGCAAGTCGAGCGAATTTTTTTTGAGCCAATTAATCACCGCGTGCAAAGTTCCGTCGCCGCCCGCCGCGATGATTCCTTCGGGTTGAAAAATTTTCACGCACTCGACGAAGGCAGAATTATCCTCGGCTTGCGTGCGATAGACTGACAAAAAAATTCCGCGCCGCTGAAAATTTTCGATCACCGCGTCCAGACGATTTTTAAACGCCGCGTGACCCGACACGGGATTGTAAACGAGTAAAATTTTTTTCATTTGAAGAGTCCCAGCTTGCGGAAAATTTTTATGCCGAACTTGCCGACCATGGGGATTCGAGCCATATCTTCTTCGAGCAGCCCGCCGATTAGTGCCAACGTCGCCAGGTAGACCACACAGCCCGCGCCGATTGCCCCGAACGTCGAGAAAATTTCCATGTGCCACTGCGCCGCCGTCAAGTCGTAGAAAAATTTCACGACGAAAGCCATCGCCGCCGCCGCGCAGACAGTTTTGAAGAGCTGACCCATTTCGATTTTGTAGCCGATGTATTTGTGAATGAAGTAGAGATTTATGAAGGCCGCAACGCCCATATCGGCAGCCGTCGCCCAAGCCGCACCCATGATTCCGAGCGCGGGCATTGCAGTCAACGTCCAGTTCAAAACAACTTTGGCAGCCGCCGCCAAAACCATGTTGATCATCGGAATTGTCGTGTGACCCAAACCTTGGAGCACGCCCGTCGAAACTTGATGTAGTCCGAGCAAAATTATCGACACGGCGGAAATCATCACGGCGTCGCCCGCGCCCGGCGCGTTGTAAATCAAACTTGCAATCGGCGTGGCCAAGAAGAAGACGATAACGAACGCGGGGAAGCAAACGAAATTTGAAATTCTCACGGCCGCCGCGGTCTGTCGAAAAATTCTTGCCGTATCTTTGAGTGCGCGAGCCTCCGAAATTGCCGGGACGATTGAAACTGCCAGAGAGGCCGTCAAAATCGTCGCCAAGTTCACCAGCGGCACGGCCATTCCCGTCAAATATCCGAAAAGCTCCGTCGCCTGCCGAACCGAATAGCCCGCCACTTCCAAACGCTGCGGGACGATCATCAAATCCAAATTCGACACAACGGGCAACATGATTGACGCCGCGGAGACCGGCAACGCCAGCTTGAAAATTCTTTTGATGATTGAGCTTGTCGATTCGTTTTGAGTTTCGGGCAAAGGTTTCAAATCCGCGCCGTAAATTTTTTCGATGTCGCGATTCAATTTTATGTGGAAGTAGACAAGGACGATTAATCCCGTGACGGCTCCGGCCAAAGCTCCCAAACTTGCGCCGGCCGCCGCGTAATCCAATCCCCAAGGCAAAAACAAATCCGCCAAAAGAATCATGACTATCACGCGGAAAATTTGCTCGACGATTTGGCTAACGGCCGTCGGTGTCATTCGCTGCCAACCTTGAAGATATCCTCGGCTCGAGGCAAGAAACGTCACGAAAAAAATTGTCGGGCTCAACGCGACGATTGACATGTACGCCCGCTGGTCACGAATGAATTGCCAATCGATGAGCCATTGCGCGGAAAAATATGTGAGCACCGAAAAAAATATTCCCGTGAACAACATCAGCACCAACGAGATTCGGAAGACGCGCTTTGCTCCGAAAATATCTTTGAGTGCGACGCGCTCGGCCGTGATGATCGATATCGCGACGGGCACGCCCGCTTGAGAGATCGTCAGCGCGAAAAAATATATCGGGAAGGCCATCTGATAAAGCCCGATTCCTTCGCCGCCCAAAATTCTTGAGACGAAAATCCAATTCAACGAGCCGATGACTTTGACCACGAAGCTGGCCACCGTCAAAATCATCGTGCCCTTTATAAATTTCTCGCTCGATTTTGTTTCTGTCATCTTTTTGAGTTCCTGCTCTCCAATTCTGATTCCTAATTGCCTTTTTCGCCGTCGCAAGTTATAATCCTTTATAAATCGAAAATTGACAATTCAAAGGAGAGGTTTAATTTTGGAAAAGAAAAATCCCGGCGTGTTCGACATGGGAAATCCTTTGCCCGAACAGTTCAGCAAATATTTTATCGGGCAAGCTTATCTTAATCCGTTGACGAAGACCGGCGGCGCGATTGCCAACGTGACTTTCTCGCCCGGCTGCAGAAATAATTGGCACATTCATCACGGCGGCGGACAAATTTTGCTCGTGACGGGCGGACGCGGCTGGTATCAGGAATTCGGCAAGGCTCCGCAAAGCCTCAAGCCCGGCGACGTCGTCAACATCGCCCCCGAAGTCAAACATTGGCACGGGGCGGCGGCCGACAGCTGGTTTTCTCATCTGGCCGTGGAAATCCCCGCAGAAAATTCTTCCAACGAGTGGCTCGAACCCGTAGACGATGAGCAGTACAAAAAATTAATTTGAGCTTGCGTTGAAGTCGGCTTGAAGTTTTATAATCGGAAAAAATTTTTGGAGAGTGATTTGCATGGCATTTGTATGGGACATTCCGACGAAAATTTTGTTCGGCGCGGGCAAACTCGGTGAGTTGCACAAGGAAGCTCCGCTCGGCAAAAAAGCTTTGATTGTCATCTCGAACGGCCGCTCCACCAAAACCAACGGCAGCCTCGACAAACTTCAGGACGAACTCAAAGCTTGGGGCGCGGACTTCGTCGTCTTCAACAAAATCGCGGCCAACCCGACCGAACCGACCGTTCAAGAGGCCGTGGACTTCGGGCGCGAAAACAATTGCGATTTCGTCATCGGTCTCGGCGGCGGCTCCGTCCTGGACGCGGCAAAAGCTGTCGCCTCTGTTATTCCGCAAAAAGACGGCGGACGCGTGTGGGATTATATTCTCTTCGGCACGGGCGGCAAGAAACCGTTGACCGAAAAAGCTCTGCCGTACGTGGCGATAACGACCAGCGCGGGCACCGGCTCCGAAGTCGACGCGGGGGCTGTCATCACCAATCCCGCCACAAACGAGAAGACCGCTTTCTTCGGAAGCTATCCCGTCTTGGCGATCGTCGACCCGCTTTACATGTTGACCGTTCCAAAACATTTCACGGCTTATCAGGGCTTCGACGCTTTCTTCCACAACGCCGAAGGTTACATCTCCAACGCCTGCAACGAGGCTTCCGCGATGATTGAACTGACGGCCATTTCCAAGCTCGCAAAATATTTGCCCGTTGCCGTAAACGACGGAAAAAATCTGGAGGCGCGCACGCAGGTTGCTTTTGCCAACACTTTGGGCGGCTTCTCCATGGACGTTTGCGTTTGCACGGCCGAACATTCCCTCGAACACGCGCTGAGTGCTTATCATCCCGAACTTCCGCACGGCGCAGGATTGATCATGATCTCCGTCGCGTATTTCTCTCACTTTGTCGAGAAGCACGCCTGCGACGAAAAATTTATCGATATGGCTCGCGCGATGGGCAAAGTTGACGCCTCCAAGCCCGAAGATTTTATCGACGCGCTGAAAGAATTGCAAGCGGCCTGCGGCGTCGACAACCTCAAGATGAGCGACTACGGCATCACGCCCGAAGAGTTCCCAAAGATGGTTCAAAACACCCGCGACGCAATGGGCTTCCTCCTGCAATTCGATCCCGTCGCCTTGAGCGATGAAGACATGCTTAACATTTACAAAAAATCTTTCCGCTGAAAAATGATTCACCTCAAAGACGTAACGAAAATTTATGACAACAAAGTTCGCGCGCTCGATTCCGTCAGCTTGGACATTGAGCGCGGCGAATTTGTTTTTGTCGTCGGCACGAGCGGCTCCGGCAAATCCACGCTGATGAAACTTTTGATGCGCGAAGAAATTGCAACGAGCGGCTCAATCGTCGTCAACGAAAAAGACGTCACAAAGCTCAAGCAAAAAGACGTTCCGTATCTGCGGCGGTCGCTGGGCGTCATCTTCCAAGATTATCGTCTGCTGGAAGACAAAACCGTTTACGAGAACGTCGCCTTCGCCATGCAAGTCATCGAGGCTCCGCGGCGAATCATGGAACGCTCCGTAAACACCGTGCTCGATATCGTCGGCTTGCGCGACAAGTTCAAAAATTTTCCCGCGCAACTTTCCGGCGGCGAACAACAACGAGTTGCAATCGCCCGCGCAATCGTAAATGACCCGCAAATTGTTTTGGCCGACGAGCCCACGGGAAATCTCGACCCCGAAACCGGCCGCGATATCATGGATATTTTTCAGCGGATAAACGCGGCGGGCACGACAATCCTTATGGCCACGCACGACAAAACTGTCGTCGACCAAATGCAACGGCGAGTCATCGCTCTCGACGGCGGAAAAATTGTTCGCGACGAGAAAGGCGGCCTCTATGAAAAAAAATCTGCCAAGCCGCTGACTCCTTACGACAAAATTTTTTACAGGTGAAGTCATGCAAAAAGGAATCGCCACGCTCGAAATTATTTTGGTCACGCTGATAATTTCAATCCTCGCCGCCGCCGCAATTCCGAATGTCGAGCGCGTCCTCGACCGTGTTGCTCTCGATTATGAGACGAAAAAATTTTATACGGATTTGCGCTTCGTTCAATCTTTCGACAGGGCGGCTCACATGGAAGACAATCACTTCAACACAATGAAAGACAGCCGCGTCAGTTTGATTGTCTATCCCGAAAAATATATCTTCCGAAAAATTTCCGCCTACAAAGATCTCGGCGAACATTCTTTTTCGCGCGGCGTGACTGCTTCCAAAAAAAATAATTCGCAATACTGGCAAATCAAATTTGACGACATGGGAAAAATCGATCCGGCAGAAACCAATCATCTGACTTTGACGTCGGGGCTCGGCAAAAAAACTTACATTATCTTCGACAGCGTCGGTCGTTTTCGCGGCAGCAGGACAAAACCCGATGATTAAAACAAAAAAAATTCTCCGCAACGAGCGCGGGTTCATGTTGCTCCACGTCGTCTTCCTCACGCTGATAACTTCTTTTGCCGCGATGATTTTGTTCAACGCCGCGCCGCGAATGAAAAATCCTCAATCGGTTTTGCGGCTCACGGCTCTGCATTTGCTCAACGAAAAATTCGCGCTGATTGAAAGTTCGGCTTCGAGAGGAATTTTGGATTTGTCAGCGGAAGAGCGCACGACAAAAAATTTTTCCCCAAACGTCCCGATAACTTTAACCGTCACGGCAAGCGAAAAATCTTCCGACGGAAATTTGCACTTCGTCACGGTTCGGGTCGAGTGGACGGTCGACGGGCAAAAAAGTTTTCTCGAGCAGGAAAGGACGATTCGTCTTGAATAAAAAATTTTGCGGCGGCTTCGTGTTCTTGCACTTCGCGATAGCCTTGCCGCTTTTAATTTTTTTGGGCTTCGGGCTGGTTTCCGTCGGCATAAAAATTTTTGAGCTGGGAAAAGATCAGCTGGCCGATTACGTTTTAGAAGAAGAAGCCCACGAGGTTTTGTCGCGAATGATTTATGACGCGCGCGCCGCCAAAAAAATCGAGAAAAAAGATTCTTTCACGCTCGAAATTATTTATCGCACGACCAACGAAGTTAAAAATCCGAACGTCGGCGACGTTATCGAGGCCGGCAAAGATACCCGCGTTTACATGCGCAGCGGCGACAAGATTCATTACAAGCGGCAAACGACCAACGCGACGAACCCGATAACCGGCAACAATTATTTCGGCGAAACGCAAGTCGAGGAGTTTAATTTTTATCCCGATGAACGCGACAAAAAACTTTGGCACTTCGAGCTGGAGATGAAAAGCAAAGTCACCGGCCGCAAAATAAAAATGAGCACTGCGGTTTTCGTGCCGGGCTTGGAAGATTGAGGACGCAATGAAGCAAAAAGGTTTCGCGACGATTTTTGGCCTGTGCATGATTTTGGTCGTCGCGTTGATTGTCAGGAGCATTCAAGAATCGGAGGCGAACCACGCCCGCGAAGTTTTGAATTTTGAATTTGAACAGGCTCTGCAAAGTGCTGCGGAAAGCGGCGTCATCGAGGCGGCAGAATACGTCAGAAAACATCCCGACGAATTTCCCGTTGACGACGGTTGGCCGTGGACGGAGAGCAAGAAAAAAGTTTCCGTCAAAAACAAAACGCTCAAGAAAGAAGAAAAATCTTTCAAGATAACCGTCGAAGTTTGGGTCGAACGCGGAAATATCATCATTGACGATGTCGGGCACGGAGGAGTTTATCTCACGGGTGATGCGACGATTAAAGATGGATTTTTCGGCGAAGAAATTTATCGTCTGGCCTACGGATATTTTCTGTCGGAAAAACAAGCCGACGGCTCTTACAAAGACGACCCGACGATAAATTTTATGGAGCTGCCGTGAAAATTTTTTATTCGTAGCGCAGAGCTTCAATCGGGTCGAGACGTGCGGCTTTCCTGGCGGGGAGCAGCCCGAAAAAAATTCCGACGAAAAGCGCGAACCCGAAGCTGGCCGCGATGCTCAAGGAACTTATCACGGTGGTGAAGCCGCCGAATTTTGAAATGAGTTGCGCGGCGACGATTCCGATTAAAATTCCGATGAGCCCGCCGATGATACTTATCATTGTCGACTCGATTAAAAATTGCAGCATGATGTTTGCGTAGGTCGCGCCGATAGCTTTTCGGATTCCGATTTCGCGCGTGCGTTCCGTGACGGAGGCCAAAGTTATGTTCATGATTCCGACGCCGCCGACGATAAGAGAAATTCCGGCGATTGCTCCGAGCAAAAGAGTTATCATCGTCGCGGAAGAATTCATCATCTCCATGAGGCTCGTCAAATTTCTCACGTTGAAATCGTCTTCGGCTCCCGCGCGAATGTGATGACGTTGGCGCAAAAGTTTTTCGATGTTGCTTTGAACCTCGTCCATTTTGTCCGAATCGGAAACTTGCACGTTGATTGAGCGGACGTGGGTGACGCCGACCAATCTTTCTTGCGCGGTGGTCAGCGGAATCAAAACGATATCGTCCTGGTCTTGGCCGCCGCCGGATTGACCTTTGCTTTCAAGCACGCCGATTATCGTGTAGGGCGCGTTGCCGATGCGAATTTTTTTTCCGACGGGATTGACGCTCTCGAAAAGATTTGCGGCGACCGTCGAGCCGATGACTGCCACGCGGTTTCTTACGTCGACGTCGTGCTCGCTGAAAAAAAGTCCGCTCTTCAATTCCAACGATTGAATCGCGACGTATTCGGGGATAACGCCCGTGACCGTCGTGTTCCAATTTTCGTGGCCGTAGACGACTTGATAGCTGCCTTGGACGGTGGGCGAAACGTGCTCGACATTTTTGATTTTATTTTTGATGGCCTGGGCGTCGTCGTATGTCAAAGTGATGACGGAGCCGGCCGCACCTCTCATGCCGCCGCGATTTGCGCTGCCGGGCGAAACTATCAGCATGTTCGAGCCGAGCCGCGAAATGTTGTCGAGAATATTTTTTTTGACGCCCATGCCCACGCTCACCAGCGCGATAACGCTCGTCACGCCGATGATAACGCCCAGCATCGTCAAAAAAGTTCGCAGCTTGTTTGCGCCCAAACTGAGCCACGCCATTTTTAAAAGTTCGGTAAAAAGCATTTGAACCTCCAAAAATTTTTCAGACCGCGTTGACGGTTAACCAATCACTGATGATTCGGGTGGGGGTTAGGAATACTCGTTCGAAGCCGGGAAGATACCGATGAAAATTTATCAAATGGAAAAGGAAAATCGGATAGCCTGCGTGCACGCCGAAATATTTTTTGAAAACTTTTTCGACGGCCGCGCGAACTTCTTCGGGCACGCGACCGCCGCGATAATATCCTCGACCGCCGATGTAAAACGAAATCATCACGTTGAAAACTCTGGCCGCGATCAAATATTTGAATTCGGGGTGCTCCTTGAAGATTTCAAATTGGTCGGCGAAACGCTCGAAAGCCGCGCCGTCTTCAATCAATTTGCTCAAAGATTTTTCAAGCTGCTCGACGAAAAAAAGATCTTTCCTGTTGTGGTTGCCGCTCCTGGTTATGGAATCGGGCGCGTCGCGGCGAATGTAATAAATTTCCGGCGTCTTGACATAAACCTTTGCCAGAAAGAGCCAGTGTAAATTGCTTGCGCGGGTGTCCAATAAAATTTTGTTGTCCAAGACGAAATCGCGGCGGAAAAAAAGTGTATTGAATGTCCCCGAAGAAAAGAGACGAGTAAAAAAAATTCTTTGAAGCGGGAAAGCTGATCGGCGGGCATGACGGTGGCCGTGTCGACCTTTTGGCTTTCGGGCGACATTATTTGAAACTGCGTGCCTTCCTTGATGACACCGTCGGGCGGCGAATTTAAAAATCTGATGGTGTGGACGATATCGGCTTGGAATTTTTCTGCGGTCTCGTAAAGATATTTCAAAGCGTGAGGCAGATACATATCGTCGCTGTGCAGGACGGAAAAATATTTTCCCGCGGCGTCGAGGAAAAGTCGAATGGTCGTCGGGTCTTCGCCGAGATTTTTTTCGTTGCGCTTGAGTTTGATTTTTCCCGAAGAAATTTCCGCGGCGTAATTTTTTTCGACAAAATCGGCCGAGCCGTCGGTGGAGCCGTCGTCGCGCACGACAATTTCAAAATCTTGGAACGATTAAATGAGGACGCTGTCGAGGCAGTTGGCGATGTAATGTTTGCGGTTATACATTTGGACGAGAACAGAAATTTTTGGCGAGCTCATAAAAAATTTTCCTCCTTAAAAAATTTTCAAACTTCCAGGAAACGTTTGAGCGAGACGGTCGAGCCCAAAGTCCCGATTAAAATTCCCGCGACGATTAAAGCGATTGTCACGTAGTGCATGAACGGATATTGTTCGACCAGCGGGAAGAACGCCTGCGACTCGTAAATTTTTGTGACCGTCGCCGAATAAAAACTTCGCAAGGCCAACGCACTCAATCCGCCGCCGATCAAACCGAGGACGACGCCCTCCAAGACGAACGGCCAGCGAATGAACCAATCGGTCGCGCCGACATATTTCATGATTGCGATTTCTTTTCGCCGAGCAAAAACCGTCAGCCGAATCGTGTTGGAAATTATAAAAATCGTGGCCAAGAGGAGCACGCCCATCAAAATCAATCCGAAAAGACGAATCAGATGCGTTAGCTCGAAAAGATTTTCCGCGACGTCCTGGCCGAATTTAACTTCGTCGACGCCGTAAAGATCCGCGATGAGCGCGGCGGTTTTTTTCACGTCGGCGGGATTTTTCACCGTGACCAAAAAAGAATTCGGCAGAGGATTTGCTTCGCCCAGCGCGTCCAAAATTTTTTGATTCTCGCCGAGCCGCTCCCGAAAAATTTTCAGCGCGGTTTCTTTCGGCACGTATTCAATCGTCGAAACGTTTTTCATGTCGCGCGTCATCTTCTCGATATCTTTTCGGCCGGCCTCGTTGAGCGCGTCGTTTATGTAGACGGAAATTTGAACTTGACTTTCGAGCGAATCGATCATCTTGTTCATGTTCGCGACCAAAATCAAAAAGACGCCCAAAACGAAAAGCGACACCGCCACCGTCCCGATTGAAGCGAAAGTCATCCACCGCTTGCGGAACATCGACAGGAGTACTTCGCGGAAAAAATATTCGACCGTTTGGATTTTCATTCAATCACTTCCCCGACGAATTATATCATAAAAATTTTTCACGGTTGCGGCCGCGGAAATTTTTTTTTATAATCGCGCCGAGAATTTTTTTTGAGAGGAAAATTTTTATGGCGAACGTCGTGACGATAACGGGCGTGAAAAAACTTTACAAGATGGGCTCGGAAACGGTGGCCGCGCTCAACGGCGTTGACTTGATCATCGACGAAGGAGAATTTGTCGCGCTGATGGGGCCTTCGGGTTCGGGCAAGTCCACGCTGATGAATATTTTGGGTTGCCTCGACCGCCCGACCGTCGGCTCGTACAAATTGCTCGGCCAAGAAGTCAGCGGCTTGAGCGACGACGACCTTGCGCGGATTCGGAACAAAACCATCGGCTTCGTCTTCCAAAATTTTAATTTGCTCCCGAAGCTGACGAGTTTGGAAAACGTCGCGCTGCCGGCCGTCTACGCAGGTCTCGGCTCAAAGGAAAGAATTTCGCTGGCTCTCGACGCGCTGAAAAAAGTTTCGCTGGAAGACCGCGCCCAACATTTGCCCGGCGAACTTTCCGGCGGCCAACGTCAAAGAGTTGCAATCGCCCGCGCAATCGCAATGAAGCCCGCAATCCTCATGGCCGACGAACCCACGGGAAATTTGGACACGAAATCGACCGGCGAGATCATGGAAATTTTTCGCGACCTGCACAAGACCGGCTCGACGATAATTTTGGTCACGCACGAACCCGACATCGCCCAGGCCGCCGACCGCCAAATCCTCGTCAAGGACGGACAGATCACCATGGACATCGCCAAAGGCTCAAGCGAGGTTATCGACATTGTTTAAAAAATTTTTCATCGTGCTCTCGGCGATAATTTTTTTGGCACACGCGCCAGCCTTCGCCGACGACAAAGAAATCAAAAAGCTCGAAGATCAGAAAGCGGCCTATGAGGAAGCGGCACAAAAAGCTCGTGCGGCGGCGGAACTGATTCAAGGCAAAATCGATTCGGTCTCCGAACTCAAGCGGCAACTCGACGACGAGGCGGCCGAAGCAAATGCACTTTACGACTCTCGGCAGGCGGCACTGGACGAAACCATTTTCCGAATCGGCGAGAACGAAACGAAACTCGCGGCGGCCACAAAAGATCTCGAAGAAAAACACGCCGTCCTGGAAAAACGCGTGCGCGACATTTACATCAACGGACAAATTTCATATCTGGATGTGCTCTTCGGCGCGAAAGACTTCGCAGATTTTTTGACGCGAATGGATTTGCTGAAGCGCGTGATGATTCACGACTCCGAGCTGGTCACGAGCGTGCTGGCCTATCAAACGCAGATAAAAGAGGTCGGTAAAAAACTTGAAGCCGATAAAAAAGTTCAAGAAGATTTGGCGGCCAAAGCTCAAGAGGCTCTCAACGTCAAGCTGGAAAAAGTTTCCAAGCAGCAGGCCTTGATCGATCTTATGCAAAACGACAAAGAAGTTTACAATCAACAATACGACGAGATGATTGCGGCCTCGGACGAAGTGCAGCGATTGATTCACGCAAAGGAAGAAGAAATTCGTCGCGCGGCGGAGGCTGCCCGTCGACAAAATCAATCGGCCAGAGCCGGCAACGTCAAGCCCGTCGAACAAACTTTCGGCGGAAAAATGATTTGGCCACTCTCCGGCCCGATAACTTCCGAATTCGGCTGGCGCACTCATCCCATCTTCGGCACGCAAAGATTTCACAGCGGCCTGGACATCGGCGGCGAATACGGCGACGCGATTTGCGCGGCGGCTTCGGGCGTCGTGATTGAGGCGGGCTGGATCGGCGGCTACGGCAACACGGTCATGATTGATCACGGCGACGGAGTTGTCTCGCTTTACGGCCACAACGAAAGCTTGGCGGTCAGCGTCGGCCAACACGTCAATCAAGGCGACCTCATCGCTTACTGCGGCTCCACGGGAAATTCGACCGGCCCGCACTGCCACTTTGAAGTTCGTTTGAACGGCGAGCCCGTCAGCCCGCTGGATTATCTTTGAACTTTGACAAAAATTTCTCCGCGCGTAAAAAATTTGCGGCGGAGGATTTTTTTTGCTATCATGAAGAAAAATTTTTTTTGCGGGAGTGATGACTTTGGCTTTGTTCGGATTCTTGAAAAGATTTTTGGGCGACAACAACGACAAAGAAATTAAACGGCTGCAACAGACGGTCGATAAAATCAACGCGCTGGAATCTCAGTTCCAAAATTTCACGGACGACAAACTTTCTTCGTCGACGGAAAAATTTCGCGAACGACTTCAAGCGGGCGAAACTTTGAACGACATTTTGCCCGAAGCGTTCGCCGTGTGTCGGGAGGCTTCACGTCGAGTTTTGGGCATGAGACATTTTGACGTTCAGCTCATGGGCGGCATGTGTTTGCACGAAGGAAAAATCGCGGAAATGAAAACCGGCGAAGGAAAAACTTTGGTGGCGACTCTTCCCGTTTATCTCAACGCTCTGGAAGGAAAAGGCGTGCACATGGTCACCGTCAACGATTATCTGGCTCGCCGCGACTCGGAATGGATGGGGCAACTTTATAACTTTCTGGGCTTGAGCGTCGGCCTGATTCTCCACGACATGGATTTCCCCGAACGCAAACACGCTTACAGCTGCGACGTGACCTTCGGCACGAACAACGAATTCGGCTTCGACTATCTGCGCGACAACATGGTCGTCCACGAAGAGCAAATGGTTCAGCGGCCGTTGCACTTTGCCATCGTCGACGAGGTTGACTCCATTTTGATTGACGAGGCACGCACGCCGCTGATTATCTCCGGGCCGGGCGCGAAGTCCACGGAAATGTACGCGGTCATGGCTCGCGCCGTCGCAAACTTGAAAGAGGGCGAAGATTACAAAGTCGACGAGAAACAAAAAACCGTCGCGCCAAACGATGAAGTCGTCCCAAAGATTGAAAAATTTTTGGGCATTCAAAATCTTTACGCGCCCGAAAACATCGAGCTGAGCCACTGCTTCACGGCCGCGCTTCGTGCAAAGGCTCTGATGAAACGCGACAGAGATTACGTCGTGCGCGACGGCGAAATTGTTATCGTCGACGAATTCACGGGGCGATTGATGACGGGGCGCAGATATTCCGACGGACTTCATCAGGCGATTGAGGCTAAAGAAAACGTAAAGATTCAGCGCGAGTCACAAACTTTGGCGACGATAACTTTCCAAAATTATTTCCGCATGTACGACAAACTCGCGGGCATGACCGGCACCGCCAAGACCGAGGAAGACGAATTTTTAAAAATTTACAAGCTGCCCGTCGTCGTCATTCCCACGAACATGCCCGTGCGCCGCGTCGACCACCCCGACGTCGTTTACAAAAACAAACGCGCCAAATATCGAGCCGTCACCAACATGGTCGAACAAATTCACGCCAAAGGTCAGCCCGTCCTCATCGGCACCACCTCGATTGAACAATCCGAAGAACTCAGCGGCTACCTCAAAAAGCGCGGCATTCCTCACAGCGTCCTCAATGCAAAATTTCACGAGAAGGAAGCGCAAATCGTGGCGGATGCAGGTCAGCGCGGAGTCGTGACGATTGCAACGAACATGGCCGGCCGCGGCACCGACATCAAACTTGGCGAGGGTGTCCCAGAACTCGGCGGGCTGTTCATCATCGGCACGGAGCGTCACGAATCCCGGCGAATCGACAATCAGTTGCGCGGGCGTTCCGGCCGACAAGGCGACCCTGGCGAATCGAGATTTTATATTTCTTTGGAAGATGATCTGATGCGTCTGTTCGCCTCGGAAAATATCGCGAAGATCATGGACAAGCTCGGCATGGAAGAGGACGAGCCGATTGAACATTCGCTGATAACCAAATCGATTGAACACGCGCAGAAAAAAGTTGAGGCCAGAAACTTCGACATCCGCAAGCACGTTTTGGAATACGACGACGTGATGAATCAGCAGCGCGAAATTATGTACGGCGAGCGCAGAAAAATTTTGCGCGGAGAAAATTTGCGCGACAACATTCGCGGCATGGTCAATCACATAATCAAGCAGGAAATGAATCAGTACGCGAACGAAAAACTTTATCCCGAAGAGTGGCAGCTCGACGAACTCGTTAAAGACGCAGAAAAAATTTTCGCGCCGCCGGGTTCGCTCAAAGTTTCCGAGCTGGAGAAGATGAGCCGCGACGAGCTCAAAGATTTTTTGGAAAAATTGGCGGAAGACACCTACAAGCAACGCGAGCAAATGTTCACGGAAAAAGTTATGCGCGAGCTGGAAAAAGTCGTCATGCTTCGAATCGTCGACAACAAATGGATGGAGCACCTCGACCACATGGACATGTTGCGCGAAGGAATAAATTTGCGGGCATACGGTCAGCGCGCGCCGCTCGTCGAATACAAAATCGAAGCGTTGGCCATGTTCGAGGAGATGGAAGGCGCAATTCAAGATCAAATCGCAACGACGATGTATCACGTGGCAATCGTCCAAAATGCTCCGCCGCCCGAAGAAGAAATTTCCGACGCGCCGCCCGAACCTTCGGCAAAAGATGTTCGCGAGGCTGAATCGGTCGTGCGCCGGGAGCAGGCAAAAGTTGCGGATCGATTGCAAACGGCGCGGGCGTCTCACGGCGATGAAACTTCTCCCGCCGAAAGTCAGAAGCGTGCAAAAAATGCTGACGGGAAAAAAATCGGCCGCAACGATCCGTGTCCGTGCGGCTCAGGAAAAAAATATAAAAATTGTTGCGGACGCAACAAATAATTTTCAAAGTTTGATGCCCAAGTCCCACGAGGCCGGCCAATATTTTTCTGCAATGTCGAGAATCGGCGGAACGAGTTCTTCGACATTTTTTATTTTCACGAGCCGCCACTCGTCGCCGCGCCCGGCAAACTCCAAAAGAAAATTCAGCGTGCCGATCATTTTTCCGTAATCCGAATCGTCGCCGACCATTTTGACCGCCAGAAAATTTTTGTCGCCGGAAATTTTTTCGTCGACGAATTCAGAGTGAATCGCCCGAAGCAAATTGTTCAGCTCGGCCGCCAGAAATTTTATCGGCGTGGAAGAAAAATTTTTTGCGTCGCGAAAACTCCCGTCGAAGTACGCGGCGATAACTTTTTCAATCAGTCCGAGATGAACGCCGCGAAATTTTTCGTTGTAGAGGCGCAGAATCCTCGAACCGAATTTGAAAAATAAATCTTTGGGATAAAGTTCGTGGAAGGCGGCGCAATTTTCGGCCAAAACGTCGGTGGCCTCGTCGTAGGCCGTGTCCATTAAATTTTTCAGGTCGACGTGCGCGGAAAAATTTTTCTCGTCGCGGGAATTTATCGCCGCCAAAATTTTTTTCAATTCGTCTCTCGAAGTCTCCAAGTCAATCGTCTCCTTCAAAAAATTTTTACGTCAAGTCGCTTGCGCCCGAAGAAGCCGCGCCGAATTTTCCGAGCTTGATTAAAATCCACAGCGCGATTGAAAGTGTCGTGGCCGTCAGCATGATCAAGCCCAGCCCGCCGATAAAATTTTCCCACGGCAAAGTTCCCAGCATCATTCCCAAACTTCCAAAGAGCGTCGGCACAAAATTTATCACGGCCGCGGCAGTCCCGACGTTTTCTTTTGCTTCGAGCAACAAAATTTCCATGGAGAACGGGCGAACCACCGCGCCTATCATCGTGAACGGGAGGAACGCCAGCAAAAAATTTATCGCGCGCGTTTGGCCGACGGTCGAGACCAAAATCCCGCTCGTCAACGCCACGAAAAAACTAAACTTCAACATCGCCACGTTCGACAAAATATTTTTCAGCTTCAAATATAAAATCGGGCCCGCAATCGACGCCGCAGAGTTCACCGCGAAAAAATAGCTGTACTCCTGCGCGGTCAACGAAAAAAATTCTATGTAGATGAAAGACGACGCGCTGAGGTAGGCCATGTACGGTTTGGACAAAAGCGCGAACATGATCAAGACCGCCATGAAATATTTTTTCCGCCCGACGTGAGCCAAAAGCGTCAGCGAATTTAAAATTCCTCCGCGATATCTTTTGTGTTCGGGCAACGTCTCGCAAAATAAAAATGCCACGAATAAATTTATCGCGCCCAAAATCGTGAGCAGATAGAACGAGCCGCGCCAATCGGTGAACGTCAACAAAATTCCGCCGACGAGAGGAGCGACCATCGGCGCGATGACGCCGAGTGCTTGAGTGATCGCCAAAATTTTTCGCATCACTTTTCCGCGGAAACAATCTTTGATCAAGGCCGTGGCCACCGTGATGACCGCGCCCGACCCGACGGCTTGAAAAAATCTTCCCGCGAGCAAAAAATAAATGTTCGACGAGACCGCGCAGAAAAATGACGACGCCGTGTAAAGTGCCGCGCCGAAAATCAAAATCGGTCGCCGCCCGTATTTGTCGCTCAAAGGCCCGAACAAAATCATGCTCACCGCGAACGTGAAAAAAAATATCGTCAGCGTCAGGCCGACCAAAAATTCGCTCGTCGAAAAATAATTTCCCATCTGCGGCAGCGCGGGCAAATACAAATCCGTCGACAGCGGGATAAACATTCCGATGAACGCCAAATAAGCTATCATCATCGAGACCGTCAAATATTTTTGTTTTCTCATGCACTCGCCCCGCGAAAAATTTTTCTGTCATGATAGCAAAAAAAATCCCGGCCGTCATGTTCGGTCGGGAAAAATTTTTTTATCGGGGAATTTTTTTCTCGTGCAAAATTTTTTTCGCGACGGTCAGCATCAATTTCAAACGGTTGAGCTGATTGACTTCCGAGGAGCCGGCGTCGCAGTCAATCGCCACGATGTTTGCCCGCTCAAAATTTTGTCGCAACGCGTGCATGACGCCCTTGCCCGTCAGATGATTTGGCAGGCATGCGAACGGCTGAAGGCACACGACATTTTCCACGCCCTCGTCGATGAGCTTGACCATCTCGCCGGTGAGGAACCAGCCTTCGCCGTTGAGGTTGCCCGTGCTGACGAATTGACTTGCGAGCTTGGCGGTGTCTTTGATCGAGTGCGGCGCGCGGAAGTGTCTGGAATCTTTGAGCGCGTTTTTCATCGGCCGACGGAAAAATTCTATGAACTGAATAAAAATTTCCGAGAAGAATTTATCCTTGCGCGAGCCGCCCAAAAGTTCGCGCTTGACAATCTCGTCGTAAGCGCAGTAGAGGAAGAAATCGACAAAATCGGGCATGACGACTTCCGCGCCTTCCTCGTGCAAAACTTTTTCCAAAAAATTGTTGGCGACGGGATGATACTTGACCAAAATTTCTCCGACGATGCCGACCTTGGGCTTGGAAAGATTTTCATCAATCGCAATGGCGTCGAACATGCGGACAAAATTTTTCACGTTGCTGCGGAAGCTCAAAAAATTTCCGTCGACGAGATCAGCTTTGGCGGCCGTCATGCACTCGTCAAAAAGTTTGTCGGTTTCGCCGCGACGAATTTCGTACGGGCGCATGCGATTGGAAACGTTCATGAGCAGGTCGCCGTAGACGGAAGCTTTGATCGCGTCGATGAGGCAGTCGCGGCTCAGCTCGAAAGAATCCGTCTCCAAACCCCAACACGCGAAGACCGGCACTTGACCGAAGCCCGCACTCTTCAACGCGCGACGCATGACTGAAATATAATTCGTGGCACGACAGCCGCCGCACGTTTGGAACAAAATTATCGACGTGTTGTCGGGGTCGCACTCGCCTGACTTCAAAGCCGCAATCATCTGACCCGTCACGACAATCGCCGGGTAGCACATCTCGTTGTTGACGTAGCGCAGGCCGAGATCGATTGCTTTTTTGTCGGGGAGTTCGGGAATCAAAATTTTGTAGCCGTATTTTTTCAGGACGGTTTGAATCAGCTCAAAATGAATTGGAGCCATCTGCGGCGCAAGGATCGTGTGAGTTTTTTTGCATTCGGGCGTGAAGCGTGGACGGTCGGGAAATTTTTTCGGGCTGTAAACGACGGGCGATTTTTTCTTCAACGCGGCAAGCAGCGAACGCAATCTGATTCGAGCCGCGCCGAGATTTGAAACTTCGTCGAGCTTTATCATCGTGTAAATTTTTCCGTGCGCCTCCAAAATTTCTTTGACCTGTTCAATCGTGAGCGCGTCGAGGCCGCAGCCGAACGAACTTAATTGAATCAACGTGACGTTTGGATTTTGCGCAGCGAATTGTGCGGCGTGATAAAGTCTGGCGTGATAGCTCCACTGATTGACGACGGAAATTTTTGGCGCGTCAACCGCCACGTGATAAACCATGTCCTCGGAAAGAATCGGCAGGCCGTACGATTGAATCATCTCCGTTATGCCGTGATTGATTTCCGGGTCGACGTGATACGGGCGGCCGACGAGAAGAATTGCGTGCTCGCCGGTTTGTTCAAGTCGTTTCAAAAGTTCGTCGCCAAAATTTTTTATGTCGCGTCGATAATTTTCCATCTCGGCTACAGCTTTGTCCACGGCGGAAAAAATTTCTTTGGCTGAAATATTTTCCGATTTAAATTCTTCGGCGAGACGTTGCTTTAATTTTTTCATGTCGTGGACGGGCAAGAACGGCTGAATAAATTTTACGCCGCGCTCTTTCAAGATGTCCATGTTGTTGCGGATATTTTCGGGATAACTCGCGACGACGGGGCAGTTGTAAAAATTATCGGAGCGCGTGTCGAAGTTGTACGGCTCGCAAGGATAAAAAATTTTTTTCAGCCCGCGCTCGATTAAATCCATAATGTGGCCGTGAGCAAGCTTGGCGGGATAGCACAGCGAATCGCTCGGAATAGTTTCAAGTCCTTTATAAAAAATTTTCGCGGAAGATTTGCTCGACAGCTCGACGCGATAACCCAGCTCCGTGAAGAACGTGTGCCAGAACGGATAATCCTCGTAAATGTTGAGCACGCGAGGAATTCCGATTGAGCCGCGCACAGGATTTTCGAGCGATTTGTAGTCGAAGAGGCGATGATATTTGTAAGCGAAGGCGTTTGGAATTTTCGATTCGATTTTATTTTTTCCGACGCCGCGTTCACAACGATTGCCCGTGAAATATTTTTCGCCGTCAGGAAATTTTTGCATGGTGATGAGACAATTATTTCCGCACCGCCCGCAACGATAACTTTTCGTGACGACAGAAAAATTTTCCAGCTCTTCGGGCGTCAAAAGTTTTGTTTCGCCCGAAAAATTTTCTCGCGCCAAAATCGCCGCGCCGTATGCACCCATCAAGCCGGCGATGTCGGGGCGGATAACTTCCTTGTGCAAAATTTTTTCGACGGAGCGCAGGACAGCATCGTTGTAAAAAGTTCCGCCCTGCACGACGATGTTTGAGCCGAGGTCTTCGACGTTTTTGAGCTGCATGACTTTGAACAGCGCGTTCTTGATGACGCTGAGGGCGATGCCGGCCGAGATGTCGTTGACGGTCGCTCCTTCCTTTTGCGCCTGCTTAACTTTGGAATTCATAAAGACGGTGCAGCGCGTGCCCAAGTCGACGGGAGCTTCGGAAGTCAAAGCTTTTTTTGCGAAGTCGCCGACGCTCATGTTGAGACCTTGCGCAAAATTTTGGATGAACGAGCCGCAACCCGCCGAACAAGCTTCGTTGAGCGTGATATTTCCGATCGAGCCGTCCTTAACAAAAAAACATTTCATATCCTGGCCGCCGATGTCGAGCACGAAAGAAACTTCGGGACAAAATTCTTGCGCGGCGGTCAAGTGAGCAAAAGTTTCGACTTCGGAGCCGTCAGCGTGGAGAGCAGCCTTGACGATTGCCTCGCCGTAGCCGGTGGTAAAGACGCCGGAAATTTTTGCGGACGACGGAATTTTTTCGTACAGGTCGCGAATCTGATTGACGACGATTTTGAGCGGTGCGCCTTCGTTCGAGCCGTAATTCGTGTAAAGAATTTCTTTGCCCTCGCCGACAGCGCAAATTTTTGTGGTCGTGGAGCCGGCATCAATCCCGACAAAAATTTTTCCGCGATAAGTGCTCAAGTCTCCGCGTTTGACTTTTGCTTTGTCGTGACGTGCGCGAAAATTTTTGTAGTCGGTCTCGTCTTTGAACAAAATAAAATCTGCTTTGCGGGTCTCGGTGGCGGCAACCTCTTCAGATTTTTTTATCGACTCTTCGAGCTGATTAACGGAAAAATCTTTTGCCTCGTCACTCAACGCCGCGCCCGTCGCAACAAAAAAATTTCCGTCGGGAGTTTCGACGACTTCCTCTTTGGAAAGGCCGAGCGTCTCGACGAATCTTTTTTTCAGTTCGGGCAGAAAATGCAGCGGGCCTCCGAGGAACGCAACGTTTCCTTTGATCGGTCGACCTTGCGCGAGATTGCCGATTGTCTGATTGACCACCGCCTGAAAAATCGAAAGAGCGATGTCAGCTTTTTTCGCGCCGTCATTCATCAGAGCTTGGATGTCGGTTTTCGCGAAGACGCCGCAGCGTGAAGCAATCGTGTAAATTTGTTTGCCTTTCTCCGCCAAAGAATTCAAGCCGAGCGCGTCGGTGGAGAGTAAACTTGCCATGTGGTCGATAAACGAGCCGGTGCCGCCCGCGCAAACGCCGTTCATTCGGACTTCGGGCGCGGAACCCAGATAAATAATTTTTGCGTCCTCGCCGCCGAGCTCAACGACCGTGTCCGTCTGCGGAATAAATTTTTCCACGGCCGTTTGACAGGCGATGACTTCTTGGACGAAAGGCACCGAAATTTTTTTCGCAATGCCCATGCCCGCCGAGCCCGCCACAGCAATTTTGAAAGTTTTCTCGCCGATGATGTTTTTCAGCGACGCCAGAGAATTTGAGAGCGCGGAGCCGATTTCGGAAAAGTGCCGCGCATAATTTTTAAAGATAAGCCGTTCCTCGTCCATGACGACCAGCTTTATCGTCGTGGAGCCGATGTCAATTCCGACTTTCATAAAAAAATCACCTCGCCGCCCGCAATTTTATAATTCAAGCGTCAACGTGTCAATCAAAACCGCGCAAAGTCCGTGATTGAAAATTTTTAAAGCGGCTGATATAATCTGCGCGTGAAAAATAATTTGAACACCGCAAAAAATTTTTTCGGGAGGTTTTACTCAAATGAAATTCAAAAAGATTGCAAAGGTTCTTTTGTCCTGCATGATGGCGGGCGCACTGTTCACGGGCTGCGGCGGAGGAGACAAACCCGCGGCCGAAAAACCCGCCGAATCGTCCGGCGACGTCAAGCTGGGAATGATCACTCACCTCAACGCCACCGAAACGAGAATGGACGAAATTTTGCGCATGATCCAGGAAGACAGCGGCGTCAAAGTCACGCACTATATCCCGACCTATTACGACAGCTTGAAGCTCCTGCAAATGGGAATCGAATCGGGCAGCGTCGACCAAATCAGCCTCTATGACTCCGTGGGCAAATACGTCACGGCCAACAACGACAAATATGAAGTCGTCAGCGACATCACGCTCAAAAGTCTTTCCGATAATTTTTGCTTCGCCGTTCGCAAAGATGACACCGCGCTCAAAGCAGACCTCGACAAGACGATTAAAGAGATGAAATCTGACGGCACGCTCGACAAACTCGTCAAGGAATACATCACCGACGTCGACATGAAAAATCCGCCGAAAGTTGAAATTCCAAAGACCGACGGCGCGGACACGATCAAAGTCGGCGTGACGGGCGACCTGCCTCCGCTCGATTTTGTTGCGGCCGATGATTCTCCCGCGGGCTTCAACACGGCCATCCTCGCTGAAATTTCTAAACGCCTGGGAAAAAATATTGAAATCGTCGACATTGACGCCGGTGCGCGCGCCGCAGCTTTGAGCTCCAAACAAATCGACGTGATCTTCTGGGTCGTCGTGCCCACGGTCGACAAAATGCCCGCCGACATCGACAAACCCGAAGGCGTCGAGCTCACCGAGCCGTACTTCAAAGACAACATCGAGCACCTCAAGCTCAAAAAATAATTTTGCAGCATGAAGAAGTTTTTAGCGATAATCTGCGCGGCAATTTTTCTGACGGGTTGCGGTTCAAAGAACGTCGAGCGAGTCGGCGTGATTGAATACGCCAATGTCACCCAGGACGACTTCAACCAATACTACAATGATTTCGCCAAAAGTAACAAAGACGGTTTGACTTACGAATATGTTTTCTTCACGAACGCCAATTCCATGATTGCGGCTCTTCGGTCGGGGCAAATCGATTCCTTGGCTGCTTATGAGACCGTCGCAAAATATCTCGTCGACAGCAACCCCGAATTTGAGTACGAAATAATTTCTCCCCCGCTGAACGACATTTTCTGCTGTGCCATGCGCGAGGAAGATTTTGCACTCAAAAAAGAATTCGACGACGCAATTTCCGAGATAACTGAGGACGGCACGCTCGCCGCTCTCGTGAAGAAATACATTGCCGAGATTAGTTTCAAACAGACGCCGCCGATAATTTACATGCCCGAATTTTACAACGACACGATGATTAAAATCGGCGTGACGGGCGACTTGCCCTTGCTTGATTACATTCGACCCGACGGAAAACCCGCCGGCTTCAACACGGCCATCCTCGCCGAGATAAGTCGTCGCATCAAGAAAAATTTTGTCCTCGTGCAAATCGACAGCGGGACGCGCGCGGCGGCTCTGGCTTCAGGCAAAGTCGACGTCGTCTTTTGGTCGGTTCTCCCCGAAGGAACAGAATTTCCGCCGCCCGATTATGACAAGCCCGAAGGCGTGATTCTGACCAAAGCTTACTTCGCGGATAAACTCGTTCTGGTGAAATTGCGCAAGGAAAATTAAACCGGCAAAATCCTTTAACACAGGAGATGATACGATGAAAAAAATTTTGGCGTTGCTGATGATTTGCTCGCTGATTTTGTTGACGGGTTGCGGCGGCTCCCAAGGCAAGGAAGAAAAAAAAGCTGCCGACGACGCCGGGAAAATTAAACTCGGAATGATAACTCGCCTGAACGCCAGCGAAGAAAATTTCGGCCAGTTCATGAAAAAAATTGAAGACACTTTGGACGTGAAAATTTCTTCGCACGTGCCGGTTTTCTTTGACAGCCTGAACCAAATGCAAATGGCGTTGCAGTCCAAACAAATTGACGAGATAAGCACTTATCGGAGCGTGGCGCGTTACATGATCGCCCAAGACCCGCGCTATCAGGTGCTCAAGGATCATTCGCTGGAGTTCGTCGACTCGTTCTGTTTTGCGTTGCGCGACGACGAAACCGAGCTCAGAGATTCGCTGAACAAAGTTATCGATGAGATGACTTCCGACGGGACGCTCGACCGTTTGACGAAAGAATACATCACGGACATTCCCACGGAGAAGGCTCCGCCCGTCATCGACCTGCCGCACTTCGACAGCGCACAGACGATTAAAGTTGCTGTCACGGGCGACTTGCCCCCGCTCGATTACATCGGCACGGACGGAAAACCCGCCGGCTTCAACACGGCTGTCTTGGCGGAAATCGGGAACCGCATACTCAAAAATATCGAGCTCGTGCAAATCGACAGCGGGGCGCGTGCCTCGGCTTTGACTTCCAATCAAGTTGACGTGGTTTTCTGGGCGATTGTTCCCGTCAGCGAAATTATTCCCGAAGACTCCGATAAACCTTCGGGCATCATCTTGACCGAGCCGTACTACAGGGACAAAGGCGTCCATTTGACTTTCAAAGACGAGAAAAAGTAAGAAGATGGAATTCACAGATTTACTTTACAAAATTTTTTGGAAAGACGGCAGCTGGCTGACAATTTTGAACGGGCTGTGGGTGACGGTGCAAATTTCCGCGCTGTCGCTCCTGTTCGGGACGTTGCTCGGTGCGTTGCTGTGTTTTTTTCGCGTGGGGAAGTTCAAGCCTCTGCAGGTCGCCGCGAAAGTTTACATCTCAATCATCCGCGGCTCACCCGTTTTGATGTTGCTCATGCTTTTGTTTTACGGAGTCTTGGCGCGAACGGGAATGCCCCCCGTGCTCGTGGCGGTCATAACTTTTTCCATGCACACGGCGGCGCACGTGGCGGAACTTTTGCGTTCGGCGTTGATGGCTCTCGATCGCGGACAAGTGGAGGCTGCGCGGACTTTGGGCTTCTCAAAATTCCAGGCGTTCAAACTCGTCACGCTACCGCAACTGGCCAGAATCGCCAAGCCCGTCTATCAATCAACCGTCGTCAATCTGATTCAATGGACGAGCGTCGTGGGCTACGTCACGATAACCGATTTGACCCGCGTCATTAACAACATCGCCTCGCGCACGATGCAACCGATGATCACGATTATAGGCGGCATGATAATTTATCTCGCACTGAGTTATCTCGTCTACGGAATTTTTCATTGGACTGAACGGAGGCGCAAGCAATGAGTGTTATCGAAGTTCAAGGCCTGAAAAAATCTTTCGGCAATCTGGACGTTTTGCGCGGGATAGATTTGACTGTTGAGGCCGGCGAACGAATCGCGATCATCGGCGGCTCCGGCTGCGGCAAAAGCGTTTTCCTCCGTTGCGTCGAACTTCTCGAAACTCCCGACGCGGGAAAAATTTTTATCGACGGAGAAGAGCTCACCGCGCCCGGCGTCGACATCGACAAAGTCCGCCGCAAAATCGGAATGGTCTGGCAAAAATTTAATCTCTTCACGCACATGAACGTCATGGAAAATTTGACCGTCGCGCCGATAAAACTTTTGGGCATGACGCCCGACGCGGCACGCTCAAAGGCAATGGAACTGCTCGCGCAGGTCGGCTTGACTTCAAAAGCGGACGCTTTCCCGGAATTTTTATCCGGCGGCCAACAACAGCGAATCGCCATCTGCCGCAGCCTGATGATGAACCCGAAAGTTATTCTCTTCGACGAACCGACGAGCGCGCTCGATCCCACGATGGTCGGCGAAGTTTTGGCGGTCATACGAATGCTCGCGCAAAATGATTTGACGATGATAATCGTGACGCACGAGATGAATTTCGCCCGCGAAGTCGCCACGAGAATTTTGTTTTTCGCCGACGGAATAATTTATGAGCAGGGCACGCCCAAAGAAATTTTTGACGCGCCAAAAAAACCAAAGACGATCGCTTTTATCCACAAGCAAAAATATTTTTCCTACGAAATTTCCGAACGCGACTTCGACCTGATGAAGATGCAGGGCGGCATTCAAACTTTCGCGGAAAAATACGGGCTGACCGCGCGCAAGACGAATCGAATCCAACTTTGCTGCGAAGAATTGATTTACGAGATGATAGAGAACACTTGCAAAGTCGAAAATATTCTTCACATTACGCTCGACATAACTTACGCCGAGATTGACAACAGCCTTGAGATAAAATTTTCTTGCGCGGGGAAAAAATATAATCCGCTCGAAAAAAATTTTGACGACTTCGACGAAAAAAAATTGGGCGCGACGATTTTGCACAACCTCTCGAAAGATTTTTCCCACGAATATTCCGACGGCGTCAACAAAATAAGTTTTCGGCTTGCGTAAAAAAATTAACCGCCCCAAAAATTTTCGGAGCGGTTTTTTTTTGCGGCGAAGATCAAATTTGTTTTGCCAGCCAATTTTGTTTGCCGATGAGTTCGACGAGCGCGAGTTGTTGCTCCGCCCAATACATGTCGCCTTCTTCGTCCTGATAATAACTTTTCAAGATGTCAAAGGTCGTCGGGTCGTCCTGCGCGGCGCAAACAATTTCTTTGAGCCAAGCGAGCCCGTCTTTTGAAACTTGCAAATCGTGCTTGAGATATTCGACGGCGTCGCAGATGATCGGCGCAGATTTTTTGTCTTCAAGTTTAACGGGGCAACCCAAATCGATGAGTCGGTCGATGCACTTGACGACGTAGCCGCGTTCCTCGGCGGCGTGCTCCTCATACTGTTTGGCGAGTTTGTTCAAGCCTTGGCTCGAAAAAATTCTTGCTTGAATCACGTGGCCGTCCGCCTGCTGAGCAAGCTGCGTGACGATTGTTTGAAGGCCTTCGATAACTTTATTTTCCATTTTGCATTCCTCTCCGTCGCGCGGGTCGTCGACGTAATCGACTTCGGAATAGCCCGCGTGCAAAGTGATTTGATGTTTGAGCCCGGCGGGAATGAAATAAGTTTCGCCCGCGGAAAAAATTTTGCTCTCGCCGTTGGCCGTGAAAGTGCAAGATCCCGTCACGACGATCGTTCATTGCGCGGCGTGCGCGTGTTCGGGGAAGACGACTTCTTTTTCCGCGCTGACAAAATAAATCGTGCCCGTCGGCGTGTGATCAACGTGAACTTCCGGGCCTTCGATTCCGTAATCGCGGCTCGGAATTTTTTTATGATGTCGGGGAACATTTTATCGCCTCACAAAGTTTTCAAGCACTCGACGATATCTGCGGCGTGTTTTTTGGCTTTGTCGACGAGCGCGGCTTTTTGTTCGTCGGTGGTGACGCCGGGCACGCACATCATCCCGCCGACAGAAAACAATTTTTTGAAGTCGAGCTTGCACATTGCGGCGAAATTTTTAATTTGATAACTGAACTCTTCGACGGTGTGTCCCATGACGCCTTGAGCCGAGTAAGCCGCGTCGGGTGCGCCCATGGTGAGCGACGCGATTAATTTTTTTCCGGCCAGCGCGGTGCCTTGCGAGCCGTAAGCCCAGCCGTGCTCCATGACTTTATCGATGTAAAGTTTGAGGAGACCGGGCACGCCGTACCAGTGCATCGGGTATTGGAAGATGATGACGTCCGCTTTTTCCAGAGCTGCCTGCTCGGCCTTTACGTCGAATTGATAATCGGGATAAAGTTCGCACAGCTTGCGGATTTCGACTTGAGGACACAGCGCGGAAATTTCTTCCAAGATAGTTTTGTTCGCGAGAGAATTTTTTAAATCGGGGTGACCGCAAATGATCACAACGTTTTTCATTGGTCGATTGCCTCCTTGTAAGTTTTGAGCGTATTGTCAGCCGCCGTCGTCAAAAAGGCAGTGTCGCCGCCGAGGACGATAAAGCTTATGCCCAAGTCGACGAAGTGTTTAAATTGTTCGGTGGTGAGGGCGATTGTGCCGACGGGTTTGCCCAGCGCGTGAATACGTTTAATCATGTCGTCCATTGCCGCTTCAACTTCGGGGTGGAAAATGTCAATGCCGTGCCCCATGTCGACCGCCAAATCAATCGGACCGAGGAAAATTGCGCCGACGCCGGGCGTGTTCGTGATTGCCTCTAAATTTTTCCAGCCGCGAACGCTTTCAATTTGCGGCAAGATACAAATTTCCTCGACGTTGCGCGCAAGATAATCGGGGTGACGATTGAAACGACCAGCACGAACCGCCGACGCCCCGAAGCCACGATTGCCGCGCGGCGCATAGCTCGCCCAATACATGATGTCTTCGGTCTCTTCGCCCGTCTCGACTTTCGGAATGATTATATTTTGGATGCCGCCGTCGAGGAGCTGTTTGATGATTCCCGTGCCGGCTTGAGGAATTCTGACGACGGGCGTCATGTCGTAAGCTGCAACGGCGCGCGCGATATCCAAAATCGTCGTGACGGTGTGGCCGCCGTGTTCGCCGTCGACGAAAAGAAAATCAAAATCGCTCGTCGCCAAAATTTCCGCGACCTCGGCCGAAGTCGTTTCCTGTCCCACGCCGTATTGAAGTTTGCCGGCTTCGATTCCGTGCTTGAACTTGTTGTACAAATAATCTTTGACCATCGGCATGAATGATCCCTCCGAAAAAATTTTTTTAAAGTTTATGACTTGCGCGGCGTAAATTCAATTGTCAATGCGAAAAAATTTTCAAGCGGCTTTACGTGAAATTAAATCTGTAAAAGCAGCGGCTTGAGCGGCGCGGGCATCGCCTCCACAAAAAATTTTGCCATCTCTCGCGGCGAACACTCCCACTTGTCCAGAGCCCAATCGCTGACGAATTCCGAGATCGCCCGCATATAAAATCGCAGACAGAAAAAATTTTCTGGCGAAAGTTCCTTCAGGCCGTGCCGATTTTTTATCCACTCTTGCAAAAGTTTAATCGCGTGGTCGTTTGTGGCGTATCGGAAAGAATTTTGTCCGACGGCATTTTTCAGCAGGTTCCGATAAAAATTTTCGTCCTCCAAAACAATTTCCATCCACTTGCAGACGACGTCCTCGAAAGAATCCGTGACGCCGAAATTTTTCATTGCGCCCTCGACTCTTTGATTGTAAATCCACGCCATCAAATCGTACTTGTCGCGGAAATGTTTGTAAAACGTCGGCGGCGTGAGCCCGCAATTTTTTGTCAGCTCCTTTATCGTGATTTTGTCGACGGCTTTGAATTGCGCAAGGTCTTTGAGCGACTCGGCGAGCAATTCTTTTGTCGTCTGCGGGAAAACCATTTTCATCACCTCGGAAAAAAAATTAACCGCCCCAAACTTCGGAGCGGTTTTTGGTTTGCGAAAAATTTTTAGAATTTATACCAGTCGAGCGATTTGATTACGAATTTTTCGGCTTGCGGAATGAAGACGATGTTTTGAGAATCTTCCTGCGGATAAACGCGAGTCGACATAACTTCGGCACCGTCGTTGATGAAAATTTCGATCGCGGACTTGTCGAGGAAGATACGGAACTGAATGACATCGCCGAAAGGTTGAAGGATAACTTTGCGGACGCCTTTGCCGCCTTCAATCGTCTGGTCGCGGTTGAGCTCGAGGACGGGCTGGCCTTCTTCGAGATAATATTTGACGATAGTTTTTTCCTTGCCGTTGCTGAAGAGATCGAATTCGAAGTTGTTGCCCGAAGCGTTGACGTCGACATCAAAGAGCAATTCGCCGCAAGTACCTTTAACGCCGTCGAGTTGAGTTTCTTTGTCGAGCGCAAGATCTTTGAAGTGAACGCCTTCGCCGCGCATGCATTCGAGTTCTTTGGGCGGAATGGTATAAACTTTGCCGTCTTCCCTGAGCTGAAGTTCACGCGGAATTGTGAGCATGGTTGCCCAGCCGTCGGCCTGTTCGGGGAAAGGACTTTGCCAAGCAGCCATCCACGCGATGATGAAGTAGCGGCCTTCGGGGTTTTTCATCATCGTCGTCGCGTAGAAGTCGAAGCCGTGATCGAAGGTGAAGAATTCGCCGTGATCGTAAATGCCGGTGTCGTAATTGAGCTTGCCGATCATGTAGCCGGCCTGGTGAATGTTGTGGAACATGTAACCTTTCGGCGGGACGTGTTGCGGGGAGATGATCATGACGTAGGTGTCGCCGAAATGCGCAAAGCCGGGGCATTCCCACATCGTGCCTTCGGAGTAATCCGGTTTGGAAATGGCAGCGACGGATTTAAATTTCCAGTCGAAGAAGTTTTCGGATTCGAACAGGACGATTTGCGTGCGGGAACGGTCGTGGATTCTGTTGCCGACCGCGCAGTAATATTTTCCGTTGTGATCCCAAATCTTCGGATCGCGGAAGTCGACGTTGGCGATAATCGGGTGATCGTTGGGAATGTCGATGACGGGATTTTTTTCGTACTTCGTGAAGTTGATGCCGTCTTCGGAATAAGCATAGCACTGACGCTCCGTGACGTTGCCGCCGCCCGAAGAGCCGGAAGGATTATAGCCGGAAGGATTTTCTGCGGAAGAATTGACGCCGCCCGGACCGTTGAATCTTTGCGACGTGTACATCAGCCAGAGTTTGCCTTCAAATTCATAACCGCAACCGCTGAAGCAACCGTCCCAGTCGTACCATTCGTGGCCTTCGGAAAATGCGCCGGGCGTGATGGCGATCGGTTGGTGTTCCCAGTGGCAAAGGTCTTTGCTCGTGGAGTGACCCCAGTGCATCGGGCCCCAGTTCACGGAATACGGATGATACTGATAAAAAATGTGATACTCGCCCTTGTAGTAAGAAAAGCCGTTCGGGTCGTTGAGCCAGCCCACGGGCGGTGCGACGTGATACTTGGGGTACCACTTGGACTCTTGAACCTTCTTGGCCTGTTCGGGGTCTAATCTTTTATCCAACATTCTTAACCCACCTCCGCTAATAATTTTAAATTAGAATAAGATTAAAGTCAACGGATTTTCTTCGCGTAGTCAAAATTTTTTGGCAACGCGAAACTTCTTCGGCGGAAAAAAAATTTGTCGAAAGGCGGCGCGAATAGTATAATGCGGAAAAAATTTTCAACGGCTTTAATCAACGGAGGTTTTTTGATGGACATCTTGCCCATATTATTCAAAACTTTTCTCGTATTTTTTTTGATCGCCATGAACGGATTTTTTGTCGCGGCGGAATTTTGTTGCGTGAAGATGCGCCCCTCTCGCCTGGAAACTTTGATTCAAGAGGGCAACACCCGCGCAAAGTACGCAAAAAAATTAATCGACGAACTCGACGAGGCACTTTCCGTCACGCAGCTTGGAATAACTTTGGCGTCGTTGGGTCTGGGCTGGGTCGGCGAACCGTTCGTTGCAAAATTAATTTCGCCCGCGATTCACGCGCTCGGTTTCGGCGAAACGCTCGGTCACACAATTTCTTTCGTGCTGGCTTTCTCGCTGATAACTTCCATGCACATAATCTTGGGCGAGCTGACTCCGAAGTCTATGGCGATTGCCGCGTCGGAAAAAATTTTGCTCAACATCGCGCTGCCCATGATAATTTTTTGGAAAGTCATGTATCCGTTCGTGTGGCTGCTCAACAAAACGGCCGGCTTCGTCAGTCATCATTTGGGCTTGACGATTTCCGAAGGCGAAGTCGCTCACAACCCCGAAGAAATTC
>CAMNFC010000002.1 GCA_946536925.1 uncultured Selenomonadales bacterium | reverse complement strand
TGGGCACGGGGCACGGCTTCTCCGTCAAAGAAATTATCGACGCGGCGGAAAAAGTCACGGGCTTGAAAATAAAAAAAGTTTTCGGCTCTCGTCGCGCGGGCGATCCTGCTAGACTGATTGCTTCGGGCGAAAAGGCGCGAAAAATTTTGGGCTGGTCTCCGCGCTTCGACGACGTGGAAAAAATTATCGCGACCGCCTGGAAGTGGCACACGCTCCACCCGAAAGGTTACGAGGAGGTTTGACTTGTGATTAAAATTATTCTCTCCGACATCGACGGAACTTTTTTGAAGGACGACAAAACTTTTCCGACTCTCCACGGCGCGGCGATTAAATCTGTCGTCGCCAAAGGTTTGAAGTTCGCGTTCGTCTCGGCTCGAATGCCCGAAGCGATTTATCCGATAACCGACGCGCTGAAGATGAATCACACGCCCGTTGTCAGCTACGGCGGCGGATTTGTTTTGACCGAGGACGAGGAAATTATTTTCGACAAAAAAATTTCCGCCGAAGACGCGCAGAACGTTTTGGCGGAGATGAATCGTTGGAACGACATCACGAAAAATTTTTATGCGGGGCGTCGCTGGTTCGTCGAAGAAATTGATCCGCGCGTCCAATTTGAAATGGACATCACGGGCGCGACCGCCGAGGTGAAAAATTTTTCCGAGCTGTTGAATGAAAAAATTTTCCCGAACAAAATTATGATCATCTGCGAGCCGCCGACTTGCCGCGAAATGGAAATCGACCTCGGAAAAAAATTTCCCGCGCTCAACGTCGTGAGGAGTGCGCCGTATCTTTTGGAGATCATGGACAAGAGCGTCTCGAAGGCCGCGGGCATTGAAGTTTTGCTCAAGCACTACGAATTCGCGCTCGACGAGGCGATTGCTTTCGGCGACAACTACAACGATATCGAAATGCTCGAACTTATCCCGCAGAGTGTGGCGATGGCCAACGCTCCCGACGCCGTGAAAAAATTGGCGGCTCACGTCACGGACTCGAACGCGGACGCCGGAATTTACACTTACCTCGTCAAGGCCGGAGTCATCGATACGTGCGCTTCTTGACAAAATCGTCGTAGCTCATGGAGCGCGTGTGTTTGGTGTGCGCCCATTCGTGTTCGTTGCGGTGAATGAAGCCCAAAAAAATTATCGGGATCCACGAGTAGATGAACAGCGGATAAAACAGCAGGTACCACCACGATTTTAATTTCGCGCGGACTTTTATCAGAATTATCATCGGCAGGACGTATTGGGCGATCATCACGACCATCAAAATTTGCGACGGCAGGACGGAATAAATGTTCGTGTAGAGCGTCCCGAAAAAAAGTTGGATGTAGCTCATCAAAAAGAAAAACGACGACAGCATTAAAAAATGCGGCTGCAAAAGGTAGAGGCAACCGTCGAACATGCGGATATCTTTGCGTCGCCAGCCTTCGCGGAGCATTTTTGGAATGAAGCGGTGCGCCACGTCGAATTGACCTTGCGCCCAACGTTTTCTTTGCGTCCAAGATTGCGCGAACGTCAGCGGCTTTTCGTCGTAAACAATCGCGTCGTGCGCCCAGGTCGTCTTCAAACCTTCGGCCAGCGACTTCATCGTAAATTCCATGTCTTCGGTCAAGCACGTGGCGCGCCAGCCGTGTTTTTTCAAAACGTCGAGGGTGATACACATGCCCGTGCCGCCGAGCACTGCCGACAAACCCAAATTTGTTTTGGCCAGGTGAGAGACGTAATCGATGACCCAAAAGGCGATGGCGAACGTCCCCGAAACCCACGTGTCGTACGGATTTTTTGCGTCGAGGAAGCCTTGAATAATTTTGTCGCCCTTGCAGAGCCGATTGTTCATTTCCATTAAAAAATTCGGCGAGACGAGATTGTCCGCGTCGAAGATGGCAACGGCGTCGTAAATTTTTCCGTCGGCTTCCATTTCAAAAAGACGTTCGAACATCCAGTCGAGCGCGTAGCCTTTGGATTTTTTTGTCTCGTCGATCCGACGGCAAACAATCGCTCCGGCCTGCGCGGCGATCTCGGCGGTGTTGTCCGTGCAGTTGTCCGCGATAACGTAAATGTCGTACAAACTTTTCGGATAGTCGAGCGTCTTCAAATTTTCTATCAGCGGAGCAATGACCGCGCTTTCGTTGTGGGCGGCGACAAGTACCGCGAATTTTTTTTGCGGCGTTTTGATTTTTATTTCCTTGCGGCGCCACATGCCCGCGAAGCCGATCACGCAAAGATAAAACGTGAACACGAACAGCACGGCTTGAATCGGAACCATAATTATATCGAGCGGGTATGTGAACATTGACTGATTCCCCAAAAAATTTTTTAATGTTGCAATTCTAAACGCTGGCTTATTCCTTGTCAACAAAAGGCGGCGCGTCGTTCACTGAAAAGTTATCCAGACGAGCTCGGCTTTGTCCACGAGCGCGGGCGCCAGCTCATTCAAATTTTTTATCTCGTCGAAGTGCCAGCGATTTTTTTCGTCGCGGTGAAAAGCCAGCTCAAAAGTCATCTGCCCGATAAATTGTCCGCGCAGAGAATTGTCGCCCGTCACGTCCAAAATTATCGTGGCTCGGTTATCGTCGATGCGAGTTTCTTTGATCGTGGCGTCGGCCGCCGCGCGAATTTTTTCAAACTCATTGGCGACGTAAGCCGTCGGATTTTCTTCGGGCGTGGCGGGCTCAGGCATTTTGGCGAAGAAAGAATTTTTCACGCCGTCCAAAAATTTCAAATGCAAATCTTTGTGCGCGGCGTTGTATTCCGTCAAAAATTCCGCGCTGTGTTGGAAGTAGGGATCGTCGGGATATTTCGCGCGATAAGTTTCATATTTTTTGGCCAGCTCAATCGTCGCGGCGTCATAGGTCGTCGAAAAAAATTTGTCCAAGTCCACGCGTTGCGAAATTTTTTCCGAGTCTCTTTCGGCCAGCGCGATTTTAATTTCGTCGAGCGCGGCTTCGGGCGAATCTTCTTGGCCGCAGCCCGCAAAAAAAATTATCGCCGAAAAAATCAGCGCGAAAAATTTTTTCATAAGCTCACCTCAGCTCCGTCAAAAATTCTTCAAACGGCAAGCCCCAATTCCACGGCAAATTCAAATCTTCCGCGCGGGCGATACACTTGGCCACGAAGGAGGCAGCTTTTTTCGTCGCGTCGATTAAATTTTCGCCGTTGAGCCAGGACGCCGCAGCCACCGCAAAAAAAACGTCGCCCGTGCCGGATCTGTCGCCGCCCAATCTTTTGGAAGTCACAAGATGAATTTCGCCGCGATCAAAAATAAAATTGGCGATATTGGAGCCGTCGTCCGTGTCGAGCGTCACACCCGTAATCACCACGCGCCCGCCGCGAGTTTTGGCCGCGATGTTGGAGGCAAAAGTCGCCAGCTGCGAATCGCTCACGACGCCGCCTTCGGGATAAGCCACGCCCAAAAGTTGACAGGCCTCCGTCAGATTCGGCGTGACAAGGTCGGCGAACTCCAACAGCTCACGCAGACCGCGACACATCTCCGGCGTGTAAGATTTATAAATTTTTCCGTGGTCGCCCATGACGGGATCGATTATCACGGCGGCGGGAAAATTTTTTATGAAGCGGCGAACAATTTCAATCTGCGCGGCACTGCCCAGAAAACCCGTGGCCAACGCCTCGAACGCCAAATTATTTTTTTTCCAGCTGTCGATGTATTTTTCCAGGCGGTCGGTGAAGTCGTCCATGAAATAATTTTCAAAGCCCGTGTGAACCGAAAGCAGCGCGGTCGGCAGCGGGCATACTTGAATTTTCAGCGCGGAAATTATCGGCAGCTCCACCGTCAGCGAACAGCGACCGAAGCCCGTAACGTCATTGACGAGCGCGATTTTTTTTTGTCTCAAAATTTTTTCTCCGTCAAAATTTTTTTCGCGACGGCCTCAAATTCTCCGCGGCCGTAGTTGACGAACGGCACGATTGAAATTCCTCCGCGCACTTTGAAATTTCCTTCGACCTCAAGATAACGCGGCTCCAAAAGTTTAATCAGGTCGTCGGCAATCGTGTTGACAACGTCCTCGTGAAAAGTCCCGTGGTTGCGGAAGCTCGTCAGGTAGAGTTTCAAACTTTTGCTCTCGACCAATTTTTTGTCGGGCACGTAACGAATTTTTATCGCGGCGTAATCGGGCTGATGAGTTATCGGGCAGAGGCAAGTGAATTCGTCGGTGATGAGCGTCACGAAAAAATTTCGCGCAGAATTTTTATTTTCAATCGCCTCCAAAAAATCTGGCGCGTAATCGTATTTGTAATCGGTAGTTTTCCCCAAGCTTTTGAGTTCCATAAAATTTCCTCACAATCCGAGATTCGGGACGGCGTTCAACGTCGAGTCCGAAAAATTTTTTTGATAGAAGCCGCGGCAAGCGATCATGGCGGCGTTGTCCGTACAAAGAATTTTCGTCGGGTAAAAAAATTTCAGCCCGCGACGAGTGCAAGAGGTGCGCAAAGTTTTTTCCAGCGACGAGTTGGCCGCGACTCCTCCCGCCAAAACTATTTTGTCCAGCTTGAATTCTTCGGCCGCCGCCAAAGTTTTTTCCGCCAAAGTTTCCACGACCGTGCGCTGAAAACTTGCCGCCACGTCCGCCGCAGAAATTTTTTCGCCTTTCATTTGCGCGGTGTTCAAAAAATTCAAGACGGCCGACTTGAGCCCGCTGAAACTGAAATCGTAGCCGGCAACTTTCGGGTGCGGAAAAGTTATCGCGTTCGGGTCGCCGAGTTTTGCGAGCTTGTCGATTTCGGGGCCGCCGGGGTATGGCAAATTCATCACGCGCGCGATTTTGTCGAAGGCCTCGCCCGCCGCGTCGTCGCGACTTTGTCCGAGCAGTTCAAAATTATTGTAGCCCGTCATTTTTATCAGCGCGGTGTGTCCGCCCGAAACGACCAGCGACAAAAACGGCGGCTCAAGTTCCGGCGAGCTGAGGAAGTTCGCGAAGATGTGCCCTTCCAAATGATTCACGCCGATTAGCGGGATTTTCAGCGCGTAGGATAAACTTTTCGCGGCAGAAATCCCGACGAGCAACGCGCCCGCCAGTCCCGGGCCTCTCGTCACGGCAATCTGATTTATTTTGCGCAAAGTGACGCCCGCCGAGGAAATTGCTTCGTCGATGACGGGCATGATGTTGACGATGTGTTTGCGCGAAGCGATTTCGGGCACGACGCCGCCAAATTTTCTGTGCAACGGAATTTGCGTCGAGATGACGTTCGAGAGAAGTTCGCGCCCGCCACAAAGCACGGCCGCCGCAGTTTCATCACAGCTCGTTTCGATTCCGAGCGTCAAAATTTTATTCATCGGGAAATTTCACCACACAAAAATTAATCGGGACGCCCGCCGCTGAAAATTTGTTCTCGTATTCCGTGCGGATATTTTCGGGCGGCTCGTCGGAGTGCAGATCATTTGTCACGTCAAAAATTTTCAAGCCGATCAACGCGAATTGCTCCAATGAAAAATCAAACAGCCCTCGATTGTCCGTCTTGAAAAAAATTTCTCCGCCGGGCTTCAAAATTTTTTTGTACTGCTCCAAAAATCTCGCGTGAGTCAGGCGGCGTTTGGCGTGACGTTTTTTCGGCCACGGATCACAAAAATTTATGTAAAGCCTGTCGACGGCGCGGGCGGGAAAAATTTCGGCGATGTTTTCCGCGTCGAAGACAATCAGGCGCACGTTGCTCAATTTTTTTTCGCAAACTTTTCGAGCGGCCGCCAAAACGCAAGTTGCTTCGACCTCCAGCCCAACGAAATTTATCTGGGGGTTGCGTTCGGCGATTTGCGCGATGAAGTCGCCTTTGCCCGTGCCCAGCTCAACGTAAAGTTCGCGCGTCGGATCTTTTTCAATCGGTTGAACGTCGCCGCGCGTCACGAAGTCCGCAAAGTTTTGAAGTTTTTCATCAGTGTGAGGCTTTCTCCTCAAACGCAAAATTTTTCACCCCTCGTCGAGACCGATCAAATTTTCCGCGCGCATGAAGGCCGCCAATTTTTTTATGCCGCTCATGACCGCGCGATAATGTTCGGGCGTCAAAGATTGCGAGCCGTCGGAGAGTGCCCGCGCCGGGTTCGGGTGCATTTCCATCATCAAGCCGTCCGCGCCGGCCGCGATTGCCGCAAAAGCCATAGGTTTTACCATTCGCCATTTGCCCGTGCCGTGCGACGGATCGACGATTATCGGAAGGTGCGACAGATGTTTGACGGCAGCCACCGCGCTCAAGTCCAGAGTGTTGCGCGTGTAAGTTTCGTACGTTCGGATTCCTCGTTCGCAAAGGACGACGTTTGGATTGCCCGCGTTCATGATGTATTCGGCGGCGTTCAACCACTCGTCAATCGTGGCAGCCAGCCCGCGCTTTAAAAGGACGGGACGTTTGCATTTGCCGACCTCTTTTAGCAGCCCGAAGTTTTGCATATTTCTCGCGCCGATTTGCAGCATGTCCGCGTATTCGGCGACGGGAGCGATGCCTTCGACGGTCGTGACTTCCGTGACGATTTTCAAGCCCGTGACTTCCCGCGCTTCCGCCAAATATTTCAGACCTTCGACTTCCAGACCTTGGAACGAGTACGGCGAAGTTCTCGGCTTGTACGCTCCGCCACGCAAAAATTGTGCGCCGCCGTCTTTTACGATTTTTGCCGCCTTCAAAAGTTGTTCACGACTTTCAACAGCACACGGGCCGGCCATCACTACAGGTTCGCCGCAGCCAATCTTCACGCCGCCAACGTCAATAACGCTCGGTTGCGGATGAAACTCACGGCTCGCCAGCTTGTAGCTCTTTGAAATCGCGACGGAATTTTCAACGCCCGGCAACGCATCAATCGCAACGGACGCCAGCTTCGTTTTGTCGCCGATGACGCCCACGATTTTTTGTTGCGCGCCTTCCATAATTTTTGCGTCCAAGCCGACGCTTTTTATCGCTCGGATAACTTCGTCGATGTTTTGGGCGGTCGCCTCCGGATTCATTATGATAACCACAAAAATTTCCTCCTTGTAAATCAATGCCCGAATGATACTAAATCGGGCGCGAAAAGTAAATCGGCAGGCGAAACTTTTCAGGTTGACTTTGCGCGCGGCTTTGTTTATCCTCTATGCGAGGTGAATTTTTTTGGGTTTTAAAATGAAAATTTATCGGGCGTTGACGGGCTCGGCGGTCAGAAATTTTGTCAAGCGCGCCGAAGATTTTTTTGCATTAAATTTGCCGGCCGTCCACAAAAAAATTTTTTTGCCGACGAAAGCCGCCGCAAAATCCGCTCTGCTGAAATTTTCCATGTCGCGCGGAAAAAAATCTTCGCGGGCTGCGAGCCTGTGGAAAATTTCGACGCGAGAAAATTTTTCGCCGCTGGTGAGCATCGTCGTTCCCAACTTCAATCACGCGCCCTATCTTCCCCAACGCCTCGAAACGATTTTCAATCAGACGTACAAAAATTTTGAAGTCATTCTCCTCGACGACGCCTCGACCGACAACAGCCGCGACGTTTTGAAAAAATTTTCTCACGCGGAAAACACGCGCCTCATCTTCAACGAAAAAAATTCCGGCGGCGTTTTTTTTCAGTGGCGCAAAGGAATTTCCATGGCTCGCGGCGATTTGATTTGGATTGCCGAGAGCGACGATTTCAGCGCGGAAAATTTTTTGTCGGAGCTGGTGCCGGCCTTCGCGGACGACGCGATTGAACTTGCTTTTTGTCGCACGGATTTTATTCAAGACGGCCAAAAAATTTTTACGAGCGAACAATATCTGGCTGACCTGCCGAATTTCGATTGGCGGAAAAATTTTTCGATGACCGCCGCGGAATTTGTCGCGCAAGGTTTCGGCGTGAAAAATATTATCCCGAACGTCAGCGGCGTCCTCTTCCGCAAAAAAAATTTTCCCGAACTTTGCCTCGACATGAAACTTTGCGGCGACTGGGCGTTTTATCTCGACGCGATCAAGGGCGGGTGCATTTTTTATTCTCCGCGCGCCACAAATTTTTATCGCGTCCACAAAAACAGTACGTCGCTGAAAATTCAGAAGGAGCCGCGATATTTTTTTGAGCACGAACGAATCGCCCGGCTCGTCGCGGAAAATTTTCGTGTGCCGGCCGAAGTTCATCAGGCTCACAAAAAAAATTTGGAGGATCATTTTTTCGGCTACTACGGCGGCAAAAATTTCGACGAGTTTGAAAAACTTTTCGACGTGAAAAAAATTTTGAGCGTCAAACGCAAGCCGAATATTTTAATCGGGATTTTGGCGTTCAGCGTCGGCGGCGGCGAAACTTTTCCTCTCGTGCTGGTCAACGAGCTGAGCCGCAGAAATTTTCCCGTCACGGTTTTAAATTTTCAGATGGCCGACGATTTGCCCGAAGTGCGAAAAAAACTTTTGCCTTCCGTCCCGCTGATTTATCTGAACGCGACGGGCGGGCTGGCCGAAGTCGTCGAGCAATTCAAAATCGATGTGATTCACACTCACCACGGCGCGACCGATTCCGCCGCGAGCTTCGTCGCCGAAAAAATTTCGAGCCTGCGCCACGTCGTCACGCTCCACGGAATGTACGAGGCCGCCGACGCCGATTACCTCCAAAAAATTCTCGGCCGCGTGAAAAAATCCGTCGACGCTTTCGTTTACATCGCCGATAAAAATTTGGTGCCGTTCAAAGAAAATAATTTCGGGCGCGAAGAAATTTTTCACAAGATCGGAAACGGTTTGGCTCGCTCGCCGATAAATCCCGTGCCCCGCGAAAGTTTGAACATTCCGCCCGATTCGTTCGTGGCGTGCGTCGTGAGTCGTGCCATTGCGCAAAAAGGTTGGCTCCCGGCGATTGAGGCTGTCACTTTGGCAAACAAATTCGGCGGGCGACGAATCGATTTGATTTTGGTCGGCGCGGGCGAAATGTACGACAAGCTGAAAAATCACGCGGGCGAATTCGTTCATCTCGTCGGATTCAAAAGCAACGTGCGCGATTTTTTGGCGGCGGCCGATGTCGGGCTTCTTCCCAGCGAATATGCGGGCGAAAGTTTTCCCCTGCTGATAATCGACAGTTTTTTTGCGGGGCGACCCGTCGTCAGCTCGAACCTGGGCGAAGTTCCCGCGATGGTCGAGGATGCCGGCGTTGTCTTCGATTTGGTTGGCGGAAAAGTTCCCGTCGACGAGCTGGCAAAAATTTTGCGCGACCTTGCCGACGATTCCGAACGCTACGAAAAAATGAAACGCCGCGTCGCCGTCGTCGCCGAAAAATTTTGGATCGAGCGCGTCGCCGAAAAATACATCGCTGTCTTCGAGGATAAACCATGAATTTTTTCGCACGCTTGAAAGATTTTTGCGCCATAAATTTTCCCGCGGCCTACGAGTCGATTTATCGTTTCCGTCACGGCGTGCACCTGGAAGATTTGGGCGAGGCGGTTCGCGTTCATTCGGAAATTTTCACCGAGCACGTCCGCCTGAAAAACAAAAATGATTTCGCCTTGAAAGTTCCGCTCGATTTTTCTGCGCCGCCGATTAAGCAACGGGTCGCGGCCGTTGTCCACATTTTTTATCCCGAACTGGCCGAAGAGCTCAAAAAACTTTTGCTAAACATTCCCTGCGCGGTCGACGTGTTTATCTCGACCACTGCGCCCGAAAAAAAATCCGCGATTGAAAGCGTCTTCGGCGACTTCCAAAAAGGTTCCGTCACGATAAAAATTTTTGAGAATCGCGGGCGGGACATCGCGGCGGCTTTCGTCGGCTTCAAGGAAATTTATAAAAATTACGACGCGTGCGTCCACATCCACTCGAAAAAATCTTTGCACGCAAAAAGTCGGCTGTCGGGCTGGCGAAATCATCTTTACAAAAATCTTTTGGGCAGCCCCGAAATCGTCGGCGGCATTTTGGAAATTTTGGCGAACGAAAAAGTCGGGCTGGTCTTCCCGCAATATTTCACGCCGATTAGAATTTCCGTTAATTGGGGCAGAAATTATCTCGTCACGAAAAATTTTTTGCACAGGTTCGGAATCGACGCGGACAGCAGAAATTTGATCGAATTCCCGGCCGGCTCCATGTTTTGGTTCAAGCCCGAAGCTCTCGCGCCGCTCCTGGACAGCGATTTGACGTTTGAGGACTTCCCCGAAGAGAGCGGGCAAATCGACGGAACGATCGCTCACGCCATCGAGCGCGCGTTTCTTTTCATCGTCGAGGCCGCGGGTTTTTCTTGGGTCAAAATCGACAGCGACGAAAAATTTTTCAACATGACGCCGATTTTAAAATCACGTTCGCAAAAAGAATTGGACGCAAACATCGAACGCGCGCGCCACTGCGTCTTGAAAAAATATCAGAGGTGATAGCTTTGAACTTGGACGGCTTTTCCATGCGGCCGCTGACACACGAGCTGGAAAAAATTTTGGTCGGCGGGCGCGTCGACAAAATCACTCAGCAAAACAAAGCAAACTTGACGTTCACAATCCGTCGGCCGGGCAAAACTTTTTTGTTGAGGCTTTCGACCGCGCCACAAAATCCGTCGGTGCACGTGCTGAAAAAATCGCCCGAAAATTTGCCTGAGCCGCCGACTTTTTGCATGGTGCTCAGAAAAAATTTGGAAGGCGGAAGAGTGGCGGCCGTCCGTCAACACGAACTCGACCGAATAATTTTTTTTGACGTGGACTCAATCGGCGCGGGCGGAAAAATTCAAACCTTCACGCTGGCGGCCGAACTCATCGGCAAGTACAGCAATTTGATTTTGATTTCCGACGGGGTGATTGTCGACGCGCTGAAAAAAATCGGGACGAACTCCAGCCGCGTGCGAACCGTTCTGCCCGGCCAAAATTATCAGCTTCCGCCCGCCCAAGACAAGCTCGATATTTTTTCCGTCGACGTGGAGAAAATTTTGGAACGAATCACGGCAGAAGAAAATTTGCGGCTCGACAAGGCGATAATGAATTCTTGCCAGGGCTTCGGCCCGCACACAGCCAAGGAAGTCGCCTTTCAAGCCGAACTTTCCGATTTGCCCTCCGCGCTGGAAAAAATTCGTGACGCCGCAAAAAATCCGACGCCGTGCATGATCCTCGACACGGGAAAAATTTTGGCGATCTCGGCCGTCAAACTCGATTATCTTTCGGGCGACGTGAAAATTTTTCCGACGCTCTCCGAACTTTTGGAGACCGCCGACGACATCGCGGGAAGTTACGTTCCGCCCGACAAAGAAAAATTTTCCAAGCTCACGGGCAACGAATTGCGCCGCGCCACGAATAAAATTTCCGTGCTCGAAAAAGAATTGGCCGCCGCCGAAAACGCAGACGATTGGAGGATTCGCGCGGACAATCTGTCGACGTATCGTTATCAATTCAAAGATCACGCCGACGATGAAATTTTTGTCGAAAACATTTACGACGGAGAAAAAATTTCAATCCCGCTCGACCGCCGCCTGACGATTGCTGCCAACGTACAAAATTTTTACAAGAAATACGACAAGCTCAAACGCTCGACAAAATTTATCGTCGAACAGATTGAACTTTGCCGCGAAGAAATTTTTTATCTGGAGAGCGTCGCGCACTCTCTGACGGCCTCGACGACCAACGCTGACATCGACGAGATTCGCGCGGAACTCATCGCGGGCGGATATCTCAAAGACGCAAAGAAAAAATCCGCGCCGAGCAAAAAGCCGCAACCTTTGAAATTTTTTGCGCCCGACGGAACGGAAATTCTCGTCGGGAAAAATAATTCGCAGAACGACCGCCTGACATTCAAAATCGCCGCGCCCGACGACCTCTGGCTCCACACGAAAAATATCACCGGCTCGCACGTCATCGTTCGCAGTTCAAACGTCAGCGACGAAACTTTGCAATTCGCAGCAGAAATCGCCGCACATTTTTCAAAGGCTCGCGGCTCCTCGAAAATTCCCGTCGATTACGTTCAGTGCAAGTTCGTCAAGAAACCTTCGGGCGCGAAACCCGGCTTCGTCATCTTCACCAACCAGCGCACGATTTACGTCACGCCGCCCGAAAATTTTTCCCGGCAGTTGACAGATAAATTTTAGTGTGCTAAATTTTTTCGCGATTGATATGAACGAAAATTTTTCGGCAAAGGAAGTTCCTGTTTTTATGACCACGAGGTTTTGAATTCTACTTCCCGCCGATAAAACAGGGGCGGTCTCGGCCGTCCTTGTTTTGGTTTGAAAGGAGGTTTGTCGTGAGATCCGCCGACGAAATTTTTAGTTTTGTCCGCGCCGTGTTGAATCTGTTCAAGGCCGCGCCGAAGCTCGAAGAAAAAAATTTGCCCGAATACATTTTGGACAACGAAAAAAATCTCGCGAACGGTTTTTTTGTCACGGAGGCTGCGTTTGAATTTTGTCCGTGCCTCGCCGACGAAAAAATTTTTGAATTCGTCAAGGACAAGTTCGGCCAAAATATTTTTGAACTGAATCAGAGCTTTTATAAATCTTTCGCGACCGTGACCGCCTCCACGCCCGAAAAAATTTTGGCGAACAAACTTTTACATTACATGTCGACCTACGGCCTGGAAAGTTTCGGGCTCTTCGACAGGGAGCTCGTTTACATTCCGAACGATATTTTGGATTTGCCCGAAGATTCCAAGCCGATAAAAATTTTTGTCGTCGACGCAATCGATCCGTCCGAAATAAAATCCCGCGCGCTGAAGATGATTCAATCGGGCGCGGCTCTCTCAAAAGAAACGCTCGACGATCTGGCCGCCGTGATAAAATTCCTCGGACTCAGGCTCAACGTCGACGACGTGCCCAACAAAGAATTCGCGATACGGCTTTGCAAGTTGCTCGACGTTTTGCCCGACGCCCCCGTCCAATTTTTGCGGCTCATGATTTACGAGGCGACCGGCTCGACGCTGCTGATAAAGAACGAGGAAACTTTTCTCAAGCTGAAAAATTCCGCGCCCGTCGACGAAAAATTTTCACGATACATCGAACGCAACGGCCTGAAAAAATTGGCGGAAATTTTTCATCGGTTCAAGCCGCTGTGGCTGGCGTTCAAGCCGCAATCAAATTTTTTGCGCGCGATGATAAACAAAATGCGCAAGCTCGCCGACCGACACCACAAACCTTTGACGCCTAAATTTTTGGAGCGACTGACTTCCGCAGAAAAAATTTCTCTCGACCGACTCAAAGCTGAGCTGGCAAACGTCACGACCTTCAGAAAAATTTCGCTGGCAAACGCCGTCCGTTATCGAATGGCCGCGCCCGAAAATATTTTTTACAACATCCGCAACGGAAAAATTTTCGCGACCGATTTTCACGGCGGCTTGAAGTTCGACGCGCAAAAAATTCTCGGCGCGATTGTCGATTCGATTGTCGAGGACATCCGCCCGAACGTCGACGGCAAAAAAATTTTCATCCCCGAAAAATTTAATTACGCCGCGCCCGTCAGCGAAAAAAAATTCGTCGGCAACATTCCCTGCGGCTCGTCTTACACGTTTGAAAAAAATTCCGTCGTCGTCGGCGTGCACTGGTTCAATTTGTTCGACGGCAAGGAAGAAGGCCGCGTCGATTTGGATTTGCATTTGAATTCTCGCAAACGCGACATCGGCTGGCACAACGACTTCGGCGAAGAAAATTTTGTCGACACGAAGGAGCGCAAAGTTATTTTTTCGGGCGACATGACCGACGCTCCGCTTGACAAAGGCGGCGCGACCGAAGCTTTTTTCGTCGGCGAAACTTTGACGGACGAAATGCTCGCGGTAAATCTCAACGATTACAACCGCATGAATCACGATAAGCCCGTGCCGTTCAAATTGATTTTGGCGGACGTGGCTCAAGAAAAAATCGACAGAAAATATTTGCTCGACGCGCACGAGATTTCTTTTTGCGTGCCGAGTGAAATTTCTTCGGGCGAAATGTTTTTGGGCTTCCTCCTTTCCGACGAGAGCGGCGCGAAAAAATTTTATTTCTACTCGCGCAACACGGGCAACAGAATCGTCGCGCGAAGTGATGACTTGACGGAAAAAATTAATTCGGCGATGATGACGGCTTTCAAATCTTCCTTGAGCTTGAACGAAATTTTGAGGACGGCCGGCGCGATTTTCGACGACGTGACCGCCGAAGAGTGCGACATAAATCTTGACCCCGCCTCCGTCACGAAAGATGTTTTGCTCGGCCTGTTCGCCAAATAATTTTGTAAAGGAGCGTGCAAGATGAATCGACCGTGTATAGCATTCAAGCTGAATTATTGTAACGGCGGCGCAAACGCAAACTGTATCGGCTTTCGCGGAATTTGTAACGACGAAATTATGAAGCAAAATGTTCGCGTGGTGAGACGTGGTTGGTGTTCGCACGAAGACAATCTTTGTAAACAGCTTTTGGATAAAAAAATTTCCCCTGAAAAATTTAAGGACAAATGGAAACAGGCAGAAACCGAAGATGTTGCCGGGACTTGCAATGAAGGTTTTGCGTTGAAACTTTGGTATGCAAAGGCGGGCTGGGTCGGCGAGCCTCAACGTCCGTGCAGAATCGTCAATAAAGACTTGGCAGGTCATCTTTGCGTTTTAACGACCGTGAATCCCTATTCCGATGCGCCTGATATTGAAGCTCGTTTCGTCTTTGCAATGTTTGTAATTAAAGACGTTTTTGACGGCGGCGACAACCGCCCTGATTATGTTGTGGCTGATAATCGACGGCTGGAATTTTATCCTAATGAAGTCAAGAATATGAAATTTTATTCTGCATATACAGGACCAACTTGGCGGCAAGGTTTGTTTAGATATTTTGACGACGCAACGGCGATTAAGTTTTTGGAGATGGCTGTTAAGGCAAAGCACAACACGCCCGAAGAAGATTTTGCTAAAGAGTTTTTGAAGCAGTACCCATATAAATAATTTCAGCAAAGGAGAGAGCTGTATGAAGTCTGAATTCACGCTTAAGCTTGAGCGGTGCAAGGGCTGCGGAATTTGCGTGTCGTTTTGTCCGAAGCAAGTTTTGGCTTTGGACACGCTCGGCAAAGTTTACGTGGCACATCACGAAAATTGCATAGCTTGCGGGCAATGTGAGCTGCGCTGCCCCGACTACGCGATTTTCATGGACAAAGTTAAAAAGGAGGCGGCGAAATGAGCGCGAGATTGATGCAAGGCAACGAGGCTATTGCGGAAGGTGCTTTGGCTGCGGGCGTCAGATTTTTTGGCGGCTATCCCATCACGCCGTCGACCGAAATCGCCGAGAGCCTGGCAAAACTTCTTCCCAAAGTCGGCGGAACTTTTGTTCAAATGGAAGACGAGATCGCAAGCATGGGCGTGGTGCTCGGCGCGTCTCTTGCGGGAAAAAAAGTTTTGACTGCATCTTCGGGCCCCGGCATAAGTTTGAAGCAGGAACTCATCGGCTATGCTTCCGCCGCAGAAATTCCCGCCGTCATTGTCAACGTCCAGCGCGTCGGTCCGTCGACAGGTCAACCCACGGCTCCTTCTCAAGGCGACGTCATGCAGGCACGTTGGGGCACGCACGGCGACCACTCGATCATCGTTTTGAGTCCGTGGAGCGTCCGCGAGGCCTTCGATATCGCCGTCAAGTCCGTCAATTACGCCGAACGATTCAGAGTGCCCGTGATTTTGTTGACGGACGAAATTGTCGGCCACTTGAGAGAGAACGTCGAGCTGCCCGCCGAAGTCGAAATTTATCCGCGGCGACTGCCAAAAATTTCTCGCGCCGAAGGTTACGAGCCGTACGCGCCCGACGAAGATTTGGTTCCCAACGTCGCGAACTTCGGCGAAGGTTTTCACATTCACGTAACGGGCTTGATTCACGACGAGACCGGTTTTCCCGTCGGCAGCCCGAAAATCACGCGCGAGGCCATCAAACGCATGCACGAAAAGATTTCCCGCGCTCAAGACGAAATCATCGAAGTTCATCAAGAGTTCATGGACGATGCTCAGTTTGCGGTGGTGAGTTTCGGCGGGACGGCTCGCACGGCTTACGAGGCTGTCCTCAACGCACGCAAACGCGGCCAAAAAGTCGGTTTCGTCCGCTTGATTACGATTTTCCCGTTCGCCGAAAAAATTCTCCGTGAGCTGTCGAAAAATCTGCGCGGGCTGGTCGTGGCGGAATTGAACTTCGGGCAAATCGTCAACGAGGTCGAGCGCGCCGTCAAAAATTGTCCCGTGAAACTTTGCGCCAAATACGACATGACGATTTTTGAGCCGGAAGAGATTGAGGCCTCGATTGACGAACTCATCGCGGAGGTGAACGCAAAATGATTGAGCGCAGCTACGAAAAATTTTTCAGAAAAAATCGCCTGCCGCATTTGTGGTGCCCCGGTTGCGGCAACGGAATCGTCATGAAGGCGATCGTCCAGGCGATTGAAAAAAATCCGAACTTCACGCAGGACAACACGGTCATCGTCAGCGGCATCGGCTGCTCTTCTCGCGCAAGCGGTTACATGGACTTCGACACGTTGCACACAGCTCACGGCCGAGCAATTCCTTTTGCCACGGGCGTCAAACTTGCTCGACCCGAACTAAACGTTATCGTCATCACGGGCGACGGCGACTGCACGGCAATTGGCGGAAATCATTTCATTCACGGGTGCCGCCGTAACGTCGACTTGACGGTTATTCTTTTCAACAACAATATCTACGGCATGACGGGCGGGCAAGCGTCCCCGATGACGCCGCTTGGAAAGAAAGCAACGACTGCTCCCTACGGCTCCGTCGACAGGCCTTTTGACGCATGCAAGCTGGCTGAGGCGGCCGGCGCAACTTACGTCGCACGCTCCACGGCCTTCCACGTTCAACATCTCGTCAAGACGATTGAGGACGGCCTGAACAATCGCGGCTTCTCGTTCATCGAAGCTCTCGTGCAATGTCCCACGGCTTACGGCAGAAGAAATAAAATGGGCGACCCCGCAAAGATGATGGCCTGGATGCGCGACAACGCCGTCATGAAAAATTCTTGGGATAAATTGCCCGACGAGAAAAAAACTGGCGACAAATTCCCAATCGGCCTTTTCTATCAGGCTCAAACCGAATCGTACGACGCGGCTTATCAACACGTCAGAGAAATTGCGGGAGGTGTCAAGCAATGAGAAAACAACTCAGACTTTCGGGCAGCGGCGGCCAAGGCGTCATCACTGCGGCGATCATTTTGGCGGAAGCGGCCGTTTCCGAAGGCAAAAACGCTGTTCAATCTCAAAGCTACGGCCCCGAAGCCAGAGGCGGCGCGAGCAAGTCCGAAGTCATCATCGACGACGAAAAAATTTTTCACCCGCACGTCAAGACGCCCGATTTTGTCCTGGCCATGACGCAGAAAGCCGCCGACAAATATTTTCACGACCTGAAGGACGACGGCGTTTTGATTTTGGACGATGATCTCGTTCCGAAGTCTCCCGATTTTAAAAATATCATTCGCGTGCCGATAACCAAGCTGGCCGTGGAAAAATTGGGTCGCGCACTTTTTGCAAACATCGTCGCGCTGGGCGTCCTCGTCAAGGTCACAAAGCTCGTCGACTTCGAGACGATAAAAAAATCCGTGGCGTCAAGAGTCCCGCCCCACACCGTCGAACAAAACATGACTGCCTTGCAGCTGGGCTTCGAGGCGGTGTGAAAAACTGTATTCAATATACCGCCGCGAAAAATATTGACAAGCTCAAAAAGTTGTGCTAACCTTTGCAAAGTTTTTGAAGTAAGGAGCAGTACCCAAGTCGGTGAAGGGGACGGTTTGCTAAATCGTTAGGCTCGAAAGGGCGCGGAGGTTCGAGTCCTCTCTGCTCCGCCATAATGAAAAATTTTCGCTCTTCAATGAGCGGTTGTCGAATCGTCGTGCGGAGTACCGTGCGGCGATTTAAACGTTTAAGGAGGATTTTTTATGGCCAAAGTCAACGAAAATTATTTGAAGCTGCCGGGCGCATATCTTTTCTCGGAGGTCGGCAAACGCGCCGCGGCCTTCCAAAAAGAAAACCCCGACGCAAAAATTATTCGGCTCGGCATCGGCGACGTGACCCGCCCGCTTCCGCAAGTTTGTATCGACGCCATGAAAAAAGCTGCCGACGAGATGGGGCACGTCGAAACTTTCCGCGGCTACGGCCCCGAACAAGGCTACAGTTTCCTGCGCGAAAAAATCGCCGACTTCAATTATAAACGTCGCGGGCTGAATGTGAGCGCGGACGAAATTTTTATCAGCGACGGATCCAAGTGCGACTGCGGAAATATCCAGGAAATTTTTTCTCTCGACTGCAAAATCGCAATCGGCGACCCGGTCTATCCCGTTTACAACGACTCGAACGTTATGGCCGGCCGCACGGGCAACTTGAAACCCGACGGGCATTTCGAGGGCGTGGTCTATCTGCCGTGCACCGCGGAAAATAATTTTTCGCCGAAGCCGCCCGCAGAAAAAGTCGACCTGGTTTATCTTTGCTCGCCGAACAACCCGACGGGCACCACGCTCGACAAAAAATCGCTGGAAGATTGGGTGGCCTATGCAAAAGAAAACGACGCCGTGATTTTGTTCGACGCAGCCTACGCCGCTTACATCACAGAGCCTGACGTCCCGCGCTCGATTTACGAGATTGACGGCGCGCGCGACGTGGCGATTGAATTCCGCTCCTTCAGCAAAACCGCCGGCTTCACGGGCACACGCTGCGGCTACATCGTCATCCCCGACGGTTTGACCGGCACGACTTCCGCGGGCGAGAGAGTTCCGCTGAAAAATCTTTGGGCACGACGCCACACGACAAAATTCAACGGCACGAGCTACATCACTCAGCGCGGCGCGGAAGCAATTTATTCCGACGAAGGCCAAGCTCAAGTCAAAGAGCTCATCGGTTATTATCTTGAGAACGCAAAAATTATTCGCGAGAGTTTGTCGGCCGCGGGCTTGACGACTTACGGCGGAGTGAACGCGCCTTACATTTGGCTCAAAACGCCCGTGCCTTCGAGCTGGGATTTCTTCGACGTGCTGCTCAAAAAACATCATATCATCGGCACGCCCGGCGCAGGTTTCGGGCCTTGCGGCGAAGGTTATCTGCGGCTCACGTCCTTCAACAGCAGAGAGAACACGATTGAGGCTTGCGAGCGTCTCAAAAAATTTTGACGGCTGACGGCTTTAAAAAATTTTTCCGAAAAAAATCCCCCGCAAAAAATGTGGGGGAAATTTTTTTATGTCGTTTGCGAAATTATTTTTCTTGAGCGGCTTTGTGCTCCTCGATAATTTTTTCGGCGAGCTTGTCGGGCATCGGTTCGTAACGTGCGAACTTCACCGAGTAGGACGCGCGGCCTTGCGTTTGAGAGCGAAGATCCGTGGCGTATTTGTAAAGTTCGCTGGCGGGAACGTACGCTTTGACTTCGGTCATGCCTTTGCCTTTGGGATCCATGCCGAGGATTTTGCCGCGTCTTGAGTTAAGGTTGCCGATGATGTCGCCCATGTAATTTTCGGGCGTGAGGACGGTTATCTCGTCGATGGGCTCAAGCAAAATCGGATCGGCGGAAAGAATTCCTTTTTTGATTGCAATGGACGTTGCCATTTTGAAAGCGGCCTCGGAGCTGTCGACCGCGTGATAGGAGCCGTCAAAAAGATTTACGCTGACGTTGACGACGGGGTAGCCCGCGATGACACCTTCCGCCAAAGTTTCTTGCGTGCCCTTCTCCACGGCGGGGAAATATTGACGCGGGACGGAGCCGCCGAAGATGCTTTCCGACCAAACGTTGCCGTTGTTGACTTCGGTATTGGCTTCTTTGTTCGGGCCGATTCGGAGCCAAACGTCGCCGTATTGTCCGTGGCCACCGGATTGTTTTTTGTGTTTGCCTTGGACTTCAACTTGCTTGCGGATTGTCTCGCGGTAAGCCACGCGCGGTTCGCCCAAAACCATTTTCACGCCGAATTTGCGCTGAATTTTGTCGCTCAAAATATCCAGGTGAACTTCGCCGATGCCGCGCAGGATTGTCTGTTTGGTCTCGGCTTTCTTTTCCAGCCAAATCGTCGGGTCTTCGTCTTGCTGGCGAGTGATCGCGCCGAAAACTTTATCTTCCTCGCCTTTCTTTTCGGACGTGACGGCCATCGCCAACATCGGTTCGGGATATTGAATGCGCTCGTATTTGATCGGGGCGGCCGCGTCGCAAAGAGTGTCACCGGTTTTTGCGTTTGCGAGTTTGGAAGTGACGACAATATCGCCCGCGTGCGCCACGTCAACGGGAATTTGTTTTTTGCCCTGCATGGTGAAAAGTCCGCTTAAACGTTCACGGCCTTCGTTTTCCGCGCCGACGAGTTGATAAGTTGCGTCGCCCTTCATGTCGCCGCTGATGACGCGCACGTAACTCATTCTGCCGACGAACGGGTCGACCATTGTTTTAAAAATTTGTCCGCTGAAAGGCTCGGAAATTTTGCGTTCGACGAGCTCGTCGGTTTTGGTGTCGATTCCGCTGTAAACTTTTGACGAGGGCGCGGGGAAAAATTCGACCAGGCTGTTGAGGAATTTTTTCACGCCGATATTTTTCAGCGCAGAGCCGACGAACACCGGGAAAACTTTTGCCTCGCTGAAGCCCAGAGCCAACGCCTCGGAAATTTCTTTTTCGTCCAAGTCCTCGACGTCGCCTTCAAGATATTTTTCCATCAAGTCGTCATTGAATTCCGCGACCGTGTCGAGCATTTCCAGGCGCATGTCTTCCACTTCATCGGCGACGGGAGCCGCGTCAATTTGTTCGTCGTCGTTGTTGACTTTGGAAAAAACTTTAATCAGATCGACGACGCCCTTGAAGCTGTCTTCTTTGCCGACGGGAACTTGCACGGGCACGACGCCGTTTCCGAATTTGCTTCTGAGTTCGGCCAAAACTTTTTCAAAGTCCGCGTGCTCGCGATCAAGTTTGCTGATGAAAAATGCGCGCGGGAGATTCAAACTTTCCGCCAGAGCCCAAGCTTTTTCCGTCTCGACTTCGACGCCCGCACTCGCACTCACGACGATAACGACAGAATCGGCCGCAGCCAACGCTCCGTGCATTTCCGCGACAAAATCGGGGAAGCCCGGCACGTCCAGCGCGTTGACTTTAAAATTTTTCCACTCAAGAGCCGCCAGCGACGCACTGATTGACATCTTGCGCTTGGTCTCTTCGGGTTCGAAGTCGAGGACGCCCGTGCCCAAGTCGACGTTGCCAAGACGAGTGGTCGCGCCGCTGTCGAAGAGAGCCGCTTCGAGCAACGTGGTCTTGCCCGAGCGGCCGTGACCGCAGAACGCTACGTTTCGGATATTTTCGCTTTTGTAATCTTTCATTCCGCAAAATCCCTCCGTAAAATTTTTTCGCGGGATTTATTCTATTGCCGACGCAAAATTTCCTGCCGACGTTCAAGAATTCATTTCGCGCTTAACTTTGTCGCCGTAAATCGTCTTGAAGTCGTTTTTCATCGAAATTTTTATCCAACCGTTTTGATCGGCCAGCTTTATGCTCTTGTTTGCCTTGTCGACGTTGCCAAATTCGCGCTCCGTGTCGTCGCAGATGACAAAAAACGCCAAACTCTTGTATTTGTTGCCCGTTATCGCGTAATTCAGCATTGAAGTGTCGCCGCCGCTGTTTCCGAAGGCCAAAACGGGTTGTTTGCCGATTTCGTGCTCAATCGCAACGACTTTGTTCATTTTCAAGTTCTTTTGAGTGAGTTGACCGCGAATCAGATAATCATCGTGCTTGTAAGCGTAGTCGTCGGCGGAAATTTCGCCCTGATGAGCCGCTTTTATCTCAGGATTCGTTCCAATCACGTTGTCGTAGGGAATTTTCAAAATTTCCGAGGCCATAACGCGCATTGCCGGCCGATCGCTGCCCGTGACGATGTAAACTTTAAAATCGTTCGCCTGAAGGTATTTTATCACTTCAACCATCGGCAAATAAAAAACTTCGCCCCATTTTAAGTTCGTGAGGCCTTCAACCGGCTTTTCCATGAATTTTTTGACGTAAGCCTCGTAATCTTTGGGTGTCATGCCCGAAAAAACCGATTGTTGCGATTTTGCCTCGCCCAAATCGATTCCTTTGGGAAATTTGCCCGTCATGAAGTGTCCCGCGCGGATTTCGGCGTCAACCATCTTTGCATAGGCCAAATCTTCTTTATTCGGCGTGAAATTCGGGTCGTGAAGCGCGCGATCCAGATAAAGCATCCATTCGAAGTAGCAGGGCATGGTTTCGCCGATAAAAGTTCCGTCCATATCGAAAACCGCCAGCCGATCTTCAACCGGAATGAAGTTTTTGCTCTTTTTGTTCGTCACGTCCTCGACGTAAGCGACTAATTTTCGATTCGCGACGGAATTTTTCGTCCAATACTTGAAATCTGCGGCCTTTTTGACTTGAATCTTTGCGATTTGGTCGCGCGGCATGGCGTCAACCGCTCCGAACGTGCCAAACGCGATAAATCCCGCCGTGAGTGCCGCTAAAATCTTTTTTTTCATGTTTTTATCGCCTCCGACGCAACTTTAGCAAAAAAATTTATCTCCGTCAATGAAAAAACCCTCCGACACGCGCCGAAGGGTTTTTTTTCGCTGATTTATTTGATTCCGAGCTTTTTGTCAAAGAAATCGATTGTTTCTTGCTGATTTTTAATCATCCAGGTGCCGTCGCGCCACTGACCGTTGATTTTGTATTGATCGAGGACTTTTTCGTCCGGTTTGTATTCGATTCCGGCTTTATCGCACAAAGTCTGCATTACTTTTAAAAAATCAGTTTTGGAGTAATCTATAACGGAACCGTGCACTCCGCCGTTGACATCGTAATAACATTTAAAAAAAAGTGCCAAAAGCGATCTGTCGTTAATATTTCCGCCCGAAACGCCGTCCAATGGCTCAAAATTCAAAATTTCGTTCTTAATTTCTGTTTTCTCCTTTAAAATTTATTTTCTGTTCCTTATATGTTGATTAGAAGGATTTGTTACAGGATTTTTTGACAATATTCGGTTGCGAAGGTAAAATGCATGCGTTACACAAAATTTTCTCGAAGGAGATATCAAAATGAAGAATTCTGTTAAAAAAGTTGCGCTCGCATACAGCGGCGGCCTCGATACCTCGGTTATTATCCCGTGGCTCAAAGAAAATTACGGCTGCGAAGTCATTGCGGTGTGCGCGGACGTCGGTCAGGGCGACGAACTCAACGTTGTGCACGATAAAGCTTTGAAATCGGGCGCGTCGAAGGTTTTTATCGCCGATCTCACGAAAGATTTCATCGAAAACTACATTTTCCCCACGCTCAAGGCCTCAGCGACTTACGAGGAGAAATATTTGCTCGGAACGTCGTTTGCTCGCCCGATTATCGCAAAAAAATTGGTTGAAGTGGCTTTGGCGGAAGGTTGCGACGCTGTGGCTCACGGTGCGACGGGAAAAGGCAATGATCAAGTCCGTTTTGAGCTCACGGTCAAGGCTTTGGCTCCCGAATTGAAAATTATCGCTCCTTGGCGCGAATGGGAACTCGACAGCCGCGAATCCGAGATTGAATACGCGAAAAAACACGACATTCCGATTGCCGCCGCGAACAAAACCTACAGCATGGACAGAAATATTTGGCATTTGTCGCACGAAGGCTCCGATTTGGAAGATCCGTGGAATGCGCCGCAAAATAAAATGTTTTTGATAAGTGTTGCGCCCGAAAACGCCCCCGATAAGCCCGAAGAAGTCACTATCGACTTTGAAAAGGGCATTCCGATTGCAATTAACGGCGAAAAACTCGATTCGGTGGCTCTCGTGACGAAATTGAACGAAATTGGCGCGAGAAACGGCGTCGGCATCGTCGATATCTGCGAAAATCGTTTGGTCGGCATGAAAAGCCGCGGAGTTTACGAAAATCCCGCAGGATCGATTCTTTACTACGCTCACCGCGAATTGGAATATCTTTGCCTCGATCGCGCGACTTTCCATTTCAAACAGCACGTTGCGGTTAAATATGGCGAATTGGTCTACGACGGCATGTGGTTTGCTCCTTTGCGCGAAGCTTTGGCGGCTTTTGTCGACGAAACTCAAAAAACTGTCACGGGCACGGTCAAATTGAAACTTTACAAGGGAAATATCATTTCTGCGGGCTCAAAATCGCCGTATTCGCTCTACAGCCAAGAATTTGTGACTTTCGAGCACGATGACGTTTACAATCAGGCCGACGCGACCGGATTTATCAATCTTTTCGGTCTGCCGCTGAAAGTTCGCGCCTTGGTGAACAAAAAATGAGCAACAAACAACTTTGGGGCGGAAGATTTGAGAAATCGACCGACGAGATGATAAATGAGTTTCAGGCGTCGATAAATTTTGATAAACGCATGTATCGCGAGGATATCGAAGGCTCAATCGCGCACGCAAAGATGTTGGCGGCTCAAAAAATCATTTCCGAGGACGATTCGCAAAAAATCTGCGCGGGCTTGGAAAAAATCCTTAAAAAAATCGATTCGGGCGACTTTGAATTTAAAATCGCGCTCGAAGATATCCACATGAACGTTGAGGCGGCGTTGACGGAAGAAATCGGCGCGGTCGGCGGGAAATTGCACACGGCACGCTCTCGAAACGACCAAGTTGCGCTCGACACTCATCTTTACATGAGAAAACAGGTTCGCGAGATTCAAAAACTGATTTTGGAGCTTCAAAAGGCTCTCGTGGACGCGGCAGAAAAAAATTCCGACGTAATTTTTCCCGGCTACACACATTTGCAGCGCGCGCAACCGATTTTGTTTGCTCATCACCTGCTGGCGTATTTTTTCATGCTGAAACGGGATTTTGAACGATTCGAGGGCGTTTATTCCCGCGCGGACATCATGCCGTTGGGTGCGGGCGCGTTGGCAGGCACAACTTTGCCGATTGATAGAAATTTTGTCGCCCGCGAGTTAAAATTCGGCGAAATTTATCAAAACAGCCTCGACGCCGTGAGTGACCGCGATTATTTGCTGGAATTTTTGTCTGCGGCGTCAATTTTGATGATTCACCTGTCGAGATTCAGCGAGGAGATAATTTTTTGGTGCAGCCGCGAATTTTCGTTCGTTGAGCTGGACGACGCGCATTGCACAGGCTCATCGATGATGCCGCAGAAAAAAAATCCCGACGTGCCGGAATTGGTTCGCGGGAAGGCTGGAAGAGTTTTCGGACACTTAACGGCACTTTTGACGACGATAAAGGCCTTGCCGCTCGCTTACAACAAAGATTTGCAGGAAGACAAGGAAGGAGTCTTCGACGCGCTCGATACGGTGAAATTTTCGCTGTCAGTGTTCGCGCAAATCGTTTCGGGCATGAAAATTCGCAAAAAAAACATGCGCCGCGCCGTTGAAGAGGATTTTTCCAACGCGACGGACGTTGCGGACTATTTGGTCAAAAAAAATTTGCCTTTTCGCCTCGCGCACGAGGTTTCGGGCAAAATTGTTCGTTATTGCATTGAAAAAGAGCTTTACATCAAAGATTTGACGCTCGACGAGTTCAAAAAGTTTTCGCCGCTGTTTGAAGCCGACATTTTCGACGCGATAAAGCCTGAAACGTGCGTGGCAGCCAGAAATTCTCAAGGCGGGACTTCTCCGCGGCAAATTGAGCTTCAAATTGAGTTTGCGAGGTCGTGGCTCGAAAAAAATTCCTGACGAAATTATTTTTAAAGGAGAAATTTTTATGGACGTGATTGCACTGGTCGGACCGAGCGGCACGGGCAAAAGTCATCGCGCCCTGCAGGTGGCACGCGAACACGGAGCCGACACGATTATCGACGACGGAATTTTAATCAAGGACGGGCACATCGTGGCAGGCGAATCTGCCAAGACTGAAAAAAGCAAAATCATGGCGGTGCGTCGCGCGATTTTTGTCTTGCCCGGCCACGCCGAACAGGTCTCCAAGGCGATAAAGGAAGTTCAGCCGCACAGAATTTTGGTCATCGGCACGAGCGAGAACATGGTTCAAAAAATCGCCAAGACGCTCGAACTGCCGCCCATCCAACAAATCGTGCGCATAGAAGACATCGCCTCTCGAACGGAAATTGAAACGGCACAATTCCACCGCCTAAAAGAAGGCAAGCACATAATCCCCGTCCCGACGATTGAACTCAAGCCGCACTTTTCGGGCTTCCTGGTCAACCCGCTGCAATCTTTCTTCAAGCAATCGCCCGTTCGCCGCCGCAAGCTCGGTGAAAAATCAATCGTGCGCCCCGTCTTCAGCTACTACGGCAAATTGATCATCGAAGACAAAGTTGTCCAGGCCATCGTCGAAAAAATTATCCGCCCGCTCGTCAAAAGTTTGAAAAGCGTCACGGTTCATCACGTCTTCAAGGGCAACGAAGACCGCGGCCTGAAAATTTCTTGCGAAGTCGTCTTGAGCTACGGTAGCCACATTCCCACGCTCATTCGCCAGACGCAAAGCCACATCCGCGACGCCGTCGAGTTCACAACGGGAATGATCGTTCACGCCGTGGATATCAGCGTGCGAGCTCTTTACGTCGAGCAACGCCGAAAATTTTTCTGATTGACAAAATTTTTTCCGTGTGATAAATTTTCGTCACGAGCGTAAAACTATTTAAAGAGTGTGACTAGGCATCGTGTACACAAACGAAGAACCCCCGCGCAGAGTGATTAACTGTACGGGGGTTTTCGTTTTCGCCTAATCGGTTGATTAGTCCGATTAGCCTTCAACGCGAAAAAAAATTCGCACAAAAAGTTCAGACCTGCTATAATTGGCGGCGGGATTCCGAGAGAGTCTCGACCGCCGATTTTTTTTGGAAGAGAGGAAATTTTTATGAACAGTTCATTGCCGTTCGATACGACGAAGTTTGAAGAACTGCCACTGGCAATTTTTATCTGCACGCCCGTTTTGAATGCGGACGGTTCCGCGCGCGATTATCGTATTGTCTTCGGTAATGAGCCGTTCGCCGGCCTCTTGGGCAAAAAAAATTTCGTCGGCTCCCTCGTCAGCCAAATCGTCGACGGAGAAAAATTTTTGTCCGCACCGATTGAAAATTTCCCCGCGCCGTACGTCGGCTTCACGTTGATGAAAATTTCTGAGCACGAAAAACTTTCCGCGCGCAATCATTTTCTCCGTTCGATTCGCAAAATGGAGGGCGCGATAATTCTTTTGCGCGAAAAAGATTACGGGAAGTTTGAAGCCGTCTTCGTGTCGAAAAGTTTTGCGCGGCTGATGAATTGCTCCGTGGAGGACGCCCAAAAAAATTTGAACGCAAACGGAATCATCGCCTTCACGCACGCAGACGACCGCCTTGCCGTAAAAAGAATGCTGCGCCGCCGCGTGTCCGAAGAGAGCACGAAAGATTTGACGATTCGGCAGACGACGGGGAGCGGTGAAATTGTTTGGTGCCTCGTCAGCTTCACGTTCATCGACGATTTCAACGAGCATTACGTCTGTTGCAATTTTTTCGACGTGACGGCCGCCAAAGTTTATGCGCAACGACTTCAACGCACGTACATGTCCATCGCCGACAATTTTTATCGCGCAAACGAGCGGACGCTTTCCATGTTCAGAGCAAACGTCACGCGCAACAAAGTCGAGGACGTCCAAGGCAAAGATTTGTTCGGCACCGATTCGGTCATTCGCCCCTATTCCGAGCTGATCAATCTGCGTTCAAAAAATTATCCGATTGACGAGGAGCGCGAAGCTTTCCTGGAAAATTTCGACGCGGAAAATATCAAAGCCCGTTTTCTGCGCGGCGAAACTCAACTTTCAATGTATCTTTTCTCTCGTCGACGTGACGGCCATTATTGTTACGTGAATTATCGTGCGGTCTTCACGCGCCACCCAATCTCGAACGAAATTATAATTTTTATTTCCGAGCAGGAAGCCGGCAAAGAAAAAGTCGAAGGTGCTCTGCTCGATAAAATTTTGGCGCGGCAATTCGATATGGTCGCCTACCTCGTCAACGACAAATACAGCGTGGTCGTCGGCGACGCTTCGCTCATCGGCAAAGGTTCAATCTTCCCGATAACCCGCGAAGGAAATTACGACGAATATTTTAAGAATCAAGTTTTCCCCGTGCTGGAAGGTGACGACGCGTTGAAAAAAAATTTGGCGGAAGCTTTGAGCCTCTCGACGATTAAAGACAAGCTCAAAATTTCCGAGCCGTACGTCGTCAACATCGCCTGCAACATCGGCGGCGAAACTTTTTATAAACGCTTCGACTTCTACACGATTGATCCCCGCGCGGAATTTTTTATTTTGCTCAAAAGCGACACGACCGAGATTCAGCAAAAACAAATTCAACAGAACGCAAGATTGAAAGACGCGCTCAACGTCGCAAAGCAGGCCAACGTCGCCAAAACAGCTTTCCTCTCGCGAATGAGCCACGAAATCCGCACGCCAATGAACGCTATCATCGGCCTGGACAACATCGCCCTGCACGACAAAGATTTGACGCCGACGCTAAAAAGTTACCTGGAACAAATCGGGACGAGCGCGCGCTACCTCCTGTCAATCATCAACGACATCTTGGACATGAGCAGGATTGAGAGCGGCCGCATGTCTTTCCGCAACGAAGAATTTTCTTTCACGTCGTTTATTTATCAGATTAACAGCCTCGTCGACGGCCAATGCAACGAAAAAAATTTAACGTACGAGTGCGAGCTCAAAGGCGACATCGGAAAATATTACATCGGCGACGACACCAAGCTTGAGCAGGTGCTGATAAATATTTTGGGCAACGCCGTCAAGTTCACGGACGCGGGCGGAAAAGTCACGCTGATTATCGAGTGCACCGCGCAATTCGACGGCCAATCAAATTTCCGCTTCACGATAAAAGACACGGGAATAGGCATGAGCCGCGATTATCTGCCGAGAATTTTTGAGCCCTTCAGCCAGGAAGACGACACGACCACTTCAAAATACGGCGGCTCCGGTTTGGGCTTGGCGATAACAAAAAATATCGTCGAGATGATGAACGGCTCAATCAGCGTCGATTCGGAAAAAGGTGTCGGCACAACTTTTGTCGTGAACGTCCCGCTGAAAGATTCCGCGCGAACCGAAGGCGACGAATCCCACGAAATGCGCCCGCAAGATTTTTCCGTGCTCATCGTCGACGACGAACCGCTCGCCCGCGAACATGCCAAATCCGTGCTGGAAGAAGTCGGCATAAAATCCGAGACGTGCGCCGGCGGCAAGGAAGCTTTGGAGCTGATAAATTTGCGCCACGGTCGCCGCGAAGATTACAACTTGATAATCGTCGACTGGTTGATGCCAGAAATGGACGGAATCGAACTCGCGGGGAAAATTCGTTCCATTCTCGGCGAGGAGACCGCTGTCATCGTCTTGACGGCTTACGACTGGTACGAGGTCGAGGAGCGCGCGACAAAGGCCGGCGTCGATACCTTCATGTCCAAGCCGCTCTCTTCGGCCAACGTCCTTTACGAATTCCAACAGGCTTTCAATCGCAAGCGGCAGACCGTCCCCGAAAAAAAATTTGTCGAGCTGGAAGGCAGAAAAATTCTCGTCGTCGAGGATATGCCCGTCAACGCTGAGATTATGATGATGATTTTGGAAATGCGCGGAATGATTTCCGATCACGCGGAGAACGGGAAAATCGCCGTGGAAAAATTCGCTGCCTCGCCGCCAGGATTTTATGACGCCGTGCTCATGGATATCCGCATGCCGGTGATGGACGGCCTCAAAGCCACGGAAGAAATTCGCAAGCTCAATCACCCCGACGCAAAAACCGTCCCGATTATCGCAATGACAGCCAACGCCTTCGATGAGGACGTCCAACGCTCGCTCAAGGCCGGAATGAACGCGCACTTGACCAAGCCCGCCGACCCCGAACAACTTTACAAGGCTTTGCAGGAACTCATCAAGGAATAAAAAAAATCCCTCGCGACTTGCGGGGGAAATTTTTTTTAGAAATATTTTACTTCGTCGCGCAAAAATCCCAGCTCATAAATTTGCGGTTCCAATTTCGCCGAAAGTTTTTTCAAGCTCAATTTTGCGTCCAAGCTCATGCGAATTTGATACCAGCCCGCGTCCCAGTCTTCAATCTTCCAACGGTGCAAGTCCAATCGCTCAATCTCCGCGAAAAATTTTTTGTAGATCTCTCGTGCCGCCGAAAAAATTTCCGAGGCCTCCGCGCTCAACGCGTGATTTTTTATCCACAGAGCCGCGAATCGGTCTTCGGTCGCCCGCGCGATTTGCATTCGGATTTCGGGCGATGTGCACGGCCAAGTTTTTATCTCCGACAAAGTGAACGGGAAAAAATTATTCGGTATGCGATAAATTTCGCCCTCATATTCCACGTTGCGCAAAGAAACCGTGGCGTTGGACGGCGCGAACAATGACCAAATCACCGCGTCCGAAATAAATTCCGCCGATAATTTTTTCGTCGGCTGCATGAACTGATCGCGGTCGTTGAGCCACGTCGCCTTGGGCAAACGCCGCACCATGTGCACCACCATTGCCTGCTCGAAATTTTCCGGCGTGATTGAAATGTCGTGTCCGTCCGAATAAACGCCAGACAAAATCGCTGTATAATTTTGGTGAAGAAAATCATTTCCCAAACTCATTAAATCAGCCAAAAAATTTTCTGAAACTGTGTCGCAATGAACTTTGCCGCGATTAATATTTATTCCGCTCGACATCGGCGGAAATTTTTTTGTCCTGCGCGGGCGATCAATCCATTTGTTTAAAGTTTCTTTTTGATTCGCGGCGTGAAAAATTTTTTCGGCAACTTTTTCTGCGGCCGAGTTGAAGACGTCCAAAGAAATTTCTTGAGCTTCGAGAGGAATTTTTTCCGCGAGATTCCAAATCAAAAATCCGACGGGGAATTGAGCTTTGCAGCCGTGAAAATTTTTCGAGTTGAAGACAAAGCCGCGCTCAAACTTATAAGAAAAAATTTTGTCGCGAAATTTTTGATCGGCGTTCGCGTTGATATATTTAACCTTTGAAAACATTCCGAGCCACGCCTGACGATTGGAAAAATCTTTGCTGATTCGATAAATGAACTGGGAAAATAATTCTTGGCTGGCTTGACCCAAATCTTCGGCCGTCATAAGTTTTCTAATCGCGGTGTCTGCCACGCCGTCTTTTTTTATGTTGGTTTTGTCGCGTTCGTAGTTGTTGGCGGTGGCGTATGGCGGGTTGATAAAAATAATCCAGCGGACGTCGGGGTCGTTCAAATCGGCGCGGAGATTTTTGGGCAAATTTTTTTCGTCGTCGTTGAGGAAGTCGAATTGGAAGACGGCGGCGGCTTCGGGGAAAATTTTTTTGCAATAATCGGCGTCGTCCTTGAGCAGCGTGGAAATGTAGCAATGTTTGAGGACTTCGGGCGGGAAATTATATTCGATGTTGCCGGTGCCCGCGGCCATATCCCAGAGGCGGAAATTTTTTTGCGTCCACCATTGGCCGAGCGTGCGTTTCAAATAATCGAAGGCTTTATCGGCAAAAGGAATCGGCGTGTAAAATTCACCCGTGCGCCGCCGCAAATTTTCTTCGGTCATCCTGTCCATCCTCTGGCGAATGGCGATGATGTCTTGGACGTTTTGAATTTTCTCGTAAAAATCCCAGAAGTCGTGATATTTTTTCGGCGTGATAGATTTTTCGACGAGCTCGCCGCCGGCCATGCGGAAAAGGACGCTGTGGCGCAAATCCTCGGATTTTCCCTGCTCAATGTCGGTGATAAAATATTCGGAAGGTTTTCTGCCGTTGGCGACGGCCGCCCCGAAAAGTTTTTTCCAGTAGAAAAAGATCTGCTCGAAATTTTTTGCGGAAATTTTTTTCGCGGCGAAAGATTTTTTGTCGAGCGTGTTGTTGAGGAGCGTGGCAAAAGAAATTTCTTCTTGGACGACGGAAAAATCGAAGACGCGAGAATTTTTTACGGCGTCAAAATTTGTCAGCGCGGCGATTAATTTTTTGCACGGCGACGACGGAGCCAAATCCCAATCGTAATTTTCGTCGTTGTAAAATTCGGCAAAAGCTTCGGTCGGGAAGAGCGCGGCAGAATTTTTTGTGACGACGCAAATATTTTGGCTTACGGGTCGGAAATCTGAGCCGAATTTTAATCTGCGAACGTAATAAAGAGTTTGCGCGACGATTTTTGCCAGGACTTGCGGATTTGAAAGATTTGAATCAAATTTGAACTCGAAAAGAATTTGCGGCGTGTACAGGTCGATAAAATTTTTCGTGGAGAGTTTGAGCTTGAAAAATTTCGCGAAAAAATTTTTGAGTTCTTCCTCGTTTTCGGCCTCGGATAAAATTTGGAAAAGTTTTTTCTTCATGGAGACGCCTCCCGCGCAAAAAAAATTAAGCAGGAAAAAATTTCCTGCCGTCATTCGCAAAAATATTTCATTCCGGTTTTCTTCCATTCTTTTTTCGTGTAAAGGATTTTAAAATTTGTGACGCCCGTGAGGTTTGAAAGTTCGCCGATAATTTTTTCGCACTCGTCGCGGGTTTTGGCGTGAATCATCGTATAAAGATTATAATTCCAGTTCGGCGCGGGCGTCCTGTCGTAGCAGTGAGAAACCGCCGCGTGAGAGATCATCACCTGCGCGATCTCGTCGATTTTTTCGGGCGGGACGTGCCAGGCGCACAAAGCATTTGCATTGAAACCTACTTCGCGATGACGGAGCACCGCTCCCATCTTGCGAATTTTTTTTTCGTCGACCAACTCCTTGACGCGCTGCAAAAATTCTTCTTCGCTCATTCCGGCTCGCGCGGCCAAAATTTTGTACGGCTCCTCGCACAGCGGAAAATCTTCTTGCAACGCTTTGACGATTTCTTTGTCCCGCTGACTTAAAATTTCCAACTCCTTCCCTCCGCGTCACATCAATTTGAACTGCACGTTGATTTTGTACTTCTTGTTCGCTTTGAGCTTGAGCATTTCTTCCACGCCGCGCAGTTTTCCGATCTCCGCCAAAATTTTCGATTCGTATTGTGCGTTCGGCGTTAAAAGAGTGAACCAAAGATTGTAGGCTCCTTCGCGCTCGTAATTGTGTGTTGCGCCCGGATATCGATTGACTGCCTCGGCCACCGCGCAAAGTTCCGACGGAGCGACTTTGAGAGCCACGAGCGTCCCTTGATAGCCCAGCCGATTTGAATCAAAGAACGTCCCGATTCGCCGAAGAAAACCCGCCGCCTTCAGTTCGCGCAACCGTATCAAAAGCGTTTCTTCGTCCGTGCCCAAACGGTTTGCCATTTCCGCGAACGGGTGCGAACAAATCGGGATGGAGCCCTGCAAAAGATTGAGCAGTGCTTTGTCGAAAGTTGAAAGCCTCGTCATTTCAAACTCTCCCTCTGCGCCGCACAACGCTCAACGGCGCAAAATTTTCTGCGATTATTTTATCAAAGAGTTTGCGATAACGTCAAGCAATTCTGAACGGCCTTCATTTTTTGTCGACGAGTAGGGTAGCACGGATTCATCGTCGACGCCCAAAGATTTTTTTATCGCGTCGAGATGTTTTTGTCGCTGCGTCTTGCCGATTTTGTCTGACTTGGTCGCCACGATTAGCACGGGCAAATTTTTTTCGACGAGGCCGGCAAAAGATTTCAAATCGCTCTCTTGGGGCTCGTGGCGCATGTCGATGAGCTGGCAGACAAATTTTATGTCGCGGCGGCTCGAAAGATATTCGTCGATGAATTTCGCCCAAAGTTTTCTGTTCGTCTTGGAAGTTTTTGCGTAGCCGTAGCCGGGCAGATCGACAAAAAAAATTTCGCGGCTCTCGTCAGCGGGAAGTTTCAACGTCACGCGAAAAAAATTTATCGTCTGAGTTTTGCCGGGCGTGCCGCTCGTTCGCGCCAAAGATTTTCTGTTCGTCAGAGAATTTATCAGCGAGGACTTGCCGACGTTCGAGCGACCGACGAAAACAATTTCCGGCAAAATTTCTTCGGGGCAAGTTTTTTTGCTCACCGCCGAGGTCACGTATTCGCTTCTTATGATTTTAATTTCGTCCATAATTTTTCCTCCAAAAAAAATTCCCGCCGCTTTGACGGGAAAAATTTCCTTTCAAGTCGATTTTTTTATCATTCGACGAATTTTTTGAAGGCCAGGCACGCATTGTGTCCGCCGAAGCCGAAAGAATTTGTCAGCGCGGCGAAAATTTGTTTTTTTTGGGCGAAATTGGGCACGTAATTCAAATCCAAGCCTTCGTCTTGCGTTTCGTAGTTGATTGTGGGGTGAACGATGTTTTCTTCGATTGAAAGAACGGTTGCGACCGCTTCGACACCTCCGGCCGCGCCGAGCATGTGCCCCGTCATTGATTTTGTCGACGAGACGGCCAGATTTTTTGCGTGGTCGCCGAAAAGAATTTTAATGGCTTCGGTTTCGCCGCGGTCATTGAATTGCGTTGACGTTCCGTGGGCGTTAATGTAGTCGATGTCTTCGGGCTTGAGGTTTGCGTCTTCGAGCGCGAGCTGCATACATTTTGCTTGAGTTGTGCCGCCGGGCGCGGGCGTGGTGATGTGATAAGCGTCGTCGTTTCTGCCGTAGCCGACGATTTCCGCGTAGATGTGTGCGCCGCGCTCCAGAGCGTGTTCCAATTTTTCCAGGACGACAATTCCGGCACCTTCGCCCATGACAAAGCCCGAACGATTTTTATCAAACGGACGGGACGCGTGAGCCGGGTCGTCGTTGTGGTCGGAGCAAAGAGCTTTCATGGACGCAAAACCCGCAACGCCCGCAGGAGAAATCGCAGCCTCGGAGCCGCCCGCCAACATCACGTCAGCCTCGCCGCGCTGAATCGAGCGGTATGCGTCGCCGATTGAATTTGTTCCCGAAGCGCAGGCCGTCACGATACATTCGCAAGGTCCTTGAAGTTTGAAGGCAATGGCGATGTTGCCCGCGGCCATGTTCGCAATCATCATCGGGATAAAGAACGGACTGATTCGCGAAGGACCCTTGGTGAAAAGTTTTTCGTATTGATTGTGCAGAGTTTCCATTCCGCCGATACCCGCGCCGACGAAAACTCCCGCACGAGAGCTGTCAAAATTTTTTAAGTTCGCGTCGTCGAGTGCCAGCCGCGCCGCCGCCAAAGCAAATTGAGTGTAGCGATCCATGCGTTTGGTTTCTTTTTTGTCGATGAATTGCACGGGGTCGAAATCCAAAACTTCGCCGGCGATTTGACAGGTGTAACCCGTCGGGTCGAAGCGAGTTATCCTGCCGATTCCGTTTGTGCCGGCTTTGGCCGCCGACCAAAAATTTTCTTTGCCGATACCGATTGGAGTGACCACGCCCAAACCCGTGACCACAACTCTGTTTTCTTGAATCAAATTTATCGGCCTCCTCTGCCTGAAATTTTTTCGACGCAAATTATATCACGCGGGAAAAATTTTTTAAAATATTTTTTGCAACGTGACGTTGCATCCAGCTGGTCTGCTTTTAAGCGATAAAAATTTTTCACCACGCAAAGACAAAACAATTTAAAATATTTTTTCGATCGCCGCGGCCACTCCGTCGTTGTCGTTGTCGAGCGTGACGAGATCCGCCAAACTTTTTATCTCGTCGGAAGAATTTCCCATGGCCACGGAAAAGCCCGCCGTCTGCAAAATTTCTCGGTCGTTGTCTGCGTCACCAATCGCCACCGCCTCGCTCAAATCAATTTTCAAAAAATCGCAAAGCTCTTTCAAGCCGGAAGCCTTCGTGATGTTCGCGGGCGACATCTCCAGGTTGAAAGCCTCGGCGAAACTTATCGACAGATTCATTTTTTTTATTCGCTCGAAATTTTTGTCGCGAGAAATTTTGTCGCGGTGATAAAGATTGACCTTGATGACGGAGCCGGGGTGAGAGCGCACGTATTCTTTCGGGTCGGCGCAACGTTCACAAATTTTGTCGAACATATTTTGATAGACGCCCATGTCAAAGGCCGCCATGTTTTGAATGTCTTCTTGGCGGGCGACGGATTTTTTTATCGTGTGCAGATGAATCATCGCGCGAGTTTCCAGCCCGAAGTCAATCAATTTAAAAATCGTCGGCTCGTCCATGGCGTGAATTTTTATCGGCGCGTCGTTCACGAAGTCGTAAATCATTCCGCCGCTGATCAAAATCCCGCAGCTCATCGATTTCAAATCGTCGCGGTACTCGGAAAGCTCGGCCAAATTTCTACCCGTGCTCGCCACGATAAAAATTCTCCGCGCAGAAAGATTTTCGAGGGCAGCCTTCGTTCGCGAAGAAATTTTTTTCTCCGAATTCAAAAGCGTGCCGTCCATGTCCAGAGCCAAAAGTTTGTACTTCATTTCAAAACCTCCCGCGAAGATTTTATCACAAGCTTGACGAAAGTGCTAAAATTTTTTCGGGAGGATTTTTATGACGGAAATTTTTTTGCTCGGAATTTTTTCTGCCGCACTTTTGGCGTGCGTTTTGTCGGGCGTGTCGATTTTGTTCGCGCTGGTCTTCGGGCTGATGATTTTTTCTTTTTACGCCGCCGAAGCCGGACACTCGCCGCGAAAAATTTTTTCCATGTGGCTCGAAGGCGTGCGCCCCGTCAAATCGATTTTGATAACTTTAATTTTAATCGGAATCGTCACGGCGTATTGGCGGGCGGCCGGCGTCATCCCCGCGATAATTTTTTTCACGGCAGATTTTTTTTCGCCCGCAATAATTTTGCTCATGTCGTTTTGGCTTTGCGGATTGATCTCGACTTTGACGGGCACGGCGTTTGGCACGGCCGCGACCATGGGAATTATTTGCGGTTCGATGGCCGACAGCTTGGGCGTCCCGATTTGGCTGACGGGCGGCGCGATTTTGTCGGGCTGTTATATGGGTGACAGGTGTTCGCCGATGTCGACGAGCGCACTTCTCGTTGCGACTCTCACCGGCACGGACATTTTTAAAAATCTCGTCGGCATGATGAAAACTTCAATCGTCCCGCTGATTTTGTCGAGCGCACTTTATTTGGCGGCGGGAATTTTTTTCGCGGGCGAAGGAGCCTCCGCCGTCGACGCAAAAGAAATTTTTTCGCGCGCGTTCGAGATAAATTTCTTCGTGCTCGTCCCCGCAATTTTAATCGTCGTGTTGTCGCTGTTCAAATTAAAAGTTCGGCTGATGATGACGGCCAGCATTTTGGCGTGTGCGGCGGTCGCAATTTTTTTTCAAGGCGCAAACTTTTTCGAGCTGATAAAAATCGCGCTGTTCGGCTTTTATCCGTCGGACGAAGTGCTTGCAAAAATTTTGAGCGGCGGCGGAATTTTTTCAATGGCAAACGTCATCGCTATCGTCTGCCTGTCGAGCTGCTACGCGGGAATTTTTCAAGCGACGGGATTTTTGAATCGCCCTGAAAAATTTTTCGTGCGCCTCGGAAAAAAATTTTCGTCGTTCGCGGGAATTTTAATCGCGGCCGTCCTAACGAGCATGATCGCCTGCAACCAAACGCTGGCCATAATGTTGACGCACCGTCTCTGCAAAAAAGTTGAGCCGCGCGCGGAAGTCTTCGCGATCCAAATTGAAAATTCCGCCGTGGTGATTTCGCCTCTGATTCCCTGGTCGATAGCCGGCGTGATAGTTTTGATGCCCGTTGCCGCCCCGAAAATTTCAATCCTGGCCGCGTGGTATCTCTGGCTGATTCCAATCTTTTCTCTGCTGAAAAAAAAATAATCCCCCGCGATGAACGGAGGAAATTTTTCGAACAAAATTTTTTGGCGCGTCGAAGGCAAGGGAATCGAGCGCGCTGATTAATCAGCCTTCACGAACCCAATTATGAGAACCGCCTTTCGGACAGCTTTGGTTGCCTTTGTGCGGATTCGAAGCACTGGTGCCGCGCCCGCATTTGTTGCATTTGTAGAAGGCGGCGTGTGCAACATTTGCGTCGGTGACAACAGGCGCGACGAACGCTGCGAGGAACGCCGTGAGAACTCCGATTGAAATTGCTGCGAACTTTTTCAAGATGATTACCTCCAGAAAAATATTTTTGAAACTTTTGGGAGAATTATAGCGCGAAAAAATTTTCGTGTGGTGTCCCGCGGGGACAATTTCAAAAAAATTTCCGTCGGCTTAATTTGATTGTCACTCAAAGCCGCTTGTGATAGAATGACGCCGCTTAACGAAAGGAGATTTGGAAATGAATTCTTTGGAGATAAAAAATTTCGGAATCATGGGCTACCCCGTCGGTCACTCGCTGTCGCCGCAAATGTACAAAGCAGCTTTCACGGCGGCGGGTTTCGTCAACTACAATTACATTCCTCTGCAGGTTCACGCGGGAAAACTTTTCATGGCGGTCGAGGCGATTAAAGGTTTGGACTTTCGCGGCGTGAACGTGACGATTCCGCACAAAACGACTATTGCAAAATATCTGGACGCCATCGACGCGGACGCCCTTGTAATCGGCGCGGTCAACACGGTCGTAAACGACGGCGGAATGTTGACGGGCTACAACACGGACGTTTCGGGATTTTTGGCTGCTCTGGCCGAAGCGAATTTTTTGCCGGAAGATTGTCACGCGGTGATGTTGGGTGCAGGCGGTGCGGCTCGTGCGGTTCTTTGGGGCTTATGCAAACGTCGTGCCGAATTCGTCGCAATCGGCGCGCGCAACCCGCAAAAGGCTCAAGCTTTGGCGAACGATTTTTTGTCCTACGGAAATGTTGAAGGCTTCGATTGGCTTTCGGACGAGTTCAAGGAAATGCTTCAGACCGCGGACATTTTAATCAACACGACGCCGCTTGGAATGTTCCCGGAAGTTGACGACATGCCGCCCGTTGAACTGAAACTTTTGCCGGAAGGTGCACTCGTCTACGACATCATCTACAACCCCGTCGAAACGAAACTTTTGCGCACGGCCAAAGAGCTGGGCTACCCGACGCTGGACGGCCTGTCGATGCTTTTGCTCCAAGGGCGCGAGGCTTATCGACTGTACACGGGCGAGCTCCCCGACATGAAAATTATGGAAAAGACTTTGAAAAAATTTCTCTCGACAAAATGAACGATTTCGACGAGCAGATAAGAAAATTGATTCACATGGAGCGGCACAACTTTGCGGGCTCCTCGTCGCGGGCGATTGTCGAGCTGGTGAATTTTCTTTTTGACGTCGCGATAAAAATGCGGGCGTCGGATTTGCACATCGAGCCGTTTGAAAAATCTTTGCGCGTGCGCTATCGAATCGACGGGCAACTGCAAGAACTTCATCAATCGTTGCCGCTCAATTTGGCCGAAGCTTTGACGTCGCGGATAAAAATTTTGGCGCGAATGGACACGACGGCCGCTTTCTTGCCGCTGGACGGAGCAATCCGCCTGGACAACGTGGAAATGCGCGTGGCGTCCATGCCCTCCGACGGCGCGGAAAGTTTGACGATCAGACTGTTGAATTTGTCGTCGGAACTTCACAACTTGAAAGAGCTGGGATTTTCTGCGGCGAACGAAAAAATTTTTCGGCAGATGATAAATTCTGCGTCTGGAATGATAATTTTGACGGGGCCGATGAATTCGGGCAAGTCGACGACACTTTACGCCGCGCTCAGAGAATTGAATCAGCCGACGCGCTCGATAATGACGCTCGAAGATCCGATTGAACAGCGCGTGGAAGGAATCAGCCAGGTGCAAGTCAACGAGAAGACGGGTTTGACTTTTGCGGCGGGTTTGCGCTCGATGTTGCGCATGGATTGCAACGTTTTGATGGTCGGGGAGGTTCGCGACGCCGAGACTGCAAAAATTGCGGTGCGCGCCGCCCTCACGGGTCATTTGCTTTTCACGACGCTCCACGCAAACGATTCTTGCAGCGCGGTCTTCCGAATGTTGGAAATGGGCGTGGAACCGTATCTTTTGGCCGCAACTCTTAATTGCGTCGTTGCTCAACGATTGATCAGAAAAATTTGTACTCATTGCGGCGGAAAAGGCTGTGAAAATTGCAGAGGCACGGGTTATCGCGGACGAATTGCCTTGCACGAAATTTTGCGCGTCGACAAAAATTTTCGCCAGCTCATCAGGAATAATCGCAATCTCGACGAGATGAAAAATTTTGCGCTTGAGTCGGGCTTGAAAACTTTGGCGGACGACGCAACGGAAAAAATTCGCGCAGGTTTGACGACGATTAAAGAAGTTCGCCGCGTTTTGAATGGAACGGAGGAAAAATTTTGCTTGATGAACGAAAAATCGCCTTTATAACCTGCGTAAACAGCGATTGGTGGTACGATGAGTGCAAATTGTATCTCAAACACCTTAAAATCCCCGAAAATATGTCCGCAGAGTTCATTGACGTGCGAAATGCCGCTTCAATGACCGCCGGATACAATTTTGCCATGAAAAATTCCAATGCAAAGTACAAAATCTACCTTCACCAGGATACTTTCGTCGTAAATAAGAATTTGATCGCCGATTTGCTCAAAATTTTCTCCGATAAGTCAATCGGCGTCGTCGGAGTGATCGGTTGCGTGAATTTGCCCGCTACAGGCGTTTGGTGGGACGGTTTGCGCACTTACGGCCGCGTTTTGCACGCTTGCGAGCCCGAAAGCGTCGTTGATTCCGAATGCAACGAGCCTGAAGGCGATTATCAGGTCGTTGAGGCGGTTGACGGGCTTTTTTTGGCCACTCAATACGATTTAACCTGGCGAGAAGACTTATTTGACGGCTGGCACCTCTACGACACGTCAATTTGCAAAGAAATGAGCCGCGCAGGCTATAAAATCGTCATTCCGAACCAATCAAACGATTTTTGGTGCATTCATTGCCCCAAAGAAAAGCCCCTCGATCCAAAATATCGCCGATATCAAAAAATTTTCCTGAAAGAGTACGGAAACGAACTAAATCCCGAAGTTTGATTGTAAAAATCAGTTTTTGAAGCTCAAATCGCCTGCGCGGGCGATTTTTTTTTCCATGCACGCGGAAAACGTATTTTGAGCAAAAAAATTCGTTTTGAGCCGAAAAAATCAGTTTCAAGCCGAAAAATCGTTTCAAACCATTTTTTTTGTCCAAACTCAAAAATTTTCGGCGCATGTGATATAATTTCCAAAAAATCGGAGGTTTTATCATGGATGACATTAAACCGAGCTTGATTGACTTCGTTTCCGGCGAAGATTTCTGGAAAAACGTTTTGGTCGTCGAAAGTTTTGCTTATCTTGAGCCTCTGCGCCAAAAATTCCCTTCCGCAAACATTTTTTTCGTTTCAGACAAAGAAATCGACTTTGAAAACGTTTTTGACGCGAAAATTTTCATTTTGGACTATCGCGAGGAAAAATTGCCTTTCGACCAAGAATTTTTCGACGCAATCATCGGCGATTTGACTTTGGAGGTCGTAACCAATCCTCAGGATATCGCGGCGGGCTTTTCGACGTTTATTAAGCAAACCGGCTGTTGGATTACGAGTTTTCGCAACATTCGGCACTGGAAAATCCTGGAAAAGCTCATGCGCGGCGTTTTCGGCGGAATTGTGTCGAGATTGTACACGCGAATCGAATTTGAGCGACTTTTATACGCATCGTTCTACAAAAACGTGAAATTTTTGCCGCTGAAAAAAAAATCGCCGCCCGAAATGCTCGAACGACTGATAAATTGCGGTTTTGACAACTTCGACGATGATTTACAGACAGAATTTTGGTTGGTGCGGGCTGAACGGTCGATGCCGGAGCTTGCGCTGCTAAAATCGATGTTTTCGCACGAAATCCGTGCAGATTTTTCGAGAATCCTCCACAGAATCGAATATGACGTGGCGATTGAGGACAGCGTGAAGGATTTTTGGCAAATTTTCGACTCGGAAGGGATTTTTCCCGATTATGCGGCGGCTTTCATTCGTTCGGTCGTCGTTCACCGCGAAAATTTCTGGTTGAACATGAAAAAATATTCCGCACGCGCCGAATTGGAAGAAATTATCGACGAGGCGGAAAGTTTGTACGATTTTGACACGGGAAATCGCCTTTTGTAAAAAAAAATAATCCTCCGCGGCGTGCAGAGGATTTTTTTTGCTCAAAGCAGGATATTTACCACGCTTTGGAAGATTCCGAAGATTAATTTTTGCAGCGGCACGAAAATATAGCTTAAAATCGGCGTCATGAGGATAATAATCAGGAAAATGAAGCTGTAACGTTCGAGTTGCTCATAAACGCGCGCCATTTCGTACGGCAAAAGGTTTCTAAGTATGTGTGAGCCGTCCAAAGGCGGGATTGGCAGCATATTGAATATCGCGAAGTTGATATTGTAGACGATTATCAGGTTAAAGACGACCAAAAGCCCTTCAGACAGCGGAAAATCGAATTTCGCCAGCAAAACCAGCAAAATCAGCGCGAAAAACGCTGTAATTAAGTTTGAAGCGGGGCCTGCGAGCGAAACTAAGATATCGTCGCGTCTCGGATTGGAAAAATTCGTCGGATTTATCTGAACGGGCTTTGCCCAGCCGAAATGCACGAGAAAAAGCATTAAAAGCCCGATTGGATCGACGTGAGCGGCCGGATTGAGCGTTAAACGTCCTTGCATTCGCGGCGTGAAGTCTCCGAGGAAATCTGCCATGCGTGCGTGAGAATATTCGTGAATTACCATTGCGATGACGATTCCAGGCAATCCCGCGACAATTCCAGTCAAAAATCCGCCGATATCATCAAACATTGTCTCAACTCCTAAATTTTTTCAAAACGTCGGCTTTATCGGTGCGTTCCCATGGAAAATCGACGTCAGTGCGGCCGAAATGCCCGTAAGCGGAAGTTTTTTTGTAAATCGGGCGTCTCAAGTCGAGCATTTTGATAATTCCTGCGGGACGAAGGTCAAAATTCTCTTTTACGAGCTTTTCGATGAGTTTTTCGTCGATTTTTGCGGTTCCGAAGCTGTCAACGCGAATACTGACGGGTTCGGCGACTCCGATAGCGTAAGCGAGCTGAATTTCGCATTCATCGGCCAAATTTGCGGCCACAATGTTTTTTGCGACGTATCGAGCGGCATAACTCGCACTTCTGTCGACTTTTGTGGGATCTTTGCCGCTGAAAGCACCGCCGCCGTGCCGAGCCCAGCCTCCGTACGTGTCGACGATGATTTTTCTGCCTGTCAAGCCGCTGTCGCCTTGCGGGCCTCCAATAACGAATTTTCCCGTCGGATTGACGAAAATTTTTGTTTCAGCCGTCAAAAGTTCATTCGGAACGATTTTTTTAATGACGTGCTCGATCATATCCGATTTTATCTGTTCAAGCGAAATTTCGGGGTTATGTTGCGTTGAAATGACGATTGTGTCGACTGAAACGGGTTTTCTGCCTTCATAAGCGATTGTAACTTGAGTTTTTCCGTCGGGACGCAGATAATCGACCTCGCGGGTGACTTTTCGGACTTCAGCAAGCCGACGAGCGAGTTTATGCGCCAAAGATATGGGCAAAGGCATAAATTCGGGCGTTTCGTTGGTTGCGTAGCCAAACATCATGCCTTGATCGCCCGCGCCGATCTCATTTTTGTCGTCAAAGGCATTATTTACGCCTTGAGCGATATCGGGCGACTGTTCATCGAGAGAAACGAGCACTCCGACGGTATCCGCGTCGAAACCGTAAGCAGAATTCGTGTAACCGATGTCTCGAATGGCATTTCTGATGATTTTCGGGATATCAACGTAGCAATGGGTGGAAATTTCGCCGACGACGTGAACTTGGCCGGTTGTGACCAAAGTTTCGCACGCCACGCGGGCAATCGGGTCTTTTTCTATAATTTCGTCCAAAATACTGTCTGAAATCCTGTCCGCGACCTTATCGGGGTGTCCTTCCGTCACAGATTCGCTTGTAAACAAAGTTTTGCGCATTTTTTTAGGCCTCCACTGTTAAAAATTGTTTTTTCAAAGCTATCACGTTTAATCTTGCCTGTCAATCGTCACTTTGCGGATTGAAAAAATATTTTGACGCCGTAAAAGTGTTTTGAGGCTGAAAAAATGATTTTTTGGCCGTAAAAATGTTTTGAGGCTGTAAAAATGTTTTTTTCGCCGTAAAACTGTTTTGAGGCTGTAAAAATGTTTTTTTCGCCGTAAAAATGTTTTGACGCTGTAAAATTTTTTTTGACGTGTTATAATTCGTTTGTGGGATTTTTTTGAGTGTTGAAGGGGGAAATCTTCTATGGCGTTTAACGAACAGCAATTCAAAGAGATTTTGGCGGAATTTACAATCGGCGGCGAGCGTCTCCACGAAATTGCGGCCAGTTTCCGTCAAGATTTGCAGTTGGGGCTCCGCGACGTGTCTCTTTCGTCCATGCGCATGCTCAAATCGTATGTTGGCCTTCCGAGCGGCAAAGAAACGGGCGAATACCTCGCTTTGGACTTCGGAGGCACAAATGTTCGCGTTTTTCGGATCAAATTGGACGGCGGCGGCAAATATGAGATTATTAAGCGCGTCGGACGCCCTTTAATCGTTCCCGGCGAATACGATTACATTTGCAAGGACGCAACCGCCGAACAGATGTTCGATTTCATCGCAGAACTGATTGACGAGGCTGTTGACGGCGATCACGAGACAAAATTTTATCTCGGACACACTTTTTCTTTCCCGTCGACGCAAAGTAACCTTTATAACGCGCGTTTAATCATTTGGACGAAAGAATTTGCCACTCAAGGCGTTGAAGGCGAAATTGCAAACGATTTGCTCGTCGAAGCCCTCAAACGTCGCGGCGCGGATAACATTGTGCCCGTTGCAGTCCTAAATGACACCGTTGCAGTCCTTTTGAGCGCGGCTTACAAGACTCCGGACATTTTTATCGGCTCAATTTACGCTACGGGGCACAATACTTGCTATCTTGAGCCTTCAATCCACGATCCGAACGGCGTAGGCCTCGGCGGAATGATTTTGAACCTCGAATGCGGCAATTTTATGAAGTTGATGCCCAATCGTTTCGATAAAGAGTACGATGAAGGCTCCGAAAAGCCCGGTGAGCAGCGTTTTGAGAAAATGGTATCGGGTCGTTACATGGGAGAGCTTTTTGGCATGGCGATTGCCGAACTTTTGGGCGAAAAAGGCAAAAAATACGCTCTGACCTCCGTTGATATGTCGATGATGATTCTTGACGACTCGGAAAAGCTCACGAAGGCTTCGGATATCATTATGGCGAAGGTTGGACGCGAACTTGACCTTGAAGACGTGAAAAAAGTCCGCGAACTTGCAAAAGTTATCGTAATTCGTTCTGCAAGGCTGGTTGCGGCGTCATTCGTCGCGATTATCTGGCAACGCGCTGGCAAAGGCAAGATTGTTCACCAACACGTGGCTGTTGACGGCTCAGTTTATGAAAAAATGCCGCTTGCAAAAGAAAATATCACAAAAGCTTTGAGCGAATTACTCGGAGAAGACGCCGCGCAGGTTGATACGATACTTGACAACGGCGGATCGGGTCTCGGTGCGGCAATCGCGGCTGCAATGGCTGTTCAAAAGTAATTTTTCATTCGGAAACAAAAAAAAGGAGCTGTTCAACTCGAACGGCTCCATTTTTTTGCTCAAGCGTCGATATCCACGTCGATAATTCCCGCTGCGTACGGCGCGATATCGTATTGTTGGAAAATAAAATGCAAATGAAGGTTTTCGTCCCAATAAAAGTTTTCTGGGAGCTTTTTTAGCGGAAAAACGTTATCGAAAAGGAAAATTTTTTCGCGCTCGACCTTTTCGCGCAATTTTTTCTCCAATTTGGCGACGAAATGACTTTCGGGGACGCCTGAGCCGACATCAAGCAAATAATTTTTGTCGATCAGCTCGCCGTTCGACAAATTGAAGTTCATCGCGTGCAAAAAAGTCGACGGATGAGCCGCGCCCTTGTAATAATTGCTCTCCGTCAAAAGCAAACTCAAAATCACGGTATTTCTGGCCTCATTGCAGGCGATTTCAAAATTTGTGCGGACATCGGCGACTTGAAAACCGTTGACTTGCGCGTTTCGATAAATTCCCGTCAAAAATCTGTCGATCTCGGCGACAATCGCGACGTTAATTTTTTTTTCGGCGGAAGAATCTGCGACGTGCACGACGGGATAAATCAAATTTTCGTTTCCGTTGAAGTTTTTGCTCTCAATCGTCGCCGCGCAGCAAAAATTTTGGACGCAGAGGATAAAAACGGCCAGTGTGCTCAAAAAAATCTTTTTCATCGTCATCACCTCGCTGAAATTATATCACGAGGAAAAATTTTGTCGACGCGGAAGATTTTTTCTGCTATCATGAAAAAAAACTTTAGAGGCCAAGCAATGATTCAACTCGACAACGTTACAAAATTTTATGGCGAACGATTAATTTTCCGCGACGTGACTTTTAAGATCGTTGACGGCGAAAAAGTCGGAATCGTCGGCAAAAACGGCGCGGGAAAGTCCACGCTGGTAAAAATCATGACGGGCGCGGAAAATTTTGACGCGGGAACAATTTTTGGGCTTCGCGCGGAAGATATCGGCTTCGTCGAGCAAATACCGAAATTTTTTGCCGAAACTCTCCTTGACGAGATGCTTTTGGTCGGCGTAGAAAAATTTCAGGCGCGAAAAATTTTATTCGGCCTTGGATTCACGGAAAGCGACCTTGAAAAGAATCCGAACCATTTCAGCGGCGGCGAGGGTGCAAAAATTTCTCTGGCCAAAGCTTTGTTGCATGAACCGCGAATTTTGATTCTCGACGAGCCGACAAATCATCTGGACATCTACTCGATTGAATTTCTGGAGGATTTCGTGAAAAATTATCGCGGAACGGTCATCGCCGTCACCCACGACCGACATTTCCTCCAAAATTGCGTCGAAAAAATTTTAGACATGGAAAATTTTCGCGCGACGCTCTATCCCGGCAACTACGAAAAATTTGTGCGGCTCAAACGTGAAAAACGCGAGGCAGAACTCAAAGCTTACGAAAAACAGCAGGAAGAAATCGCGAAGCTGGAAGATTTTGTGCGACGAAATAAAGCGGGCGTCAAAGCAAAGCAGGCTCGCGGGCGACAAACTCTTCTCGACCGAATGCAACGCCTGGAAAAGCCGCCGTCGACAGAAAAATCTTCAATAAATTTGGGTGACGCTTCGGAATCGGCAAATCGCGTGCTTATCTTGGAAAAAATTTTCTTCAAGGACGTGATAAAAAATTTTGGCGCGGAAATTTTCAAAGGCGAAAAAATCGGGCTCATCGGTCGAAATGGCGTCGGAAAGTCCACGCTGCTGAAAATTATCGTCGGCGAGCTCAAAGCTGATTCGGGCGAAATAAAAATCGGCAACCGCGTGAAAATCGGCTATCTTTCTCAAGGCCACGAGGAATTGAACGAAAATTTCACGCCGCTGGAAGAATTGAACAACGAATTTGGTTTGACGGAAGGCCGGGCGCGTTCGGAGCTGGCAAAATTGAATTTGTTCGCGCAAGTCGTCGAGAAACCGATAGCTGATTTGTCGGGCGGAGAAAAAACCCGCGTTGCGTTGACGAAATTAATTTTGACGGGCGCAAACTTTTTAATTTTGGACGAGCCGACGAATCATTTGGATTTGCCGGCACGCGAAGCAATCGAGGACGCGCTGAAAAATTTCGACGGGACAATTTTAATCGTGACGCACGATCGATACCTGCTTGACAAAGTGGCGACGCGAATAATAGAATTTGCCGCGGCGACGGAGAAAAAAATTTCCCCGCCGAAAACGAAAACCGCCGTTGAAAAAAAATCTTCCGCGCCCAAACCGAACGAGCAGGCAATCGCAAAAGTCGAGGCGCAAATAAAAATGGCGGAGATGGAGCTGAAGATGATAGAGCACGAGATAAACCGCGCGAGTTTGCCGGAAAAATTGACGGAATTGGCGGCCGCGCACGCAGAAAAAATCGCGGAGATCGACGGACTTTATTTGCGGTGGGAGGAATTGCAATGCTGAAATTTGCGCCGATTGTTTTGGCCGTCATCCTTTGCATTTCCAATTTCGGCTTTATAAATTTCGGCGACCGCTCGGAAAAAAAAATTCACGTCGCACAAACGCAAGCCGCCGCCGTCGACGAACTTTACGACACGAACGAAGAAATTGTTCCTCGCGAAGAAAAAATTTTGCGTTTATGTTGGGATATCGTGCCCGGTGCCGTCAAGTACGAAATTTTTATCGAGGGCGAAACTTTTTACTCGTACACCAACGGAATCGAGTTGCCCGTAAAAAATTTGAACGCGAAATTTCAAGTCAACGCTCTTTCGCTGGAAGGAACGACGCTTGAAAAAAAATTGCCGATCGTCGCGCTGGACACCAACCCGAATTCCCCGCGCACGACGACAGAATTTGACAAAATGAATTATCCGCCGATTTATCCCGTGTATTCGTGGATTCCGACGAGCGGCGCGGATTATTATGAAATTGAACTCATCAAGGACGGAAAAATTGTTCGCCGATATTTTACGCATTCGAAGGAGCAGGACGACGACTTTGATTTTTATGACAAGCAGCCCGTGCTCGACGAGGGCGAATATTTTTGGCGGTTGCGCGCGTTCACGGCGGACGGTCAGCCGCTCACTCGTTGGTCGGAAAAAAATTCCGCGAACAGCTTCACCGTCAAGCACCAAGTCAGATTTTGCGCTTTGGGCGACAGCATAACTCACGGCGGCGGATCAATTTCCGTCCCGCCCTCGACAGTCATTTACAACTGGGAAACGTATTGCGCCATTCCGATAAAAAATCTCGGACGCAGCGGCGACACCACCGCCGAAATTTTGGAACGCTTCGACAACGACGTTTTGCCTTTCCGCCCCGAAATTCTTTTCATCATGGCCGGCGTCAACGATTATCGTGCGAACATCGGCGGCCGCGAATCCGTAGAAAATTTGGCGGCTCTGGAATACAAATGCGAGCAAAACGGAATCAAGCCCGTGTTCCTCACGCCGACGCCGCTAAATCCCGCGCAAATCCAAAAAGTAAATTTCATCGAGGTTCCGCCCGCCGATTGGCAAGAAAACCGACGCATCATCTGCGATTGGGTTCGCTCCCGAAAATATTTCATCGACGTGAACGAAAAGCTCACCGACGACAAAGGAAATCTGATTGAAACTCTGTCGATTGACGGCTTGCACCCCGACGCTGACGGCAAACGTTTCATCGGCGAGGCTGTGGCCGCGTGGCTCGACAAATATTTGAACTTGAAATAAAAAAATGACCGACGGTCGATGACTGCCGGTCAAATTTTTTTTTGCGAAGAAAATTTTCTCCGCGCCGAAGGATCAGTAAAGTCCCGTGGGTTTTTCGCCGAGGCTGATAAAAATATTTTTCTTCTGCGTGTAAGCGTTCATGATGAGCTTGTGGGTTTCGCGCCCGATGCCGGATTTTTTGTAGCCGCCGAAAGGTGCGCCCGCGGGCAGTTCGTTGTAAGTATTGATCCACATTCTGCCCGTCTCGATTGCACGAGCGACCCTGAGCGCACGATTGATGTCTTTCGTCCAGACCGCGCCGCCCAAACCGTATTCGCTGTCGTTTGCCATTTGGATGACTTCTTCTTCGTCGTGGAATTTGACGACGACGGCCACGGGGCCGAAAATTTCTTCGCAGGCAACGCGCATGTTGTTGTTCACGTCGGCCAGAATCGTCGGCTGCATGAAAGCTCCGTTCTCGCCGCCCGCGACGTTGGCTTTCTTTCCGCCCGTGATGACTTGTGCACCTTCAGCCTTGCCGATCTCGACGTAGTTCAAAATTTTTTCAAGCTGGCGGTTGTCGATTTGGCTACCCATTTGAGTTTCGGGTTCCCAAGGCAGACCGACTTTGACGCTCTCGAATTTTTCTTTGATCGCCGCGAGGAATTTGTCGTAGATTGTATCCTGCACAAAAATTCTGGAGCCCGCGCAACAAACTTGACCTTGATTGAAAAGAATTCCGAGGCACGCGCCCTCGACGCCTTTTTCCCAAGGCATGTCGTCGAAATAAATGTTCGCGGATTTGCCGCCGAGTTCGAGCGTCGCGGGAATGAGTTTTTTTGCCGCCGCGTCCGCCACGGAATAACCGACCTCCGTCGAGCCGGTGAACGCCAACTTGCAAATGTCGGGATGATCGAGGAGATATTGGCCGGTTTTGCCGCCGCTGCCCGTGACGATGTTCAAAACGCCGGGCGGCAATTCTTTTTCGATGAGCTTCATGAGTTCCAGGACGCTCAAAGAAGTTGTGCTCGACGGCTTGAAGACGATGCAGTCGCCCGCGCCCAAAGCCGGTGCCAATTTCCACGCCGCCATGAGATACGGGAAATTCCATGGGACGATTTGTCCGACGACACCGATTGGTTCGTTGAGGATGAGGCTCAAAGTATTTTCGTTGATCATGTTGGCCGAGCCTTCTTCGGAACGAATGACGCCCGCGAAGTAGCGGAAATGATCCGAGCCCATGGGGATATCGATGTTCATTGTCTCGCGGATAGGTTTGCCGTTGTCGAGCGTCTCGATCATTGCCAGGTGCTCTTTGTTCGCGTCGATGATGTCTGCGATTTTGAGGAGAATGGTCGCGCGCTCGGTTATGGAAGTTTTCTTCCATTCGGGGAAAGCTTTCCAGGCCGCTTTGACCGCCTCGTCGACGTCTTGTTTGCTTGCGGCTGCGACCTTGCACATGAAGGAGCCGTTGGCCGGATTGTACACGTCGAAAGTTTTGCCGCCTTCAGCGTCGCGCCACTGTCCGCCGATGTAAAGCTGGTACGAATCCTGCCAAATTTTCTTCGGAACCGATGCCATTGAAGAATCCCTCTCAAAAATAATTTCACATATTATACCGCACGGGAGTCGACTCGTGTCAAGCAAAGTTTTATGAAAATTTTCTGTGGGTTTATGACTTTACATTCCGCCGCCGATTGTTTATTATACGAATACAATTTTTAAAACGGAAAGGCACTTTTTATGAGCGTCACAGAAAAAATCAAACGCAAAATCGGCAGCTTCGGCATCTCCACGAAAATCACTTTGGCTTACGCGGCCTGCTTTACGATTTTGCTCGGCGTGATAAATTTCGCCATGTGGCTCGGCGTCATGAACGCGCTTTACGTCCCGGCCGAAAAAGCAATTCTCTTCAGCATGGAGCGGGTGAAAAAAGTTTTCGTCGAGCTGGAAGAACATTACGTGACTTTCAACCCGAATGCTTTTCGCGGGGCGTTGGTGGCGGGCGTGGTGTTGCGTGTCACGGACGCTGACGGAAAAGTTTTTATCGACACGGACGAAAAATATCCGTCGCTGGAAAAATTTGACGCGGGAATTTTGCGCGACCCGCCGCTTTTTTCCTTTGACGAATTTGATGTCGCGCGGGTCGGCTCCGGGCTGATTTATCGCGCGAAAATGGAATACACTCACGACGGCGAGACCGTCACGCTGTATTTTTTCCGCACGATAACCGCCGAGGTCAATCTCTTCGAGAACCTGGATAGAATTTTGCTGATGCTCGACTTCTTCGGGATTCTTCTTTCAATCGGGCTCGGTTACGTGATGAGCCGCAGAGTTTTGACGCCGATAAAAACCATGAACGAGTTGGCGCGGGAAATTGCCTTCGAGAAGATGAGCGGGCGCATTCCGATTTCCGAGACCGAAGACGAACTTAATCAGCTGGCAAAAACTTTGAACGAAATGTTGGATCGTTTGCAGGGCGGAATAAATCAGCAGCAAAAATTTGTCTCCGACGCCTCGCACGAGCTGCGCACGCCCGCCGCCGTCATCAAAGGTTACATCGACTTCATCGAGACTTACGGCACGGCTGACGAGGCTCTCCTCAAAGAAAATTTAAAAGTCATCGGCTCCGAGGCGCAAAACATGCAGGCTCTACTGGAAAATCTTTTGTTCCTCTCGCGCACAGACCAGCACCGCCAAAAACTTCACAAAAAAGATTTGGACTTGGACGATATCGTCGGCGACGTGATGAGCAAAATGAAAACCGTCGTCAAAACCCACAACGTCACGCTGGAAAAAAATGAGCCGGCAAAAATTTTCGGCGACGAGACGACCGTCCGCCAGATGATCAGAATTTTTTTGGACAACGCCGTAAAATACACGCCTGAAGGCGGCTCCATAAAAGTTTCGTCCGCGCGCGACGGGAAAAATATTTTGCTGAAGATTTCGGATTCGGGCATCGGAATCGCCGCGGAGAACCTTGAAAAAATTTTCGACCGCTTCGTCCGAATCGACAGCGAGGATTTGGTCAGCGAGGCAAACGGCAGCGGGCTCGGCCTGTCGATTGCAAAGTGGATTGCCGACCGCCACGGCATAAAAATTTCCGTCGAAAGCGAGCTCGGACGCGGCACGACCTTCACGCTGAAAATCCCGCTGAAAAATTAATATTCGGGCGTGATTTGATCCAGCTCTATCGCCGAGACTCGGCCGCCCTTTTCAACGACGGACAAAACAAAAATCGTGTCGCCGGGATTGTATCCATAAGTTTCCGCGACGCGAGACCAGCTGTATTTTTTTCCCGTCCATGTAAGAGGGAAATACGGTTGGCTTTTCATCCAATCGTAAATGTCGGATTGAGAGCGCGTCGAAATTTTGTAATCCGTTCCATAAATTCTTATTGCCTCGTCAATCGTCATGCCGACGTGAAGACCCGACGGAGTTTTCCAGCCGTTGTTCGCGGTCGTCACGACGTAACGCACGTTCTTTCCGAGAAAACCGATCTCCACGTCGGAGCCGTATTTGATGACGTCCGTGACCAGTTGCGCATAACCGCCCGGCCGGCTTGTCGGTTGCCCGTACATTTTCAAAACGTCGTTATAAGGCATGTTGAGATAAATGCCGCCCAAGCTGAATTCGTTCCTGTCGACGGCACTGCAAACGGAAGCGACTGACAAGACGAGAAAGATCGCCATTGCAAAAATTTTTTTCAGATAAGTCACGGCCGAAACCTCCCAAAAATTTTTAATCAATATATCATTGACGGCAAAAATTTTCAACGCTAAAGAATTTTGCAAGCGATTGAGGTATTGAATGAAACCGAAAATCTCGAACGCCTTTTTGAACGTGCTGCTGGCGGCTCTGGCGGCGGGAATTTTTTTCACGGAAAATTTTCTTCGCTTGCCGAAATTTTTTATCGGAATCTGCGCGGCTCTGATGATCGGCGGAATAATTTTCACGTGGCGGCGAAAAAATTTGACAGCATGTATCCTCTGCCCGATAATTTTTTTTGCGCTCGGCGGCCTCAGATTTTTTTCCGCGGACAGCTTGCCGCCCGATGACATTTCAAAATTCGCGGGGCAACAAATTTTTTTGACGGGCACGGTGCGCGAGGATCCTCAGAAAAAAATTTTGCCGAACGGATTAACTCAAGTGCGCTTCGTAGTCGACGCAGAATCTGTCAAGCTCAAAGGCGAGGAGAAAAAAATTTCCGGCGGGCTGATCGTGACTTTCTATCCGAACGAAACTTTCCCGACGGCACGAATCGGCGACAAAATTTCTGCGGGCGGCAACCTGAAACTTTTGACGAACTACAACAACCCCGGGCAAATCGACGGCGTCACGCGCATGAAGGCCAATTCAATCACCGCGCGAATGTCGGCCGGCAAGCAAGGAATTTTTATTGAGCAAGTCGACGGCAACCTTTGGACAAAATTTTTGCGGGTCGTCGCCTCAATCCGCGAACACTATCGCGAATCGATGGCGCGGGGCATGTCGACGGAGGACGCTGCGGCGATTTTTGCAATGCTTTTCGGCGGCTACGCGGGACTGAACCCCGAACTCGTCGAAGATTTTGCAACGACGGGGATAATCCACATCTTGTCGGTCAGTGGCTCGCACATGAGCATGTTGGCGATGGCGACGGCCTGGCTTTGTCTTTTGCTCCGCCTTCCAAAAAAATTGACGTTCGCAGTCGGCTTCTTCGTCATCGGAACTTACGCAATCTTGAGCGGGCTTTTGCCGCAAGTTTTGCGTTCGGCGTCCATGGGAATTTTAATTTTCTTCGCAAAAACTTTGGACGCGGAAGCGGAAGGCGCGCGCCTCCTGACGTTGACGGCCTTGGCAATGCTCATCAATCAGCCGCTGCTCCTCTTCGACGTGAGTTTCCAGTTGAGCTTTTCGTCGACGGCCGGGCTGATGTATTTGTCGCAAGACCTGCAAGAAAAATTTGAACGCTTCCCGAAATTTTTTTCCGTGCCCGCGTCAATGACAATCGCCGCGCAAGTCGCGAGCCTGCCAATCGTCGTGTGGTACTTCAACAGAATTTCTTTGAGCTCGGTCTTGGCCAACGTCTTCGTCATGCCGCTGTTGGAAATCGTCATCGTCGGCGGGCTTTTGGGCGGATTAATCGCGGCGGTCGTCCCTCTCGTCGGAAAAATTTTTTTCGCGGGCGAGGCTTTAATCTTCGGGGCGGGCGCGGAACTCAATCGAATTTTCGCGAGCCTGCCGCTAAGTTCCGTGCAAGTGCCGACGCTCGGTTTTGCCGCGGGATTTTTTTATTACGTCGCGCTGATTTTCCGTCGCCCGATAATTTTGTTGCCGATAATTTTTTTCTTCGCGATAAATTTTTTCAAGGCTGGCGATGTTGAAGTCAGTTTCGTCGATGTCGGCCAGGGCGATTGCGCGGTCGTCGTCACGCCCCACGGAAAATGTTTGCTCTTCGACACGGGCGGCGTCCGCGAAAAAATGTTCGACGTCGGCGGGCGCGTCGTCGTCCCCTATCTCAAGCACGAAAATATTCGCGCGGTCGAAAAAATTTTTTTGACTCACGTCCACGAAGATCATTCGGGCGGCGCGGGCTCCGTGATAAAAAATTTTCCCGTCGGCGAAATCATCACCGCGAGTGAAAATAAATCCGAATACGCGGCGGTCTTCGGTATCGCCGAAAAATTTTTGCCGCCGATGAGAGCCGCTCAAACGGGCGAAATTTTTTCTGTCGACGGCGTGCAAGTCGAAATTCTTTTCGCGCCGAAAGTCGGGTCGGGCAACGAAATTTCCAACGTCTATCGTGTCCGTTGCGGCGACGTGACTTTTCTGATCACGGGCGATTTGGTCAAAGAGATTGAGGCGGAAATTTTGCGCGAGGGCGTCGACGTTTCCGCCACCGTTTTGAAAGTCGGCCACCACGGCTCAGCCACTTCTTCGAGCGAAGAATTTTTGCGAGCCGTCAATCCCAAATGCTCCGTCATCAGCGTCGGCTACGGAAATAATTTTGGGCACCCGCGCGCCGAAGTTTTGCAGCGGCTGGAAAATCTCCCGACGAAAATTTTTCGCACCGACCGCCACGGCCTGATAAAATTCAAAACCGACGGAAAAAATCTTCGCGTCGAAACCTTCAATCAATAAAAAAATCCCTCCGCGTTGGAGGGAAAATTTTTTTCAGCCGACTTCCTTTTCTTTCCGCCGAGGATTCACGCGCTTGAATTGTTTTAACTGTTCGTCGGTGAGTTCGGGGCAATCTTCGTCAAAAATTATCGGCCGGTCTTTCAATTTTTTTATTTCCTCGATTTGTTCGGGCGTCGGTTTTTGACCTTTATAAATAACTCGTCGCACAATCATAATATTCCCTTCTTTCGTTTGGCGTGGCGGCGCGAGCAGTGATTAATCGAACAGCTTCGCCGCGTTCGGTGTAAACGACGAACAAAACATCTTCAACCATTCCGATAACTTGCCAACGCTCTTCGTCTTGCGAATGTTTTTTGTCGCGCCGTTCGATTCAATTTTCATCAGCGAAAACCAATGCGGCCGTTTCAAAACTTACGCCGTGCTTTTGAAAATTTATGGCGGCTTTTTTGTCGTCCCACTCGACGAGCTGCTCTTCGATAACTTTTTCCATGCGTTCATGCCAGAGCATCGCCGCCGCCGACGTAATCTTGAATGGCCAGGGAATATACCAAACGTCTGTCGCGCATGAAAGTTAAAACGCGCATGACTTCCCAAGCGGTATCAAGGCTCGTCAGGCAGGGGACGCCCAGCTCGACCGTGGCGCGGCGAATTCTGAATCCGTCTTTGGCGATGTGTTTGCCGGGGGCTTGAGTGTTGACGACCATGTGAATTTTTCCGAGCTTAATCATTTGGATGATGTCGGTGGAACGCTGATGAACTTTGCCGACGATTTCCGCGTCGATACCGATTGAGTGCAAGGCTTTGGCGGTTCCTTCGGTCGCCACGATTTTAAAGCCCAGTTCGGAGAAAGCGCGCGCCAGTTGCTTCATCTCCTCTTTGTCTTTGTCGGCCACGGTGAAGAGAATGCAGCCGTGCTTGGGAATGTTCATGCCGGCACCTGTTATCGCCTTGTAAAGTGCGCGGGCGTAATGATAATCGATGCCCATGACTTCGCCGGTGGACTTCATTTCCGGGCCGAGAGAGATATCCACGTCCTGCATTTTGGCAAAAGAGAAGACGGGAGCTTTCACCGCGACGTAAGGCTTGGGCTCGACGAGACCCGAATAGTAGCCCAACTCTTTTAAAGTTTTGCCCAAAGCCACGCGCGTTGCAACGTTGACCATTTTTATATCGGTGACTTTGCTGAGGAACGGGACGGTGCGGCTTGAACGCGGATTGACTTCGATGACGTAAACTTTTCCGTCCGCCACGACGTATTGAATGTTGAGCAGGCCTTTGACGTTGAGGGCGAGCGCGAGACGTTTTGTGTAATCGGTGATGGTGTAAATTACTTTTGACGGAAGAGTTTGCGGCGGATAAACGGCGATTGAATCTCCGCTGTGGACGCCCGCGCGTTCGACGTGCTCCATAATTCCGGGGATAACCACATCAACCCCGTCACTTATCGCGTCAACTTCAACCTCGGTGCCTTGCATGTACCTGTCGACGAGGACGGGGTGGTCGGGCGTGACTTTGACGGCTCGGCTCATGTAATCGCGGAGTTCTTCCTCGTTGTAAACGATTTCCATTGCTCGGCCCCCCAACACGTAAGAAGGGCGTACCATGACGGGGTAGCCGATATTTTGTGCGCCGATTATCGCGTCGTCCAAATTCGTCACGCTGATTCCTTTTGGCCGCGCGATTTTTAATTCGGTCAACATTTCGTCGAAGCGTTCGCGGTCTTCTGCGCGGTCGATATCGTCGACGCTCGTGCCAAAAATTTTCACGCCGGCTTCGGCCAAAGAAGCCGCAAGATTAATCGCGGTCTGACCGCCGAACTGAACGATGACGCCTTCGGGTTTTTCCTTGTCGATGATATTCAAGACGTCTTCGGTGGTGAGCGGCTCGAAATAAAGTTTGTCGGAGATATCAAAGTCGGTCGAGACTGTTTCGGGGTTGTTGTTGATGATTATCGCTTCGATTCCGGCCTCGCGCAGTGCCCAAACCGAATGTACTGAGCAATAATCGAACTCGACGCCTTGACCGATTCTTATCGGGCCGGAGCCGAGCACGAGAATTTTTCTTTTGTTGCTGACTTCAACCTCGTCGACTTCGCCGCGATAAGTTGAGTAGTAATAAGGTGTCGCCGCTTCAAATTCGGCCGCGCACGTGTCAACCATTTTATACACGGGAAGAATTTTAAATTGCTTGCGCATGTTGCGGATTTCGTCGACGTGAACGCCCGTGAGTTCAGAAATTGATTTGTCCGCCAAGCCGATAAGTTTTGCCTCGCGCAGAGTTTTTGCGTTGAGTTCGCCCTTCTGCAAACGAACTTCCATATCCGTAATATTTTTTATCTTGTCGATAAACCAGCGGTCAATCTTTGTGATGTCGGAAATTTCTTCGGGCGTGGCGATATTTCTGCGCAGTGCCTCGGCGATAAGGAAAAGTCTTTCGTCGTCAATGCGGCTGAGGCGTTTCCTAATTTTTTCGTCGTCCCACTCGTCCATCTTGTCCATGTGCAGGCGGTTGACGCCGATTTCCAAACTGCGGACGGCTTTGAGTATCGCGCCCTCGAACGAACGGTCAAGGCTCATGACTTCGCCCGTCGCCTTCATCTGCGTGCCAAGCGTCGTGTCGGCGTAAACAAATTTATCGAACGGCCAGCGCGGGAACTTCACGACGATATAATCGACAGACGGCTCGAAGCAAGCTTTGGTTTTTTTGGTGACGGCGTTTACGATTTCGTCGAGCGTGTAGCCGACAGCGATTTTGACGCTGACTTTTGCGATTGGATAACCCGTGGCCTTACTTGCCAACGCTGACGAACGGCTGACGCGCGGGTTGACTTCGATGACGTAATAATTTTGGCTCTTGGGGTCGAGGGCGAATTGAATGTTGCAGCCGCCTTCGATTTCCAACGCACGAATAATTTTTAAGCTTGCCGAACGGAGAAGTTGATATTCTTGGTCGGTCAAGGTTTGCGTTGGAGCCACGACGATTGAGTCGCCCGTGTGGACGCCGACGGGGTCGAAATTTTCCATTGAGCAAATCGTTATGCAGGTGTCGTTGCCGTCGCGCATGACTTCATATTCAATCTCTTTCCAGCCGGCGATTGAACGTTCAATCAAAACTTGGCCAATCATTGAATATTTCAAGCCGCGCAGAGTTATCTCGAAAAGTTCTTCCTCGTTGTTGGCAATGCCGCCGCCCGTGCCGCCGAGAGTGTAGGCGGGGCGCACGATGAGCGGGTAACCGATTTTGTTCGCGAAATCAATCGCCGCGTGGATGTCCTCGACGATTGTCGATTCGGGGATGGGCTCGCCGATTTTCTCCATGGTCTCTTTGAAAAGCTCGCGGTCTTCAGCTTTCTTTATCGCTTTAATCGACGTGCCGAGGAGTTCGACGTTGAATTTTTCCAGCGCGCCGCTCTCCGCCAGCTGCACCGCCAAATTCAAGCCCGCCTGCCCGCCGAGGGTCGCAAGCAATCCGTCGGGGCGTTCCTTCTCGATTATCGCCGTCAAAAATTCCACAGTCAGCGGCTCAATGTAAACTCTGTCGGCAATGTTGACGTCGGTCATAATCGTCGCGGGATTTGAATTGACGAGGACGACTTCCAAGCCTTCCTCTTTGAGCGAACGACAAGCCTGCGAGCCCGCGTAATCGAACTCGGCGGCCTGTCCGATGATTATCGGGCCCGAACCGATGACGAGTATTTTATTCAGATTTTTTTTCTTTGGCAAATAAATCTGCTCCCTTCGTCGTGAAGAAATTTTTAATTTCCCGCCGGCAAATCATTGTAAGCGTCGAAAGCTTTTTGGAAACGTTTCTGCAAATCTTCCAGTCGATAAAAGCCGTCGGCGTTTTGAGAGAGGCCTTTGAACTTTATCGGATAAATCATCGGCGGGTTTTCCAAAGTCAGCGTGGTTTTGTTGCGCAACTGCTCCGAAGACGCGTAAATCAATTTTGTTTTGGCGTAATCGACACCGTCCGCGCCGCGCCATTTTTCTATGACGAACTTCACGCCGATTGGAGTTTTCCTCTCCAACGTTTGCGGCAAAGAATAATCTTCGACGTCGAGGGCGGCCAAGACGCTTGCGATGTTGGAATCGTGACCGCAAAGGAAGGTAAATTTTCTGTCGAGGGAAAGTTCGTCGTTTATGACTTGCAGGAGCGGGTGAGCGATGTTGGTTGCGACTGCCGGCGCGGTGAAAAGAACTTGAGCGTAAAAAGTCACGGCGTCGGCGATTTTTTGGCGGTCATTAAAACTTATCTTGTGCCCGAAATCTTCCTCGTAATATTGCAGCGTGAGAGCGTCGGCGGCTTGGTTGGCCAGCTTCAACGTTCCGTGGGCGGCGGGCTCTTTGCCGAGTTCAAAAGTCACGTCGAGATTGGCGGCGGGGAAATGTTTTTGCGTAACTTTTTCAATCAAACGATAACTTTGCGTCGGGATTTTATCGGCGAACTTTTCTTTAATCTGCGCGTCGGCCAGAGCGATGAATTTGTCGTTGACCAAAGTCAGCCGCGGTTTGAAGACGGGGTCAATTTTATCGAACGAATCAAATTTGTGCTCGACTTGGACGTTGGCGACGGGGAACAGCCCGCTCGAAAAAAATTTTGCGGTCGCGATTGTGCGTTGCCGGGAGTTTGCGTAGAAGCGGACTTCGCCGTCCTTTGGAAAATAATTTTCGGTGATGAGATTTTCGCTGACCAGCCACCGCCGGAAATATTGCCCCATAATCGTTTCGTCCTCTGCGCCGCGCAGGGAAAGTTCAGCGGGTGCGGAAGTCCATTTGAACCGGTTGTGCGGTTTGGCGAGAGCAGAATTTTTGTCGACGAGGGGCGAGCGGATGTTGTGGCGGCTGAGGACGACCACGCCCGTCATTTTGTAATCTGCGGCTTGAGCATAGGAGACACTGATTAAAAATAAAATCGCGAGGATCGAAAAAAATTTTTTCATGGCTTGAACCTCTGCATGTTGAAAATAAATTCGTCGAAGAGATGAACGCTGTCGTTGGGGCCGGGCGCGGCTTCGGGGTGATATTGCACGCTCGATATGGGCAGCTGTGTGTGGCGGAAACCTTCGACCGTGCCGTCATTCAAAGAAATGTGCGTGACTTTGACGGGAAGGCCTGCCAAAGATTTTTCGTCGATTGCGTAGCCGTGATTTTGCGCGGTGATTGCGACTTTGCCAGTCTCCAAATTTTTCACGGGCTGATTGGAGCCGCGGTGCCCGAATTTTAATTTGTAAGTGTCGGCACCCATTGCCAGAGCCAAAATCTGATGCCCCAGACAGATTCCGAAGATTGGCCGTTGCCCGATGAGTTTTTTGACTTCGCGGATAGCATTTGGGACGTCCTTTGGGTCGCCGGGGCCGTTGGAAAGAAAAATTCCGTCGGGATTGAGCGCGAGGATTTCTTCAGCCGTGGCCTTGGCGGGGACGACCGTGATTTTGCAACCCAACTTGCGTAGCGCGTCGAGGATATTTTTTTTGATTCCAAAGTCCACCGTCACGACGTAAGGTGCGCCGTCGGGGGCGTCGAGCGTGTAGCTAACGGGCGTAGTCACCATTTCCACGACATTTTTGCGAATCGGCAGAGCCATCATCTCGTCAATCGTGCCCTGCGAGGTGTATTCGCTGACGATTACGCCTTTCATCGTGCCCGACGAACGAATTTTTCTGGTCAAGGCGCGCGTGTCCACTTCGTAGAGGCAAGAAATTTTTTCCGCGATTAAAAATTCTGCCAAAGTCTTTTGCATGGACGAGCTCGACGGTTTTTCGCAAACTTCCCCGACAATCAATCCCCCGACAAAACTTTTGCGGCTCTGATTAAATTGCTTCGCCGTGCCGTAATTGCCTATCAAAGGATAAGTCAACGTGACGATTTGCCGGCAATACGACGGGTCTGTCAAAATTTCCTGATAGCCGGTCATGCCCGTGTTGAAGACGACTTCGCCCTCGGTCGTGGCGTTCGCGCCGCCGAATAGTTGCCCGCGAAATACCGTGCCGTCTTGCAGAACCAATTTTCCTTTCAAAGTTCTCACCTGCTGATTCCTAAATTTTTTTGTTATACGTCGAAAAAAGTTTAGCACACGCCCGCCGGCTTTGCAAATAATTTTCTGTATACAATCAAGCTTCGGGCGGCGAAAAAAAATCGCCACAAGAAATTTTTTCTCGTGACGAAAATTTTTTTGCGTCAGGTTATTTTGGCCAGCGTGACGAAGACCGAACGAATCAATCGTGCCCGTTCGGCAGCTTGAATTTTTCCGGCCGCTTCAGATTTGTAAAGATTGAGCGACATTTGCGCGACGAGTTCTGCTTCGCGCCGCGTGATTAATCTGTTGCTCAAAAGAAAATCGAGCATCGACTTGACGTCCTCGAAAGGCGTTGCCTCGTTGATTTGGTCGAGCATTTCTTGGAACAAAAGCTGTTTGCGGTCGAGATCCTCGTTCACCAGCGCGATTCGGATATAACCGCCCAAGCCTCGGCGCGACTCCACGACGAAACCTCTGTCGGCGGTGAAGCGCGTGCTCAAAACGTAACTTATCTGCGACGGCGCACAACTTATCTCGTCGGCCAGAGCCGTCCGCTTGAGTTCGATTTGCTTGTCGGCGTTTTGCGCCAGCAGTTTCAAAATATATTCTTCAATCGTGTCCGCCTTGTTGTTCAACATGATTTATCACCTCTTGATATTTTGACATTATACTTTCAAAAAATCAAATCGGCAAGCTTTTTTTTTCGGCAGGAAATTTTTTGCGCGGGCAGAAAAAATCTTTCGGGAGTTGGTCACATGATTCGAGCGATTTTTTTTGACAGGGACGGCGTCCTAAACGAGGAAGTCGGTTACCTTTGGGAGATTGAAAAATTTAAATGGATTGACGGCGCGCGCGAGGCCGTTAAATTTTGCAACGAGCATTCGATTTTAACCGTCGTCGTCACAAATCAGGGCGGAATTGCTCGCGGGCTTTACACGATTGAGGACGTCGAAAATCTTCACGGCTTCATGCAAAAAAGTTTGGCTCAAATCGGCGCGCACCTCGACGCATTTTATTTTTGTCCGCACCACCCCGAAGGCATCGTCGAAAAATTTTCCGTCGCGTGTGATTGTCGCAAGCCCAAGCCCGGTTTGATTCTTCGCGCGTGTCAAGATTTTAAAATCGATCCGTCGCAGGCAATTTTGTTCGGCGACACCGACCGAGATATTCAAGCGGCTGAAGCGGCCGGACTTCACGCGGGAATTTTTTTCAACGGAGGAAATCTTTTGGACGCGATAAAAAATTTTTTAATCAGATAAATTTTAGGAGGGAAAAAATATGGCTGCACACGTCATCGAAGAGGCTCGCCGCTGTCTGCAATGCAAGAAGCCGCTTTGCCGGCTCAAAGGCTGTCCGATTGAAACGAACATTCCCGAAATGATTCGCCTGTTCTTGGCGGGGCAAACCGTGGAGGCCGGGCGCATGCTCTTTGAAAACAATCCGCTCAGCGTCGTCTGCTCTCTTGTTTGCGACCACGAAAATCAGTGCGAGGGAAATTGCATTCAAGGCAAAAGAAAGGACGCGGCCGCCGTCCAAATCCCCAGCATCGAACATTACATCTCCGAATTTTATTTTGACAAGATAAAAATTGAACGCGCGCCCGACACCGGCCAAAGAGTCGCGATAATCGGTTCGGGTCCCGCGGGAATTACAATCGCCGTCAAGCTCGCCGCGCTCGGCTATCGAATCACAATCTTTGAACGCATGGACAAAGTCGGCGGGATGATGCGCTACGGGATTCCGGCTTTCCGTCTGTCGAAAAAAATTTTAGACCGCTATCAAGTCAAGCTGCGCGAAATGGGAATTCACTTCCGCCCGAACACGGCAATCGGCGGCGCGCTCCACCTGGACGATCTTTTCAACGACGGCTACGACGCAATTTTTATCGGCACGGGCGTTTGGCGGCCGCGTCGACCGCACGTCAAAGGCGAATCGCTCGGCAACGTCCACTACGCCATTGATTATCTGCAAAACCCCGACGCGTACGATTTGGGCGACACCGTGGCTATCATCGGCGCGGGAAACTCTGCTATCGACGTGGCGCGCACCGTCGTCCGTCAAGGTTCGGGCAACGTCACGCTTTACGCCCGCCGAAGAAGAATCGCAGCCAGCCAACGCGAACTCGATTATGCGGCCGTCGACGGAATTGAAATTCAACAGGGCATGGCGATAAAAGAATTCACCGAGGAAGGCCCGCTCCTCACCCCGCGAATTTATGACGACGAAGGAAATTTGATTCGCGAGGAAGAGCCCGTCCTCATGAAAGCCGACTCAACGATCATCGCCATCAGTCAAGGCCCCAAAGACAAAATCGTCAACACCACGCACGATTTGAAAGTCAGCGACAAAGGATTGATCGTCGTCGACGAGCAAGGCCGCACCACCCGCGAAGGCGTCTTCTCCAGCGGCGACGTCGTCATCGGCGCGAAAAATGTTGTGCTCGCCGTCAAGTATTCAAAAATCGTTGCAAAGGCCATGGACGAATACTTGACCGCCAAACGCAACGCCCAATAAATTTTTGCGGAGGGAAAAGCCGTGACTGAAGACGAACTTCGAGCCGCGTTGACGGAAAATTTTCAAGTTGGAACGTGCCGAGCTTTGAACGACGAAACTTACGGCGAAATTTTAATCGCGGGCACGGGCGTGGTCGGCAATTTGATCCTCTACAAAAATTTTTATCCCGCGGCATACATTCGCCCCGAAACTTTGACCGCCGTCCTCAACGCCGAGGAACCTTTTCCGCCGAACGAAGATTTTCATAAACTTCAACAGCTGCTCAAAAAAATTTGCCGCACGGTCATCGAATGCTACAGCGTCGACGAGCTCGTCGAGTTCGTGGACATGAACCGCGACTTCGGCACGTGAAGCGAGCGATTCAAAGAATTTTGTCGCGGGCGAAAATGTCTGCGGCAATTTTTTTTGCGACGAATTTGACGTTGACGGGAAAATTTTTTACAATATGCTTGCGGAGGAATGAAGCTATGAAAATTTTTTTTACGTCGATGATTTTTTTCACGCTGATAAATTTCGGAATGTGTTCGGCGCAAAATGTTCGAGCATTCGGGCACGGCAACACCGAACGCATGGCGATTCACGACGCGTTGCGCTCTGCGATTGAACAAAAATTCGGGGCGCACGTCCGCTCAAAAACTTTCGTGAAAAATTTTGTGCTCGTCTCCGATGAAAATTCTGTCGACAGCTCGGGCTTCGTTTCCGGCTGGAAAATTCTTTCAAGCCGCGTCGAGAATGGAATTTTTTTCGTGGAAATCTTGGCCGAGCTCGACGACAAAAAAATTTCTGCTCATGCGGACAAAAAATCTCTCGTCGACTTCAACGCGGGCTCTCCGCGCGTGGCGGTCGTGGCGAAAGATTCGAGCGGTCGACGCTTCACGCAGATTGAAAACGAAATTATTTCCGCGCTCAAACGTCAGGGCTTCACGCGCACGGTCGACATCGCTCAGGCCGCAGATTATCTTGTCGTCGCCGATATAAAATTTTTTTCTGACAACGAGGTCAACGTCGCGAGCCGAATGATTCAGTGCAACACGGGTGAAATTATTTTTGCGGGCACTTCTTCGGGCGGCGGAGGATTTTTTTCTCTCGACGACGCGCTTGTCTTGGCCGGGCGACGTGCGGGCTACGATCTTTCTTTGGCCGCGATAAAATTTGCCGCGCAGGTTGAAAATCATTTGACGTTGATGATAACGGAAGAAACTTTCGAGCGACTGGGCGGGACGTTGAGCGGCGTTTGCGAACGGATAAAAAATATTTCGGGCGTGAACGACATCTTCACCCGCAAACTGGACGCAAGCTTGGAACTCGACGTTGACTTCGACGGGACGACCGCCGACTTCGCGCAAATGTTGGAGGCCGCCGCAATAAAAATTTTGGAGGCTCGCGCGGGCTATATAAAAATTTAAACGGGAGGAAATTTTATGGAAGCATTGCACGGCGTGATCAACGACATCAACTCATTCCTTTGGACGTACATAATCATCATCGCGCTAATCGGTTCGGGCGTCATCTACACGTTGCGGACAAAATTTGTTCAGCTGCGGCTCATCGGTGAAATGATTAAATTAATTTTCAAGAGCGCGGGACAAAAAACCGGCGGCAAAGAAATCAGCGGTTTTCAGGCTTTTTGCGTGTCGACGGCTTCGCGCGTGGGCGTCGGAAATATTGCGGGCGTCGCCATTGCCATCGTCACGGGCGGCCCCGGCGCAGTCTTTTGGATGTGGCTGATTGCTTTCATCGGGTGTGCCACGGGTTTTGTCGAGAGCACGCTCGCTCAAATTTATAAAATCCCCAGAGGCGACGGAGCATTCTTCGGCGGCCCCGCTTACTACATGAAGAACGCCTTGCACATGACGGGCTTGGCAAAACTTTTCGCGATTTTAATTTCCGTCACGTTCGGTTGGATTTATGTTTCCGTTCAAGCAAACACAATCGTCGGTGCGGTCGAAACTGCCTTTGGAATCGATCACGCGATAACCGCGGTCGTCGTGGCCGCTTTGACTGCTCTGGTAATTTTCGGCGGCGTGACCAGAATTGCAAAGTTCGCGGAAATGCTCGTGCCGTCCATGGCCGGGCTCTATCTTCTGTCCGCGCTGATAATTATCGTGATGAATTTCGATCAATTGCCGGCGGTGTTCGCGCTCATCATTCACGACGCTTTCGAGCCTCAAGCTGCGGTCGGCGGCGGATTCGGTGCTGTCTTCATGACGGGCGTGCGTCGCGGGCTTTTCTCCAACGAGGCGGGCGAAGGTTCCGTCCCGAACGCTGCGGCAACCGCCAGCGGCAAACACCCCGTGCGTCAAGGTCTGATTCAAAGTTTCGGCGTCTATGTCGACACGTGGCTCGTTTGCTCGGCGACGGCTTTTTCCGTTCTGCTCACGGGCGAATATTCCGTCGGCGGCGAACTCACCGGCGTCTCTCTCGTTCAAATGTCTTTGGCAAGTGTCTACGGAACTTACGCGCCGCACATTTTGGCGATCATCGTTTTCCTGTTCGCGTTCAGTTCAATCGTCGGCAACTATTTTTACGGCGAAGTCAACATTGCATTTTTTGAAGGTGATGAGTCCGGCTTCTTGCCCAGCTCCGTTGCCAGCCACGCCATGAATCTTTTCCGCGTGGGTGTCGTGGTGATGGTTTTGGTCGGGGCTTTCGCGGAGCTCGGTTTGGTTTGGGATTCGGCCGACTTGTTCATGGGCTTTTTGTGCTTGACGAACCTTTACGCCGTCGCTCGCCTGGGCAAATACGCTTTCATTGCTCTGGACGATTACGTTGCTCAAAAAAATCGCGGCGTGGAAGAGCCCGTTTTTGACGAAAAAATTTTGCCGAACCAAGAAGGCATTCACGCTTGGAACAAAAAATAAATTCAACGAAATTTTTCAGGCCGCCCGTCTTTGGGCAAGCAAAGAAAGTATGATAAAAAAAATTTTATTGACAGAATCAAAGCCGCTGTGATAAACTTTGGCGCGTTAAGCAGGAGCCTGCGCTTCTCACCCGCCGACCTTGAATGTGTTGGCGCGGTTGCAACGAATTTTTCTGTGGGAATCGCGGGTGGCTTATCGGCCGCCTTTAATTTTTTTCCGACGCGCCGCAGGAGGTGTATTTCGATTAGCAGGGACACTTTGAGAATCAATGAAGAGATTCGTATCCGCGAAGTCAGAGTAACCGACGCAAACGGCGAACAGCTCGGCGTCATGCTCACGCGGGACGCGCTCAGATTGGCCGAAGAAAAACATTTGGATTTGGTCGAAGTCGCGCCCAAAGCCAGACCGCCCGTTTGCCGCATCATGGACTTCGGCAAGTATCGTTATGAGCAGCAAAAACGCGAAAAGGAAGTTCGCAAGAAGCAAAAAATCATCACGGTCAAAGAAGTCAAACTCCGCCCCAACATCGAACAGCACGACTTTGAAGTCAAATTAAAAAACGCTCAGCGTTTCATTGAAGAAGGCAACAAAGTCAAAGTGACGATCATGTTCCGCGGGCGCGAGCTCTCTCACCCCGAATTGGGCGCCGAAGTCTTGAACAAACTTGCCAAGGCTCTGGAAGATGTCGTGACGGTCGAGCGTGCCGCCAAATTGGAAGGCAAAAACATGACGATGATTCTCTCTCCTAAGGCACAAAAGGCGCAAAAGACAAAGAAAACTACTCAGACAAAAGGAGGGGACAACGTTGCCCAAAATCAAGACACACCGCGCAGCAGCTAAACGTTTCCACGTGACCGGCAGCGGCGAATTCAAACGCAATAAAGCATACAAGAGCCACATCTTGGAAAAGAAGACCCGCAAACGCAAGAGAAATCTCCGCAAGGCGACGCTTGCTTCGGCAGCGGACAAAGCGCGCGTGAGGAAAATGCTTCCCTACGCTTGAAAAATTTTTTGAACGGAGGAGATTATCTTGAGAATAAAGACGGGCGTCACGGCTCACAAACGCCATAAAAAAATCCTCAAGCTCGCCAAAGGTTATCGCGGCGCGAGGAGCAAACAATTTAAAAAAGCAAACGAATCAATCATGAAGGCCGGCCAATACGCGCACCGCGACCGTCGTGTCAAAAAGCGCGAATTCCGCCGCCTGTGGATCGCCCGAATCAACGCGGCGGCTCGCATAAACGGAATTTCTTACAGCAAATTGATCTGCGGCCTGACCAAAGCGGGCGTTGCCGTCGACAGAAAAATGATGGCAGAACTTGCAGTCAACGACGCGGCGGCCTTTGCAAAACTCGTCGCAGTCGCCAAAGAAAATATTTGAAACGTTGAAAAAATTAAGCGGTCGGTTAATCGCCGATCGCTTTTTGATTTATCCCCCTCTGCGGCATACAAAATTTTTCCGATTGCGACAAGATATCTTGACATATCCCTGTATGGGGGATATACTCCCCGGCAAAAGGAGTGATTGAGATGAGAGTTCTTGCATTGGTTTTTGTATCGTGCAGTGTTACTTCGGTTTGCTCCGCGCATTCGGGTGCGTTGCTGAGCGCGGTCTCAAATTATTTGCCGTTGATTGCGCCGTTCGCCGCGGGCGGTTTGGCGGGCGTCGTGAAATTTGTCCGCAACTTTTTCAGGAAAGACAAATGAGCTCTTCCGCGTCAAAAAAAAATCCCGCAAAAATTCTTGCGGGAAAATTTTTTTTGCGAGAAAAATTATTTGAACAGGTTGGAAAATTTTTTTACGATGTCGTCCTTTTGTTCGAGGACTTCGGAATAATTTATTTTGATTCCGTTTTTGAGGGCGTCTTCGGGCGCGGGCAAGTTGTAACGTTCGGGCATCTTCACGTCGCGGCGAACGGGCACGGTTCCGGCCTCGGCGACTTTTTGTTGAGCTTCTTGCGTCATGAGATAGTCGACAAATTTTTTGGCGGCGTCTTTGTGTTCGGCGTCTTTGAAGATTGCAACGGGGCTGGGCACCATCAAAAGTTCTTTGGGATAAACCATTTTGAGCGGCGCGCCCTTGTCGATTTTTCCGGCGGTGATGTAGTCGACGCCCAAGCAAGCGTTGAGTGCTCCGTCGGCTGTGTCGTCGATGACTCGTCCTGAACCTTTGCTTTTAGTCGCGCCGTTGTCGTGCAGGCGGACGATGTAATCCCAGCCGAATTGTTTTTCCAGAAGCGCAATGCTCATGAACGCCGTGCCGCTTAGTGCGGGGTCTGCGATGCCGAAAGAATTTTTGTAAAGCGGATCGGTGGCAATCGTCTCCCAGCCGGTCGGGTCGGTCGTGACTTTGCTGGTATTGACGACGATGCCCAGCGTTCCGAGTCGCGCGGCGGTGAACGAGCCGTCATAATCGTCGAAGGGATTCAAAAGTTCGTCGAAGCCCGCGGGCTGATATTTTTCCAGCAAGCCGTCGTTTTTCATCTGGTAAAAGTCGGGGACTTCGCTCGTCCAAATTATGTCCGCCATGAGGTGCCCGCTTTGTCGTTCGGCTTCGAGTTTTGCCATAATTTTTCCCGCGCCCGCCGATTGCCAGTCAACGTCGATATCGGGATTTTTCGCCTTAAAACCTTCGACGATTCCGCCGATGAGCGATTCTTTCATGGACGTGTAGATGACGAGTTTGTTGGCCGGATTTTTTTTGTCAGCGTTTTTGTCGGCAGATTTTTCTGAGCCGCAGCCCGTCAAAAAAATCAGCGAGCAAATCGTCAGCAGTGCAAAAATTTTTTTGAACATGACCTCAATCCTCCGTCAAAGCATTTTTCATTTCGCGGACGTATTCCCCGACAAAAGGTGGAGCCGCCGCGCCGTGAGCCGCCAAAATTTTTATGATCGCCGAGCCGACGATCACGCCGTCAGAAATTTTTGCCATCTGCCGAGCCTGCGCGGGCGTCGAGATTCCGAAACCGATAGCGCACGGAATTTTTGTGTTGGCTCGGACGGAGGCGACGATTGATTTCAAATCGGTTTTGATTTCGCTGCGCACGCCCGTCACGCCCAAACTCGACACGATATAAACGAAACCTTCAGCCTCGCGGGCGATCATGGCGATTCGGTCTTCGGAAGTGGGAGCGATCATCGAAATTAAATCGACGCCGAACTTTTTGCACGTCGAAAAAAATTCTTCCTTCTCCTCGAAAGGAACGTCGGGCAAAATCAATCCGTCGATACCCAGAGCCGCGCAATTCGACAAAAATTTTTCCGCGCCGTAAGAGAAGACGACGTTCGCGTAAGTCATGAAGACGAGCGGAATTTTTACATCGCGGCGCAGGTCTTTCACCATGTCAAAAATTTTTTCGGTCGTCACGCCGGCTTGAAGCGCACGAAGATTTGCCGCTTGAATGACGACGCCCTCGGCCGTCGGGTCGGAAAAAGGAATGCCCAGCTCGACGAGGTCGGCACCGTTTTTGACGGCTGCTCGCACAACGGCGGCTGTCGTCTCCAAATTCGGATCGCCGCAAGTGATAAACGGAATGAAAGCTTTGCCGCGGGCGAAGGCCTCTTTTATCTTGCTCATGAAAAATTTCCCCTCCGTCGTTTTGAAAAATATTTTACCTTGAAAAATTTTTTGCGTCAATTGAGCCCGCTTGCTCAAAATAAAAATCTCCTGTAAAATTGCGCGGATAAGAGGAGGTTTTTTTATGACGGGACTTTTAGAGACGCCGTACGGCACGCGAGATTTTTTGCCGGCGGAAGCGGCCGCCAAACGCGAGATCGAACAAAAAATTTTTAAACTCTTCGCGCTCTTCGGCTACGAGGAAGTCGTCACGCCGACGATGGAATTTTTGGAGACGCTGACAACTTCGGGCGGGCGAATCATCGAGCCGCACCTTTTTAAAATGTTCGACGGGCTCAATCGAACGCTGGCCTTGCGCCACGAGATGACAACGCCCATTGCGCGCCTGGCCGTCAGCCGCCTGAAAGATAAGCCGCTGCCGCTCAAACTCTCCTACAACACGAACGTCTTCCGATTCAGAAAAAATCAGCCCGGCCGCCAATGTGAATTTTATCAAGCCGGCGTCGAGCTCATCGGGATTTCAAACGCTTTGGCCGACGCGGAGATCGTCGCGCTCGCTGCTCAAGCTCTGACCGTCGCGGGGCTCAAAGATTTTAAAATTTGTCTCGGCCAAGCGGAATTTGTCGGCTCTCTCGTGGAAAATCTTTCGCCCGAACTTCAAACGCAAATCAAATCGGCAATCGAACGCCACGATCTCGTCGCGCTGAAAAATTTGGAGACGGACGACGCGTTCAAAAAAATTCCGACGTTGCAGGGCGGACGAGAAATTTTATCCGCGGCCGAAGCTCTCGCCAAAAACGATCGCTCACGTCGCGCCCTCGACAACTTGAAAGAAATTTATCGTCTGCTGGAAGTTTACGGCGTCGCGGAAAAAATTACCTTCGACCTCGGACTGATTCGCGACTTCGAATATTACACCGGCATGGTCTTCGAGGCGTACGCGCCCGGCGTCGGCTACTCTCTTGCGGGCGGCGGCCGATACGACAACATGCTCAAAGATTTTGGCGCGGCGTGTCCGGCGACGGGTTTTGCACTCGGCATCGAACGGATTTTGGACGCGAGAAAATTTCAGGGCGTCGAAGAAAATTCTCAAGCAAAAAAATTTTACGTGAGCTTCGCGGCGGGCTTCCAGGACTCGGCGATCAAAAAAGCTGCCTCCCTTCGCGCGGACGGAAAAATCGTCGAGCTGTCTTTAACGTCGCAAAAAAAATCCGACGCGGAAAAATCTTGCACAGAAAAAAGTTGTACGGAGTTAATTTATTTGGCATGAGTGTTTTAAAAAGAATTTTGCAGTTCGTTCGGGCTGTGACGGCAAAAGTCAGCGTCGACGACGGAAAATATATTTCCGCGCACCTGAACGCCGAGGAGCAGAAAATTTTTTTCGCGATGAGCGTCGCCGACCAAGTTCACAGCCTGCGCACGGCCTACACGATTGAACGGCTCGTCATCGAGGATAAACGCGGCGTCGACCGAGAATTTTTGATTCGTTGCGCGCTCCTCCACGACGTCGGAAGACGCGCCGGCGATTTGACGATTCGCGGGAAAATTTTTGCCGTGCTCATCACCGGCCTTGCACCCAAGCTCGCCGAACGTTTGGAAGTCAACGGCAACCGCTCGCTTTACGTCTATCATAATCACGCGGAAATCGGCGGGCGAAAACTTCAAAAGATCGGGCTGTTCAAAGAGGCAAAAATTATCGCCAGGCACCACGCACCGCCCAAGCCCGACGACCCGCTTGAGCTCAAACTTTTGCGCTTGGCGGACAACGAAAACTGAGGAGCGATTAAATGATCCACAAATTTAAGCAGGGCGACGATTTTATTTTGCTCGACGTAAACAGCGGCGCGGTTCATCTCGTCGACGAAAAGACTTTCAAAATTTTGGACGACTTCGACGGCTCCAACGACGAAAAAATTTTGGCGAAATATCCCGACGTCGACACCGCCGAAATTTTGTCCGAACTTCACGAGCTGATTGACGCGGGCGAACTTTTTGCCGAGGATATCGACGTGCCTCCGACTTTTGCGGCGCGCGGCGTGGTGAAAAGTCTTTGCCTCATGGTCGCCCAAGATTGCAACCTGCGCTGCAAATATTGTTTCGGCGACGGAGGAAGTTTCGGGCATCGCGCGATTATGTCGGAGGAAGTCGGGCGCGCGGCCGTCGATTTCATCATCAAAAATTCGGGCTTGCGCAAACACTGCGAGATTGATTTTTTCGGCGGCGAACCTCTGATAAATTTCCGCACGGTCAAAGCCGTAACCGAATACGTCCGTCAACGCGAGCGCGACACGGGAAAAATTTTCAAGCTGACGCTGACGACCAACGGAATTTTGCTCGACGAAAAAATTTCTGCCTGGCTCAACGAAAATAAAATTTCACTCGTGCTGAGTTTGGACGGCCGAAAAAAAATTCACGACGCGATGAGACCCGACATCGCCGGCCGAGGAAGTTACGACCGCGTGCTGAAAAATTTTAAAAAATTCGTCGAGAGCCGCAACGGAGAAAATTATTATCTGCGCGGCACGTACACGAAAAAAAATTTGGACTTCACCGCCGACGTCTTGAGCATTCACGACGCGGGCTTTGACATCATCTCCGTCGAGCCCGTCGTCCTGAAAGATTCGCCGCTCGCGTTGACGGAAGAAGATCTGCCGAAAATTTTTGCCGAATACGATCGCCTGACTGAAGCTTATCTTGCTCGTCGAAGAGAAGGCCGCGGATTTTTTTTCTTCCACTTCAACGTTGATTTGTCCAACGGCCCTTGCGTCGCCAAAAGACTGGCGGGCTGCGGCGCGGGTCACGAATATTTTGCCGTGGCGGAAAACGGCGACCTGTATCCTTGCCACCAATTCGTCGGCCGCGAACGTTACAAGCTCGGAAATATTTTTGACGGCGTGGAAAAAAATTCTCGGCACTGGCTGAAATATTTTCGCGAGTCGCACGTTTTGAACAAGCCCAAGTGCCGCTCGTGTTGGGCGAAATTTTTTTGTTCCGGCGGCTGCCACGCCAACGCGGATCTTTTTCACGGGGACATCCGTCAGCCTTACGAGGTCGGCTGCGAAATTCAAAAGAAACGTTTGGAGTGCGCCATCTACGTTCAGGCCAAGCTCGCCGAAGAAAATTTTCTCGATTGAAAAAGTTTTGGCGATGATTTATACTAAACTGAAAATTTCTTGAAGGGAGGCGCGCGGATGAAAAGACTTTACATCGTCGGGCTCGTGCTGATTTTGCTTTTTGCTATTGCGATGATTGGTTACGGCGCGTGGCTCAACAAAACCGGCGAAAATCAAATCACCGAGCGCATGGAGCAACGGACAATCCCTCTGCAGGGCGACAAAGTTCAAATGCGCGACATGCACCCGAAATTATTTTTGGACGCGATCAATCTTTATTCGGAAGATATGGCCGACGCAATCGCGCTCATCGACGGGCGAATCGAAAAAGTTTCCGTCTCAAAAAATTCCCACGTCGAGAGCGGCGAAGTCATCTTCACGCTCGTCAACGACGATATCCCTTTAAAAATTCAGCAGGCGGACAGCTCCATCGCCAAGGCCGAAGCGCAACTGGCCAACGCAAAAAATAATTACAAACGTTACACCCGGCTGCGCGAACGCGACGCAACTTCCATTGAAAAATTCGACGAGGCCGAGGCTGCGTATTTTGCCTCCGAAGCGGCTCTCAAAGAAGCGAAAACGATTAAGGAGCAATTATTGGTTCAGTCCGCGCGGCAAGAAGTTTTGGCTCCAATCGACGGCGAAATTTTAATCGTCTATCGTCAGCAGGGCGCGTACGTTCAGGCCGGCACGCCGCTTGCTCTCGTCGGAAATTTTTCCAGATTACTTTTCTCCATGCCCGTTGACGACAAAAACGCGCAAAGATTTTCCGTCGGCGACACGGCTCAGCTCACCTTCACGAACAACCAAATTTTGCGCAAAGCTTACGACACGGAATACGCGGCCGGCAACCGCGGCGACGCTCAAATTTTTGACGTGACTGTCAAGGAAATCATGCCGTCCTTGGACGAGCCCGCGAGCTTGCGCAAAGTCGTTTTGGAAATTGACAATCGCGTCGGACTTTTGGAGCAGCAAACATACAACGGCGCGGTTCTGACTTCCTCCAAGACGCGAAAATTTTTGACGGCACCTCTTTCCGCGATGATCGATACAAAACGGACGGAAGTCTTCGTCGTGACGGCGGAAAACACTTTGGAACGTCGACAGGTCAGAACGGGCGCGGATGACGGTCGCTACGTTGAAATTATTTCCGGCTTGCGCGAAGGCGAAACTGTCGTTACCTCGGACGCAGAAGGCCTGGAAGTCGGAACAAAAGTTGAAGTGACCTTTGCGGGAGGCGACGGCAAATGAGACAGCAGAACAGTCAAATTTTCAGCCAAGAAGCTCTCGATAAACTTCGCTCGCCCGAAAAGCTCGATACGATGTTGCCAATAACGACGCCCGTCAGCTGGATTGCGTTGATTGCGGTGCTCGTGCTTTTGTTCGCGGTTGTCCTCTGGTCGATTTACGGCGCGTTCACCGTCAAAGCGGACGGCATGGGTTTAATCATGGATTCGGCGGGCGTTATGAACGTGACGCACACGGCCGGCGGAAAAATCGGCAGGCTTTACGTTCGCCCCGGCATGATGATTAAAAAAGGTGACTTGATAGCGCACATGGAACAGGCCGCTCAAGCCGCAGATACTCGCATGGCTCAATACGGAATGGGTCTGGCTTCCGGCGACAAAGACGCAATGGGTCGCGCCTATCAATACGACGCCAAAAGATATCAGCAGGACGTGGCCGAAGATGTCTACAGCGATTACGACGGAATTGTCGACGAGGTTATGGTCGACGTGGGCACGATGCTTTCTCCCGGCTCGCCGATTTGTTCCGTGCGCATCACTCAAAATCGCGGGGACTTGACGGGGCTTTTGTACATTCCCCTCGACAAAGGCAAACGCGTTCAAAGCGGCATGTCGATTCAACTTGCCCCCAACGGCGCGGACATTTCGCAAACGGGCTCTTTGATCGGCGTCGTGCGTTCCGTCTCTCAATATCCCATAACGATCAACGGAATCCAACAGCACCTGGGCAACGCGCAACTTGCTCAATGGATTATTCAGGCTCAAAACTCTTCGGTGATGGAAGTCGTCTTCGATCTCGTCAAAGATCCCGCGGACAAGAGCGGCTACCTTTGGACTTCCAAAGTCGGCGAACACAAACCCGTGACGGCCGGCTCCTTTTGCACGGGCTCAATCATCATCGAACGCAAACCGCCGATTGAAAAAGTTTTCTACAAGCTGAGCCAGTGGCTACGGAGCAGATGATGAGTTTCATTGATAAGATAAAAAATTTTTTCGGGCTGACGACCACGCGCGTCAAAGTCCCGACGATTTTGCAGATGGAAGCGACCGAATGCGGCGCGGCCTCCCTGTCGATGATTTTTTCGCATTACAATCTTTGGTTGCCGCTGGAAAAACTCCGTCAAGAGTGCGGCGTCAATCGCGACGGCTCCAAAGCCAGTTGCGTCATTCGTGCGGCCAGGAACCGCGGCTGCGACGCAAACGGCTATCGTTGGACGGCCGACAGATTAAAAGAGCTGATGGTTTTCCCGCTGATCATTCACTGGGAATTTAATCACTTCGTCGTGCTCGAAGGCATCAAAGGCGACACGGTTTATCTAAACGACCCGGCCATGGGCAGGCGCACCGTCAAATGGGACGAGTTCCGCACGTCGTACACGGGCGTGGCTCTGCGCGTCGTCCCGAACGAAAATTTTAAACCCGAAGGCGAACGCTACAACATTTTTAAAGACGTTGCCATAAAACTTTCCCGCGACAAATGGGCGGTGTTTTTTATTTTGCTCCTCAACTTCGGCATGATAATTCCGGGGCTGGCGTCGCCCGTCTTCAGTCAAATTTTTTTGGACGACATTCTCGCCAAAAAGCACACGGACTGGATGTTCAACTTCTGCTTGGCCATGACGGTCTCTTGGGTCGTTTGCGGCGTGATGACATGGTTGCAGGCCGTTATCTTGACGCGCTGGCAACAAAAATTGACGCTGGCCGATTCGTCGAGTTTCTTCTGGCATTTGCTCCGTCTGCCCATGCAATTTTTTAATCAGCGTTTCGCGGGCGAGGTTGCCTCTCGCGTCAACTACAACGAATCGATCGCGGGCGTTTTGTCCGGGCCGGCGGCCTTGGCAATTTTAAATTTCCTCGTCGCGATTTTTTATTTGCTCTTGCTTCTCCAATATGACGTGACGCTGACTTTGATTGGCGTATTTTTTTCGAGCATCAATATCGTCATGTTCTTCGCGCTCCGCCGACATTTGACCGATATGAACATGAAGATTCAGCAGGACGCGGGCAAAGAATACGGCACGGCGATGAACGGCTTGATGATGATTGAGACGATTAAAGCTAACGGCAACGAGGCAGATTTTTTCGCGAAGTGGGCGGGCTATCGTGCAAAAGTTTTGAAGGCCGGCCAAGACGTCGCGCTCTGGCAGATGACCGCAACGATTATCCCCACACTTTTGGGAGGAATCAACGGCGCGCTGATTATGACGCTGGGCGGCTTCTCGATAATGGAAGGTGCGCTGACGGCCGGCATGTTCACCGCGTTCCAATCTTTAATGGGAAGTTTCCAGGCTCCCGTCAACGCGCTGCTCGGTTTGGGCTCAACTCTTCAATCAACCGAAATGCAAATGCAAAGATTGAACGACGTGCGCAAATATGAGATTGACGATTTGAATTGCCGCGAAGAAAAAATTTCCGACGAGCCTGTCGCCCGCTTGAACGGCGAACTTGAACTCAAAGATATCGATTTCGGCTACAGCCCGCTGGAAAAGCCGCTGATAAATAAATTTTCTCTGCACATCGAGCCGGGGCATTGGGTGGCTGTCGTCGGTGCGAGCGGTTCGGGCAAGTCCACCGTTTCAAAAATCGTCACGGGCATTTACGAGGAATGGAGCGGTGAAGTTCGTTTCGACGGTATCAAACGTCGCGAGCTTTCCCGCGCCGTCATCGTCAATTCAATTTCCGCCGTCGACCAGGACGTTTTCCAAATCACCGGGACGATTGCGCAAAATCTTTCGCTCTTCGACGATTCCGTCCGCCGCAGCGATATCATTCAGGCCGCCAAAGACGCTTGCATCCACGAAGACATTTTGCAGCTCGACAAAGGCTACGATTCTGAAGTTTCGGAGGGCGGCTTGAACTTTTCGGGCGGCCAGCGTCAACGTTTGGAAATCGCGCGGGCTTTGGCCAACAATCCGTCGCTGTTGGTTTTGGACGAGGCAACTTCAGCCCTCGACCCGATGACCGAGCAAACCGTCTTGGAAAATATTCGTCGGCGCGGCTGTTCGTGCTTGATCGTTGCTCACAGACTTTCCACCATTCGCGATTGCGACGAGATCATCGTTTTGGAAAAAGGCGTCGTCGTCGAGCGCGGCACCCACAAAGAAATGATTCAACACGACGGAGCGTATCGCAGATTGATTGAAGAAAGGAGCCGAGAAGTTGAGCCGCTTTGAAAAATTTTTGACGGCGGGCGAACGACTTCGGCTGCAGGACGTGGAACGCCTCGCGCTGATTGATTCGGGCAAAGTCGAAGTTTACGCCGTGACGAGAGCCGCGGGTTCCTTCCGCCAACAATTTTTGGTTGAGCTGACGGCGGGCGAAGCGGCCTTCCCTCTGCTTGACGAATTCGAGGAGACCGAAACGCTAATCTATGCCGCCGAAGACACGCAGATAAAATTTTTTGCGTTCGATGAAGTTTCTCCCGACGAATTAAAAAATTTCATGCGCCGCTGGTTCTTCGAGCTGATAAAGTTGCCCTGGCTCAGACTTTTGGCGGACAAGGGCGACGATATTTTAATCACGTGGCTGGAAGGCACCGTTTTGGAGGACGCAATCGATTTGACCGCGGCTTTCCGTCAAAACGAAGAAATTTTTTCAATGCTCCTGGGCGTTCGGTTCGCGGCCGAAGACAAAAGATTTTCAAATCGCGTCGAAGTTCGCGCCCGCAACCAACGCAGACTTTTGGACAGCTCCATTTCAAATTTGCTCGGCGAAGAGACCACGACTTATTCTGAGACGACCGAACGCGCCGTGCGTTTGGAAGAGGCAACCTTCATCGTGCGGCGGGCGGCCGTCGCGTTGAACATGCCGACCGACAACATCAAACTCGAAGCGGAACTCGTGCGCAAGCTTGACCAAATCCGTTTGATTCGTCGCTTGATTCAAAAGGGCAACATGCAGATGCGCTTGATTGAACTCGTCGAGGACTGGCACAAAAACGACAGCGGCGTCATCATCGGCTACTTCGGCGAAGAAAAAATTTTGTCGGCGTTCATTCCTCTGGCCGCCGGCAAATATAAACTCGTCAACCTCCAACACCCCGAAGGTATCGCCCTCACCGACGACCTCGCAAAAAAAATCGACAAGAGCGCGTTTGAATGTTATGCGGGCTTCCCCGCCAAAGAGTTAAAAATTCTCGACCTGATGAAATTTATCTTCAAGCAGTGTTGGTTCGCCGATTATCGCACGGTCATCGTCATCAGTTTAATTTCGGGAATTATTCCGTTGGCAATGCCGCTGGTTACGGAAACAATTTTCGCGGACATCATCCCCATTCTCGACCGACAAGGTTTGGCGACCGTCACGCAAGTCATCATGGTCACATCTTTCACGACGGCAAGCTTGGGTATCGTCCGAACAATCGCCGTGATGAGAATCACCACGCGAATGAACATGGCGACCGAGGCCGCGCTTTGGGGACGACTGCTCACTTTGCCGACGGGTTTTTTCCGACGATTTACTTCCGGCGAACTGGCCTCGCGCATGGGCGGCATCAACGTCATCAAAGGTTTGGTCAGCGCGGATTTTATCGGCGGGCTGTTCGGTTTCGTCTTCAGCTTCTGGAGCATTTTTTTGATGTGCTACTACAGCCTCAAGCTCACGGCCGCGGCCGTCGTCGTCTGGTTTATCTATGCAATCATCACCGCTTTTATTTATCGGCGCGTCATCGGCTTCCAAAGAAAATTAATCGACGCGAACAACCGAGAGGCCGGCCTCGTCCAACAAATTTTTAAAGGCCTCGCAAAGTTCCGTGAGCACGGCGCGGAAAATCAAGCGTTCTGGTTGTGGAGCGAAGTTTTCGGCGAAACGTGGAAGTGGAATTTAAAATTGCGCTGGCAAGGAAACTACAACTCGATCATCGGCTCCGTCCAACCGTTTATCTTGACCATGTGCCTTTATTACATCGCGGTCTACGGCATGAACGAGGTCGGTCCCAACGGCCAACAGATTCAGGGCATAACCTACGCGCAGTTCATCGCCTTCCAAGGTGCCTTTTCATCTTTCAACGCCACGATCAACGGAATCATTCCTCTCGTCGGCCAATACTTCGCGATTCAGCCGCACATCGAAAATTTGCGCCCGATCCTCAAAGAAATTCCCGAAAGCGTCGGCGACAAAGCAGACTCCGGAATTTTGAGCGGCGCGATTGAAGTCAGCAACGTGACGTTCGGCTACGCGGAAGGTCGAGACGTTTTGCACGACGTGAGCTTTAAAATTTCTGCCGGTGAGAACGTGGCAATCGTCGGGCGTTCGGGTTGCGGCAAGTCCACGCTCGTCAGACTTCTTTTGGGCTTCGAGACCCCCCGCAAAGGTTCAATTTATTTCGACGGACAAGACTTGGCCGAATTGAATTTGCCGTCCGTGAGAACTCAAATGGGCGTCGTCCTCCAAAACGGCCAGCTCATGCAGGGCGACATCTTCACAAACATCATTGGCACAAATCCTTTAACTCAAGAAGACGCCTGGGAAGCCGCAGCCGCCGCGGGAATTGCCGACGATATCGCAATGATGCCAATGGGCATGCAAACCGTTATCAGCGAAGGCTCAACGAATATTTCCGGCGGACAACGACAAAGAATTTTGATCGCCCGCGCACTCGTCACCAAGCCCGCGATTTTGATTTTCGACGAGGCAACCTCCGCCCTGGACAATCGCACGCAATCAATCGTCACGAAAAGTTTGGACAACCTCAACGCGACGAGAATCATCGTGGCGCACAGACTTTCCACAATTCGAAATTGCGACAGAATTTTGGTCATGGACGCGGGGCGAATCGTCGAGAGCGGCGGCTTTGACGAGCTGGTTACTCGCGGCGGAATTTTTGCAAACTTGGTCAAAAGACAAACTGCTTGAGGAGAATTACTTATGAAAAAATTTTTTGCGGCATTGGCGGCGGCGAGTGTCTTTCTCCCCTCCTCGACTTTTGCCGCCGAAGGCTTGACGTTGACGCGCGATGAGGCGATCGCCCTTGCGTTGAAAAACAATCGATTGATCGAACAGTCGACACAAGAGAGAGAGTCCGCGCGTTGGAATTTGTCGTCGGTGCGCAGGCAGTCGGGTCTGCAATTCAGCTGGTCGACGAATCTAAATCGAATCGGCGGCAGATATTATCGCAGGAGCGGCCGACGCGATCAGCACGACCAATACAAAGGCTCGCCGTGGCAAGATTTGTTTCCTTCCTACGAATTTGAAAACTACAACAGCGCGAGTTTGTCCTTTCCGTTGTATACGGGCGGGCGGCTTGAAAATCAGCGGGAAGCGGCGCGTTATGCTCTGAATTCGGCGGACTTGAGTTTGGAAAATTCTCGGCAGACGGTGAAGTTTCGGGCGGCGCAAGCTTACTATCAAGTTCTTCAGCAGGCGTCTTTGGTCAACGTTCAGGAAGAAGCCGTTCGACTTTTGCAGGAGCATTTGGACACCGTCACGATTCAATATGAGGTCGGAACCGTGGCAAAATCCGACGTGCTGGCCACCAACGTTCAGCTTGCAAACAGCCGCCAAAGTTTGAACACCGCGCAAGGAAATTATCAAACGGCCGTGGCGCAACTCAACAACATTTTGGGCTTGCCGGTCAACACGGAGATTGCAACCGGCGACGACCCCGAATTCGTCCGCTACAACTTCAGCGAGGAAACTTGCATGGAATACGCGCTGGCTCATCGCCCCGACGGAATCGCCGCGGTCTACGCGCTCAAACAGGCTCAAGCTCAAACCAACGCCGCAAAGAGCGGATATCGCCCGCAAGTGAGTGCCGTGGTGCAAGGGAACATGTCCGGCGAAAATGTTTTCGGCTCCAACCACAACGCCGAGCAATGGTCGGTCGGCCTGCAAATGCAATGGAATATTTTTGACAACGGCATAACTTCCGCCAACGTCAATCAAGCCAAAGCCGCTCAAGCCCGCGCAGAGAGCCTGGCCAAGCAACAGATCGAAACGATTCAGCTTGAAGTTCACAGCGCGTACATCGCCCTCAAGACCGCAGAAAAAAATATCGAGGTGACTGCCTCCGCCGTGGACAAAGCCGAAGAAGAATATGCCATCGCCCAAGTCCGTTACGTCGAAGGCGTCGACACAAACTTGAACGTCATGAACGCGCAGGAAAAAGTCGTCGAGACGCGCAACAATTACTACGCCGCGATTTACAACTTCAACACGAGCCGCGCGCAGCTGGAAAAGGCAATGGGTGTTCCCGTGACGATTGACGCCAAACTTTACGCCGAAGCCGAACAGAGCGGAAAATCCTCGCCAAAATCTTTGGAGGCGGCCGCCGTCGAAAACATCTACGCCGAGCCGAAAGAGTCGCCCGAACCCTTCGACAAGTAAAAAATTTTTTCCGCTTCGGCGGATTTTTTTTTGCCCAAAAAAATTTTTGCAGGCAGTTGACAGATTAACCGCGTCAATGATAATATACGCGCAACTCAATCAACGTCCTATGTTGGTTTAGGAAGTTCAAAGGGTTTTTTAGAGGAGGGGAGCTGATTTGAAAATGCCGATGTGGAAAAAAATTCTGATGTCGGTGTTGCTCGTTTGCGCTTTGCTTGCCGTGACAGGTTGCGGCGAACAAGGAGCCCAAACCGAACGCAAAGAAGGCGAATATCAGAAAATCAAACTCGTCATGAGCGTCAACGGCACGAACATTGCGACTGATACGAAAGTTGCTATGAAATTTGCCGAGCTTATGGAAAAAGAGAGCGGCGGGAATATCACAATCGACGTTTTCCCGAACGACCAGCTTGCGGGCGGCAACGCCTCGAAGGGTATCGAAATGATTGCCGACGGCGCAGTTGATTTGGCGGCGTATGCGGCGGGCGTTATGGCGGTCATGGACGAACATCTTTTGATTGCCACGATTCCTTGGACTTTTAACAACTATCAAGAGGCTCGTGAAATTATCGACACGACGGGCGGCGAATACTACAAAAAAATTCTCGCTCAACAGGGAATGACTTTCCTCGCCTCGGCGCACAACGGTTTCAGACAAATTACAAACGGCAAACACCCCGTGCTCAAGCCGGAAGACGTTGCCGGCCTGAAAATCCGCGTGCCCGGCGGCGAGGTTTATTTTAAGTTTTGGCGGGCGTTCGGCGCAGACCCCGTGGCAATGAGCTGGTCGGAAGCTTTCACCGCGATTCAACAGGGAACGATCGACGGACAGGAAAACGGTTTCTCCGTCACCAACTCCGCCAAAGTCAACGAGATTCAGCAGTACATGACCGTTTGGAATTACACTTACGAAAATTATCTGTTCGTCGCCAACACAAAGATTTTCGAGAGCCTGGAGCCCAAGACTCAGGAACTTATCCGCGCGAAGGCAAAAGAGGCTTGCGAGTGGGGGCGCGACTTGGTTGAGAACGACGAAGAAAATCTGCGCAAAAAATTCGAGCAGGGCGGCATGGAAGTCATCGTCCTCACGCCCGAACAGTTGAAACCTTTCCAAGACAAAGTTCAGGGCGTGCGCCAGGAGCTCATGGAAAAATACGGCGACGAGGCTTGCAAGGCCTTCCGCATGAAGTAAGGAGGCAATCGGCATGCGATACATTTTGGGAAAAATCGAAGACATAATCTGCGCGATCTGCCTCATCGTCATGACGGCTTTAACCTTCGCAAACGTCATCGCCCGTTACGTCTTCAGCGCGTCGTTCTCTTTTTCGGAAGAGATCACAACTTATCTTTTCGTTCTGCTTAGTTTGATCGGCTCGGCGGCCGCGGCCAGACGCAAAGCTCACTTGGGTTTCACCGCGATTTTGGATTTGATGCCCAAAGGTTTAAAGCGCGGGATTCAAGTGATGAGCTATGCGCTGGCAACTTTTTTCTCCGCCGCACTTTTCTGGTACGGAATCAGCATGGTGCAGAGCCAAATTTTTCACGGGCAAGTGACGGCGGGCATGCAGTGGCCGGAATGGATTTTCGGCTCGTTCGTCCCAATCGGCGCGTTCTTCATCACGATTGAATTTCTGTTCATGTTAATTGACACGATTAAAGGCGAGGAGGGCGACGCAAAATGATTGGTCCCGTAATTTT
>CAMNFC010000001.1 GCA_946536925.1 uncultured Selenomonadales bacterium | reverse complement strand
CGGTGTAAGAAAATCTTTCGTTCCACGAGCCGATAATTTCTTTCGCGCCGGTTTTCGCGTTGAAAGTTTCAATCTCGCCGAAAGCGTCGCAGGTTTGCGCGTAAATGAAATCGATTCCGTTCGTGCTGAGCGTATCGCCGATGTTGTAATAGAACGGGTTGGAGTAAAAATTTCCGTGAATGCCGGTTATGGCGATGACGACCGTGTCGGAATTTTTCGCGGGGAAAAGCACGCCGTTCAAAACAGTTCCGCGGCGAGTCTCGACGTTCAAATTTTCCATTCAATCACGACCTTTGAAAATGCAACGGTGAGCCGGCGTCTGATAGCAGGCGTTGCAAGAGACGCACTTGGAAACGGAACTTTCGCCGCTCAAAAATTTTTTCGGAAGATCGGGCTCACGAATCAGCGGCCGCGACAAAGAAATCAATTCAATTTTCGTCGAGTTCAAAATTTTTTCCATGGCCTGACGGGAACGCCAGCCGCCGACACAAATCACGTGCACGGAAATTTTTTCGGCGAGCCGCGCGGCGAATTCGGCAAAATATCCCTCGTTGACGCCCGCACGAATCCCGCGAACCGAAGTCCCGTTGCCGCTCACTTCAATCGAATCAATCCCGCCCGCTTCCAAAATTTTACAAATCGCCAGGCTCTCGTCCTCGTCCAGGCCGCCGTCCGCAAAGTCGCTCGAATTAATTTTTATCGTGACGTGCAGAGCCGTGGAATTTTTTATGCTGCGCAGGATGTTGAGCAAAATTTTTGCGCGGGTAGCCGTCGAGCCGCCGAATTCGTCCGAACGTTGATTGGCCAGCGGGCTGATAAATCTGCTTAAGAAGAAAAAGTGCGCCGCGTGAATTTGAACGCCGTCGAAGCCGCAAATTTCAGCGCGAGCCGCCGCGTCGACGAAATTTTTTATCACGCGCTGAACTTCTTCCGTGCTCATGAAACTTTCGCCGACTTCGACAAATTTTTTCGAGCCGAGCTTCCGATAGAACGCGCCGAGTGCCAGCTGACTTATCGCCGCGCAATTTTGAGCGTGAATGATTTCGACGAGCTTTTTGTATTGCGTGATCAATTTGTCGTCGGAAAGTCTCATCATGCCGCCGAAATAAAAATCGTCGGCCGAAATGCTCGTGAAGCCGGTGATAATCGCTCCGACGCCGCCGGTCGCAAGCTCATGATAAATTTTGTACGTGTCGTCGGAAATCGAGCCGTCGAGAGCCGCCAGACCTTCCCACGTCGCCGAACGCACCAGACGATTTTTTAAATGCAAATTTTTCAACTCAACCGTGTCAAAAATATTTTTCATGTTCAGCCCTCCAATCTTGACTGCCTGAAGTATAATCGTAAAAAAAATTTTTTGTAGAACGCAAAAAAATCTTCGCGCCTTGGAGGTTTGACGATGAGCGAAAAAAATTATCCGATTGACGCGACGCTGAGCGACGTCGCAAATAAAAAATGCCCGATACTTTGCGCGATGAAAGTTATCGGGTCGAAATGGAAGCTGCCGCTGGTTTGGTATCTGCACGAAAAAGACGCCACGCGCTTTAACGAGCTGATGCGGCGAATCCCCGGCATAACGCACATCATGCTGACGAAATCTTTGCGGGAGATGGAAGCGGACGGGCTGGTTTTGCGCCGAGAAATAATTTCCGAGCCGCCAAAAGTCGTGGAATATTCATTGACGGATTTTGGACGGGAACTGATCCCCGCGCTCAACGAACTTTACGTTTGGGGAGAAAAAATTTTACAGAAGGAGCCGTGAATTCAGAAGACAGCTTCGACGAGGAAGAAAGCCGACGCGCCGATAGCCGCGGTGATTGGAATTGTAATGCCCCAGGCCTTGACCATTTGTCGGGCAACATTCCAATGAACGGCGTTAACTCTTTTGGCGGTGCCCACGCCCATAATCGAGCCGCTGACGACGTGCGTGGTGGAAACGGGCAAATTTAAAAGCGTCGCGCTGAAAACAACCGTGGAAGAATTTAAATCGGCCGCAAAACCGCTGGGAGGTTCGAGCTTGAAAATTTTTCCGCCGACAGTTTTTATGATTCGCCAGCCGCCCGTTGCCGTGCCGAAAGCCATAGCCGCCGCGCACAAAACTTTTACGTAGGTCGGGACTTCGAACTCTGAAATAAATCCGCCGCTGAAAAGAGCCAGCGTGATTATGCCCATGGATTTTTGCGCGTCGTTGGAGCCGTTGGAAAAAGCAATCATCGCGGCCGAGACGACTTGGAGCTTGCGGAATTTGTCGTTTAGGACGTGCGGCGAAAATTTTTCAAACACGCGGAAGATTACGTTCATGATGATGATGCCCGTGATGAAGGCGATTGCCGGCGAAGCGATGAGCCCGACGATAATTATCCCGACGCCGTGCCAATTCAAACCGTCCACGCCGACCGAAATTAAAACCGCGCCGATCAAACCGCCGATCAATGCGTGCGACGAACTTGACGGAAGACCGAGCCGCCACGTCAACAGGTTCCAAAAAATTGCGCCGATGAGTGCCGCAATTAAAATTTTCTCGTCAATAAAGCTCGGAGAGCTGACGATGCCCGCGCCGATAGTTTTGGCCACGCCCGTCGAAACCATTGCTCCCAAAAAATTTAAACACGCCGCCATCCAAGTTGCATAATTCGGATTAAGGGCGCGTGTGCTGACGGAAGTCGCGATTGCGTTTGCCGTGTCGTGAAAGCCGTTGATAAAATCGAAAACCAACGCTAAAATTATAACGATAAAAATCAAATACTGAAGCTCAACCAATTTGTTTCAGCTCCTCAAAATCTTTTCGGCGAGATTGTAGCAGACACAAACTTTTCCGTCAAATTCGGAGGGAATTGCATTGATTGATTCGAGAATTGCGGCCGTGATGAATTTTGTCAGCGAAAAAAGCCGTGTGGTCGACGTGGGAGCAGATCACGGCTGGCTTTCGATTGAACTTGTCAAAAGTTTGCGGGCGGTGAAAGTTATCGCCACGGAAAAAAATCTCAAACCTTTTGCTGCGGCTCAAAAAAATATTTCTGCGGCCGGACTTGAAAATTTGATTGAAATTCGTTTGGGCGACGGGCTCAAAGTTTTGTCGCCGGGCGATGTCGACACGATTTGTATTGCGGGAATGGGCGGCGCGTTGATTGCAAAAATTCTTTCCGACGCGCCCGATGTCGTTCATTCTGCCGAACGATTGATTCTTCAGCCGATGAACGCCGCGGAAAAAATTCGCGCGTGGACGGCTCGCAACGGTTGGAAGATTGCCGACGAAGATTTGGCTGAAGACGCAGGCATCATTTACGAAATTATTTGCGCGGAAAAAAATCCGTCCGAAAAAATTTTTAAACGCTCGTCCTCGCCGCTGGAGAAAAAATTTTTGGCGCAACGTCTGAAAAAACTTCAACGCATTTTGAACGAGATGAGCAAGAGTTCGGCCGCGCGGGAGAGTGAAAAATTTTTTGCGACGCTGGCGGAAATTGAATCGCTCCGAAAAAAAATCCCCGCGTGTGCAGGGAAAAATTTTTCTACAGTTTGAGTCGTGCGTCGGGAAAATTGAGCGTGGCGAAATAATCTTGAAGAGTTTCTGCGCGGCGAATCATTTCAACTTTTCCGTCGGAGCGAATCAAAAGTTCGGCGGAGCGAAGTTTGCCGTTATAGTTGAAGCCCATGGCGTGGCCGTGCGCGCCCGTGTCGTGGAGGATCAAAATGTCGCCGACGTCGATTTTTGGAAGTCTTCGGTCGATTGCGAACTTGTCGTTGTTTTCGCAAAGCGAGCCGGTCACGTCGTAAATTTCGTCTTCGGGAAAATCTTCCTTGCCCAAAACGGTGATGTGATGATAGGCATCGTAGAGCGCGGGTCTCATCAAATCGGACATGCAAGAATCGAGCCCGACGTAACTTTTGTAGGTGTTCTTAATGTGCAGAACGGTCGAGACGAGCCAGCCTGCGTTGCCGGTCATGGCGCGACCGCTTTCCATAGCCAAAGAGATATCGCCCAAAGCGCACGGCACCAAAATTTCGTGGAAAAGTTTTTTGATCCCGTCGCCAACAGCTTTGAGGTCAACGGGCAATTCGTCGGGGCGATAAGGAATGCCCAGGCCGCCGCCCAAATTCACGAACTCAAATTTAATTCCGAGTTGCTCTTTAATCTTTGCGGCGAGCTCAAACATAATCCGCGCGGTGTAAATAAAAGTGGAAGCCTTGCGTTCGTTGGAGGCAATCATCGTGTGCAAGCCGAAACGAGAAACGCCCTTGTCGAGACAAATTTTGTAGGCCTCGAAAATCTGTTCGCGGGTGAGCCCGTATTTTGCCTCGGCGGGTCGCCCGATGATGTCGTTGCCGTCGTTCATGATGTCTGCGGGATTGTAGCGGAACGAAATTATTTCGGGCAGGCGGGCGTTTTTTTCAAGGTAATCGATGTGAGTAATGTCGTCGAGATTTATAATCGCGCCCAGCTCCAGAGCCTTGCGAAATTCCTCCGCGGGCGTGTCGTTGGAAGTGAGCATGATTTTTTCGCCGACGACCCCGGCCGCTTGAGCGATAAAAAGTTCGGCGAGAGAGGAACAATCGCAACCCGCGCCGTCACTCGCCAAAATTTTAACGATGTGCGGATTGGGCGTGGCCTTCACCGCAAAATATTCTCGGAATTCGGGTGCCCAAGAAAAAGCCTCGCGCAACTTCCGAAAATTTTCGCGGATCTTTTTTTCGTCGTAGATGTGAAACGGCGTCGGAAATTTTTTTATCACGGAGCGCAATTCGTCCTCGCTCAACGGAAAAATTTTTGGCGTGCGGAAAGTCTCCGCGTGTTCATCAGTCATGACACACCTCCGAAATATTTTTCTTGAATCTCCTTGGCAATGCGTTCAATGTTGTTCGGCAGGAAGTGAATGTTGTAGCCCACGAAGTACGGGCTGGTTGCGTAGCGCGGCATAACCTTTGCGAAGATTTTTTCCCCGCGATGATAGAAGAAAATGTTGTAGCTTTGAATTTTTTTGTTGAAGTGATTCATGGCGTAATGGACGGCGATTTGGAGGAAATCGGCCGCCGCGTCGAGTGAACCGCCCGCCTCAACCACGACGTTTAATTCCCCGAAGCCGACCCGCGGACAATTCGAGATGTTGAGTTCGACGCCGCCGCTCTGAGCGATGACAACCCCGCGAAGTTCCGCCTCGTCGAAGAGCAATTCGGAATTGAGTTTGGGGAAGCCCACCAGTTGCATGTGCGGATGACGAATCGTGCCGCCGCTCATCAGCCCGTAATTTTTGAAAAATAAAACTTCCTCGTATCTGCCCGAAGCCAAAAGTTTTTGCCACTGCCTGACGCCCATTTTAATCACGCGGCGCATTTTCTCTTTGGGATAGGCGGGCATGTCACTCAAGCAGTAGCTCCCCTCAATCAAAACGAATTGGTCGGCTCCCTCGATGACGTTGTATTTGTTCTTGAGGAAAATTATATCGCCGTCGGTCTCGATGATGTCGGTTAAATGTTCCACGTCGCAAAAAGGGCACTTTGCCTCGGCGTGAACGAGATTTTCGGGTTTGGTCGCGCCGATGTCCGTGTTGAACTTCACGAGATTTATTTTCACGCCCGCAACCTCCACGTTTAAATATAAAAAAATTTTAGCACGCCTTGCCCAAAATCGCAAATGATTTTATAATCAGCGCGAAGGGAGGATTCACCTTGAATATCTTCAAAACGTTTGTGCTTATGGCACTGCTGACGGGCTTGATGGTGGCGATCGGCGGGGCTGTCAGCGGCTCCACGGGCGCGATAATCATGCTTGCGATTGCAACCGGCATGAATTTTTTCAGCTATTGGTTCAGCGACTCGATGGTTTTAAAAAGTTACAACGCCCGCGAAGTCACCTCGACCGACGCTCCTCAACTTTATGAAATCGTCACGAAGCTTGCGCAAAACGCAAAACTGCCAATGCCCCGCGTCTATGTGATTGATACCGACGTTCCGAATGCTTTTGCCACGGGCAGGAACCCCGACAACGCAGCCGTCGCCGTCACGACCGGGCTGATGAAAACTTTGGACTACAACGAAATTTCCGGCGTCCTCGGCCACGAACTTGCGCACGTCAAGCACAGAGATATTTTAATCGGGACGATTGCCGCGTCGATGGCGGGCGTCGTGTCCATGATTGCCAATATCGTTCAATGGGGCGCGATTTTCGGCAGCCGCTCCGATGACGACGACAACGGCGGGATAATCGGCTTCTTGGCCACGGTGATTCTCGCTCCGATTGCTGCCTCGTTGATTCAGTTGGCGGTTTCAAGGTCGAGAGAATATGACGCGGACAAAACCGGCGGAGAAATTTGCGGCAACCCGCTCTATCTGGCCAACGCCCTGGAAAAAATCGAATATTACGCCACGCGCTACACCATGCCTCAAGCGGGGACGGCCACAGCCCACATGTTCATCGTCAATCCGCTGAAACACTCCAAAAAAGCGTTGAAGAATTTATTTTCGACGCACCCCTCGACCGACGAAAGAATTTCTCTTCTTCGCGAACAGGCTTACCAAATGCATTTGACCGCGTAAAAAAAATTTGAGCCGCTCAAAAAAGTTGAACGGCTCTTTTTTTTTGCGACGGATTAATTTTTCGACTTGATGTAATTTATCAGGCCGCCCGCGTCAGCAATTTCTTGCACGAAGCCTGGCAACGGTCGCGCGTGAAAAATATCGCCCGTCGTCAAATTTTCAATCGTGCCCGTGGACGTGTCAATCTTCAAAATATCTTCGGCCGAAATTTTTTCCGCGGCGTCACCGATTTCCAAAAGCGGCAACCCGATGTTGATTCCGTTGCGATAAAAAATTCTGGCGAAACTGGCGGCGATGACCACGGGAATGCCCGAAGCTTTGATTGCCACGGGGGCGTGCTCGCGGCTGGAACCGCACCCGAAATTTTTTCCGCCAACCATGATATCGCCCGCCTTGACGTTGGCCGCAAAATTTTCGTCGATGTCAACCATGCAGTGCTTGGCAAGCTCCATCGGGTCGAACGTGTTCAAATATCGCGCGGGGATTATAACGTCCGTGTCGATGTTGTCTCCGTATCGCCAAACTTTTCCTTCAATCTTCATTTAAATCACCTCGTCGGGAGTAGAAATTTTTCCTGTGACGGCGGAGGCCGCGGCGACGAACGGACTTGCCAAATAAACTTCGCTGTCGACGTGACCCATGCGCCCGCGGAAATTTCTGTTGGTCGTGGAGACGCAACGCTCGCCCGCGCTCAAAATCCCCATGTAACCGCCCAGACACGGCCCGCACGTCGGACAACTCACAACACAGCCCGCGTCGATAAAAACTTCCAGCCAATGACAACGCATAGCTTCCTTGTAAATTTCTTGGCTGCCGGGAATGATTATGCAACGCACGTCGGGGTGAACTTTTTTCCCGCGCAAAATTCCCGCCGCGATTCCGAGATCTTCAAGGCGGCCGTTCGTGCACGAGCCGATGACAACTTGATTGATTTTAATTTCGCCGAGCTCATCAACGGGCTTGACGTTTTCGGGCAGATGAGGCAGAGCCACGACGGGTTTCAGCTCGCTCAAATTTATTTCGACGGTTGAAAAATATTTTGCGTCCGCGTCGGCTTGAACAGGTTCAAAAGATTTTTTCACGCGACGAGAAACGTAAAGTTCACAGGCCTCGTCGAAGGGGAAAACTCCTGCCTTCGCGCCCGCTTCAATCGCCATGTTTGAAATCGTCAGGCGGTCAGTCATGGAAAGTTGAGCGACGCCCTCGCCCGTGAATTCGAGAGCTTTGTAAAGTGCGCCGTCGACACCAATCTTTCCAATCAACGTGAGGATTACGTCTTTGCCGCAAATATTTTTGGGCTTCTTGCCCGTGAGGTGAACGTTAATTGCTTCGGGGACTTTGAACCAAGCTTTGCCCGTCGCCAAACCCACAGCCAAATCCGTCGTGCCCACGCCCGTTGAAAAAGCGTTGACCGCGCCGTACGTGCAAGTGTGGCTGTCCGCGCCGATAATCAGCATGCCCGGCGCAACGATTCCGAATTCGGGCAAGATGACGTGCTCAATGCCGACGCGCCCCTGCTCGAAGTAGTGAGCGATTTTATTTTTGCGGGCAAAGTCGCGCATGATTTTTGCCAAGTCAGCCGATTTGATATCTTTGGCGGGCTGGAAGTGGTCGGGGATCAGCGCGATTTTTTCCGCGTCGAAAACAGGCCGCCCGATTTTTTCAAACTCTTTAATCGACGGAGGCCCCGTCACGTCGTTGGCCATGACCAAATCCAAATCGCAGATGACCAGCTGCCCCGCCTCGACATTTGCAAGTTTCGCGTGTCGTGCCAAAATTTTTTCGCTCATCGTCATGCCCATAAAGTTTTCCTCCTAAATTTTACTTCTCACGCTTAACATTGTCGCCGTAAATCGTTTTAAACTCGTTTTTCATCGAAATCGGGTTCCAACCGCGCTTGAGAGCTAAAGCCGTATCACTTTTCGCCCGCGTGAGGTTTCCAAGCTCGCGTTCAACGTCGTCGCAGATGACAAAAAAGCTCATCGAACGATATTTGTTGTTTTGAAGCGTGTATTCGAGCATTCCGCTGTCTCCGCCGCTGTTTCCGAAGGCCAAAACCGGTTTTTTGCCGATTTGATTCAGGATAGAGAAAATTTTTCGCGTTTTGGCGTTGTCAGAGAGCGGTTTGCCCGAAATAACGATTTTTTCCTTGTAGCGGTCGAAAAAATGATCGTTTGGAGCGTCTTTGCCCATTTTTGTCGACGTATAATTGAAATCTGTGCCCAAAATTCTGTCGTAGCGCACGGGAATGATGTCTCCGACGAGTTCGCGCGTGGTTGAAACTCCGCAAGCCGAATCAATGTAAACTTGGAAGCCGTTATTCGTCAAATAAGACATAATTTCGACCATGGGCAGATAAAAAGCCTCGCCGCGTTTCAAATTCGTCAAGCCATCTTCGTTGTCGTTCATGAAATTTCTGACGTAAGCGCGATATTCTTCGTCCGTCATTCCGGCGTAAACCGCTGTGAGCCCTTCAAGGTGCAATTTGTCTTCGGCCGGCGTCAATTTTTCTTTGGCATAATATTTCGGCTTAATTTTTTTGGCCAAATCGAGATATTTTTTCGGCGCGGTATAATTTTTGTCTTCGAGCACGCGGTGAATGAACATTATCTCTTGAAAATAAATCGGGGCGGTCTCGCAATAAAAAGTTCCGTCCATGTCGAAGGTTGCGATTCGATCTTCGGGCGGAATATAATTTTTGCTTGCGGGATTCGTGACGTCCTCGACGAATTCGATGATTTTTTGCTTTGTCGGCGAATCCTCGTTCCAATATTTGAAATCGGACGCCTTTTCGACGTGAATTGCGGCGATTTCTTCGCGGGTGGCGGCGTCGGACACTCCAAACGAGCCCAGAGCGATCAAACCTGCTGCGACGGCCGCCAAAAATTTTTTCTTCATGATAAAACCTCCAAAAAAATAATTCTGCGCGATTATATCACATTGCGAAAAAAAAATCGCCCTCATACACATGAGAGCTTAAAATTTTCATCGAAATTTATTTTTCGCCGTAATGTGTGCCGCATTGAGTTATTTCTACAACTTCATTCTCGATTTTGAATATCAAACGGTTCTTTTCGTCAATTCGGACGCTCCACCAGCCCGATTTATCACCTTTCAACGGTTCCGGCTTGCCTGTGCAGTTATATCCGTTCCTGTCGATGTCTTTGAGCAGATTATTTATTTTCCGCAACGTCTTTTTGTCATGCGTTTGCCAATAAATATAATCTTCAAAGCCGCGCTCACTGAATTTCTTGTCCATTTACGAATTTCTCCCATTCTTCCGCCGTGAACATTATCCCTTTGCCTTCTTCAAGTTCGCGAATAGATTTTGCCAGGTGTTTTTGATTCTCTTCGCTCCAGAACGGGTCAAATCCCAATTTTCTGCCGTATTTCACATTGTCCATTAACAATTTTATGCAATCGCCGACGGTCATGCCTGTTGTCTCTTTAAATTCTTCCAAATCCTTGCTGTCAACCGCTATTTTTATCGTTTCAGTCATTTTTATCGCCTCCGACGCGATTTTAGCAAAAAAAATTTGTTTTGGCAACGAAAAAACCCTCCGACATGTGCCGAAGGGCTTTTTTTTACGATTTTTAACTTACCATTTCCACTCAGATTCCGTCATGTGGTGCCCGGTGACGTTCATTGCGTGCTGACGCGCCTGTTCCTGCGTGATTTCCTGTCCATTAAGAGAATATTTGTTGGTATAACCAAAACCGCCGAGACCGAAACTCACGTCTGCTTTTATTCCAACTGTAGCCCAACCTTTTTCTATTTCCGAACTCAAAGTTCCGGCTGAAAATGCGATCCGATATTCACCGTAACGATCGCACGAGCCGTTCAAGCTGTTAAGAAATCGGCTGTCAGCTTCACATTGCTTGGCATTTCCGCCTGCTACTTGGTCGAGTTCGTCATCGGTGAGCATTTCGTCCGCGAATTTGTCTTTGTCAGCCATTTTATCAGCCTCCAAACAAAAATTTTTAAGTTGGATAAGTATATATATATGTATATATGCTGTCAAGACCTTTTTAAAATATTTTTGGCTGTAAAAATCCGCTGCGGCGAATTTTTTAGCCCGATTTACAGCAGAATTTAAAAAATCGCGCCGCGACACCAGAATTGCCGAATGGAGCCGCCGTGTCAGGCTCAATGACGCCAAAATCAAAAAAAATCGCGAACGAAGACGCCGCGAACAGAAAAAAGTTAATCAGCAATAAAAAAACGGGCTGAACTCCAATTTTCGGAGCCAGACCCTAATTTTTTGTCAAATTTTATCTCGAAAGCCTGACATTGTCGCCGTAAATCGTCTTGAAGTCATTTTTCATCGAAATTTTAATCCAACCGTTGTCGTCGGCCAGCTTTATGCATTTATTTGCCTTGTCCATGTTGCCAAATTCGCGTTCGAGGTCGTCACAGATGACAAAAAACGCCAAAGTCCGATATTTATTGCCGCGCATGGAAAAATTTATCATCGAACTGTCGCCGGACGAATTTCCAAACGCTAAAACCGGTTTTTTGCCAATTTCGCGTGCAATATTGCTGACTTTGTTCATATTTATATCTTTGCTGACAAAATCGCCGCGAATAACCTTATCTTCGGGCTTCAAAGTGTAATCCATGCCGTCAATTTCACCCTGATTCGTTGCGACGTACTTATAATCGGTGCCAATCATGCCGTCAACGTTAAAAATTTCCGCCGAAGTGCGCATATAATCCCTGTCCGCGCCGCTAACCAGGTAAATTTTAAAATTATTCGCCTTAAGATAGGAAATTACCTCGATCATCGGCAAATAAAACGCTTCGCCGACTTTTAAATTGTCAAAACCTTCAACGGGCGTGTTCAAATAGTTTCTCGTGTAATCGGCGAACTCTTCAGCCGTCATTCCCGCAAAAACCGACGAATTTGATGCACAATGCTTCCTGCGCACGTCATTTGTCATTTTTTTATTGTAAATCGCCGCTTTAACCGCCTCTGCATTGGCTCTGTCCTGCGCGGAGGCAATATAATTCGGGTCGTCGAGCGCACGGTGCACGAACATCATAAAATCAAAGCAAAATGGAGCCGTCTCGCAAGCAATCGTTCCGTCAACGTCGAAAACCGCTATCCTGTCTTCAACGGGAATAAAATTTTTGCTGCGTTTATCTGTGACATCTTTGACGTATTCGATTAATTTTTGTTTCGCGACGGAATTTTTTGTCCAGAATTTGAAATCGGACGCCTTTTTTACTTGAATGGCGGCAATTTCAGCGCGAGAGGCAGCGTCAACAGCTCCAAAACTTCCAAAAGCGATTAAAACGGCAGTTACAGCCGCCAAAATCTTTTTCTTCATGATAAAACCTCCAAAAAAATAATTCTGCGCGATTATATCACATTGCAAAAAAAAAATCTGCCCGAAGGCAGCAAAATTTTTTCAGCCGATGTTGACGGAGTGAATAATTTTATATCCGCGCGCGTCTAGAATCTTTTTTACGTCTTCCAGGGCAGAATTTTCGTCCAGGCGCACGACAAGCTCGTATCGATTGTTTTTATGGCGGCAAGTGATGAAACTGTCGATATTTATGCCGTTGTCCGCGAAAATTTTAGTAATTTCGGCCATAACCCCGACTTTATTTTCAACTTCAAAGGTTAAACGGGTTTTTCCGCCGATTAAGCCCATAACTTTGATAAAAGTCTTTAAAATATCCGTCGCGGTGATGATTCCGACGAGCGCACCGACGTCCGAGACCACGGGCAGCCCTCCGACCTTGTTTTGATACATAATAAGTGCGGCTTCCTCGATAGTTGCGCCTTCATTGACGGTAATAACATGTTCGTGCATGATATCTTTGACAGAAATCTTATCCAAGAGCGATCGAATCTCAAATTTTGATAAAGTAGTGGCCGGGGACGGTGCAACGCGCATAATATCGCGGTCGCTGAAGTATCCGACGAGTTTTCCGTTGTCCACGACGAGCATTCTGTGGAATTTATGCTTTTTCATGAGCCGATCGGCCTGTTGAATCGTCGAATCGCTCGAAATCGTTACGGGGTGCTTCGTCATTCTTTCTGCAACAAACATTTTCATTCCTCCTCCGTCAAAATGGCTTTTATCAACAATTCAACTTGTTTGTCGCTCGGAACCCTGAGATCGTCTTTTTTTGAGTAAATTGTCATGAGATAAACCTTTTCCTCGATGACGACGTAATAAATGAGGCGGAATCCGTGACTTTTTCCAACATTTGTCGAAGAATTTGCGACGCTAACCTTATAAACGGCTGTTTTTTCGGGCAAAGTCAAACCTTCCAGCCTGTCGCCGACAAAATTTCCATTTTCGAGCTCGTCGGTCACGGTTTTTATGTCGCCGTAAATTTTTTTGTATTTTTTCTTGCGAACGTAAAACTCAACGTCGTCATTAAACTTTTTGGTTGGGATTATTGTCATTTTCTTCCTCCTGCTTGATTACTTCCTCGATGTGGGCGAAAAAATCTTTCAGCGACGGTTCGGGCAATCTTCCCGCCCGCATTTCGCGAATTTCCAGCAGAGAACCGACAATCGACATCTCGACGGGGATATAGCGTTCATATTTTTCCTGTTTTTCCATTTTGATAACCTCCAAACAAATTTTTATCGCCGCGAATTCTTCTCGAAGATTTTTTGCAGCTCATCGAAGGGCAAAATCCGCAAATGAGCCAATTTATTCCGCGCTTCGCGATAAAGTTCCAAATCGTCGGCGTCTTTTTCGTTCAAAAGCCACCGACGCTGCGCAAACAGACCGTAAAGCTGGCCAATCTCGACTTCTTCGGGCGGGGAAAGATACGGCGGCGTATTTTTGATTTGTTCTTCGTATTGGCGGATAAAATTTCGTCGAAAAGTTTCAACGAGCGGGAAAATTAATTTCAACTGCGTCATCCAAATTGCGCGGTCGATATCGTCGGTACTTTTGCCCGAAATGAACTTTCCCTCCCACAAAATATCCTCGAAAACTTCGGCGGGGTTCCTGAGCAGGTCGTTGCTCCTGTCGATGCATTCCGCGCCGAATTCAACGTCGCCTTCGGTCAATGCGGAGACCAATTCGGCCAAATATTGTTTCATCAGATGATTTTCGTTGGCAAAATCGGCCGCAGCAAAAATATTGAACGCAAAACTGTCGTAGCCGCTGATTTTTTCGGAATAGGAAAGAATTTCGAGGTTCGACCTGCCGAAATTTTCATCTGCCTCCAAAAGAAAGACTCCGCCGCGTTTTTCGTTCAAAAAAGTTTGATAATCGTCGACGAAAGAGATCCATTGCTCGATTTGTTCGGCCGAAGCGTTGCGAACCCAAAGGCAGCTGTCATTCAGGGCGATTCCTGTGCTTTCCGCCAAAAATTTCGCGTAAACTTTTTTGTTGTAGGGTCGGAAGCCGTCTTTGTTCGCGCAAAAGTTTTTCAGAACGAATTCTTGCGGTTCGTCGGAAAGATTTTCCGCGTCGACGAAATTTATCGTCTGAGTTCCGCGCCGCAAAAGTTTTTCCAAGACTTCGCGCATGATTTTTATCCACGGGACGCGTTTTGGCAGAGAAAGTATCAAACTTTTTCCGCCGGACAAAATTTCTGCCGCTTCGACCAAAAATCTGCGCGGGCCGTTCAAATCTTCCCACCAAATTTTCCCGAAAAGTTCACCGCGATTATCCATTGGTTGCTTCCTCCCACAATTTTTCCAGCGCGGCGTTGACTTCGGCTGTCGTGCCCACGATTCGCAAAATTCTTTGGCGGGAGAAAAGATATTTGGCGTCGCCGGTCTTGCGCAAGATGTTGAGCTCGCAAAGTTCTTCCATGAGCGCGCCGATTTTTTCCGCGGAATCGGGCAGGAACGGCTCTTTTGTCAAATCAAAGTCTTCTGCGGCGTTCAAAATTTCTTTCGGCGAATATCCGTCCGAATTATTTTGCTTGTAGTAGAGGTGCGCGAGCAAATTTGCGATGACGAAGTAATATTTATCCTCGCCCAGGCGCAAAGTGATTTCAATTTTGGTTTTGATGTCCTTTGTGAAGTCTTTATCGGCCAAAATCTTTTTAATATGCTCTTCGCTGATTCGATAGATGGGAGTATTCGCGTCGTAGCCGGCGTAACCGGGCTCGAACAGCGCGGTGATCAATTTTTCGCAATAAAGTTGAATCAAACTGGGAAAATAATTGGCCGTCTCCAAAATTGTGAGGATTAGAGAATCTTTTTGGCTTTCGGGGAAATACAAGCCCAAATATCTGAGCGGCACCTCCAAAAGTTTTCGCGCGTCGTCCACGCCGAAAGGTTTGACCGTCAAAGATTTGAGCGTCGGCAAAATATTGTTGTTGCTGAAAGTTTTTTCGCGTTCAAAGCGGATGATGTTTCTCAAGCCGGCGATGACGAATTTAAATCTGCTGCCGTTGTAATCTTCCTGTTGAGTTTTGGCCAGCGCGACGATCGGCGCGTAATTATTTTCTGCGCAAGATTCGATAAATTTGTCGGCCTCGTCGAGCGTGAGCAGGAAGTAAGAAATTTTCGTCGGGGAGTCGCTCATCAAACGATTTCTTATCGCGCGGGTCAATTCTTCCCAATCGTCGGTCTCAATCGGCTCCGCGAAAAAATTTTTGTCGCTGAGTTCGCGGCTCGTGAGGATTGCGGCGTCCCGATAATTTTTGTCGTCGATGTCGATAAAAATTGCGCGTTCGTTTTCGCCGTCGATTTTTTTGCAGGCCATTTTGAGCAGCGCGGACTTTCCGAGTTGGCGGCCGCCGCAGACGATATTCACCCCGCCGTGATTCATGACCTCGTTGATTTCTTTTTCGCGCCCGATAAACATTTCCGGCGGAAGCGGCGTTCGCGGCGACCAGATGTACGGCTGACAACGCGCAAACGGCATGACCAGCGACATGAGCGTTGCGGTGATTCTTTTCGTGCCGAGTTGCCCCGCGCAATTTTTCAGCAGATACATTATCGCCACTCTGTCGACCAGCGCGAAAATTTTCGTCAGATTTTTGTCGAGCTTGATTTCTTTTGCCAATCTTCGGCGCGTCGGCAAATCGAGCGCGTAATCCAAAAAGACCAGCGTATCTTTGCCGTTGCCCAGTTCTTTAAATTTTTCGAGCAAATTTTTCTCGTCGAACTTCCCGAAAAGACACGCGACGTTGAAGCCGCTGACTTCCGCTTCCGAGCCGAACGCCGCAATCGGGTGGCTGTATTTCGTCCGGCCGTCGCCAAAAATTTTTACGCTGAAGTTGAGGGTGCTGGTGCCGGGCGAAGAAATTTTTTGGACGCTCTCGACGCCGAAGCCGAGCAACTCCAGCAAAATTTTTATCTTGTCTTCGCCGACGGGATTTGTAATCCAATTTTTCACGAGGCTGAGTTTCGCGCGAGAAATTTTGTCGCGGGGAAAAATTTTTTTGCCGATCAAAATTTCCAGCGAGTAGCCGCTGTCTTTGATTCGATTGTAGCAGTCGCTGTACTCTTCCGTGTCCAAAAATCCGGCAAGCGGCGTGTCTTCCTCCTCGTTAAATTTTTTGTAGAGTTCGCCGCGGCTGAGCTTGAAAATCAAACCTTGAGCCGCCGTGAAATTTTTCGACGCGATAATTTTTTCAATCTCCGCGACGCCGTCGGAAAGTTCCGCCCCGTCGAAGTTGCCCGAAATTTTTTTGAAGCTGTCAATCGCCGCGCGCAAATCTTTTTTGAGAATTTCTCCGCGCTGTGCGGCGTTGGCCTCGATGACGTTCTCCCAAAATTTTTTCACGCGGAAGAACACGCCGAAATTTTTTGTGGCCGCGGCATAAGCATAACAATTTTCTGTGAGCTGCAAAATTTTTTCTTTCCGGCCGTCGGGCTCCGTGTCGAATTGTCCGTAGCTTTGCGCCAGCTCCAGTCCGCCGATAAAATTTTCGCGGGAACGCAGAGCATCTTTGCCGGCACCGGTTATGCACCTGGCCACGTCGTATTCTTTCTGCTCGATGAACGACGCGCCCGAAATTTCTTTGAGGTAATCGTCAATCAGTTTCGCGGAAAAGAAATCGTCGCCGCCCGCCTCAAAAATTTGTTCGACGCGCTCTTCAAAGGTCGGCCAATTTTTTTCGGCGTGAAGTTTAATTTGTTCGGGAATTTTTTCGCGGGAGCCGTCGGTGATGTTGAGCTCGAAGTTCGGAAAATATTTTTCGTCGAGGACGATTTTGTCGCCGCGCAGAAATTCAACGTAGAAAAATTTTTTGTCGAGCTTGCTGAATGAGCCGTCGAGCCGCGCAGAAATTTCCGCCAAAGTTTTTTCGAGGACTTTGGAGCCTGCGTCGTCCGCCAAATTTTTTTGAGCCGCTTGAATTTTTTCGAGGAGCCGCGAACGAATTTTTTTGTACTCGACGCTGCCGAAGTCCTGGCCGCCCGCGCAAAGAATTTCGGCGCAAGAGACCCACGCGCACATGATTTCGGCGGCGCGTTCCAAAGTTTTCGTGATGTTGTTTTCCAGCTCGCCGGTCAGCTTGCCGGGATTTTTTTTGTCGCAAACGGCGTCCCAGTTGTCGGCGATGAATTGTTTGAGCTTGGCGGCGTCGAGGTTCACGGCGGTGAAGTCCGCATCCTTTTTGATGAAAGTTTCCGCCAAAAAATTTTTCACAATCTCCAGCGTGTCGGTCGAGCGTGCCTCGTCTTTATCTTTTATCGCGCCGAAAATTTGTGCCAGATCTCCGTCGCGCGCGAAGAGAACTTTTTTGAGCCGAATGAAAGCTTTGTTGTCGGCGTTGTCGCTCAGGTGTCCCGCGAAAAATTTTGTGTAAAAACCTTCGGCGTTGACGATGACCTTGGCGAGGTTTTCTTCGGCCGCGAGCTTGTCTTTCGTGCGATAGTCCGCGTAGAAGTCGACGCCCTTCATGACTTTGCTTTTGAAATTTTTCAGGTCGCCGAGGAGTTCGGCAAGCGGCGCGTTCTCCTTGACGAGAGCAAAACTTTTCGTCAGCGCGTGCAGAGCTTGAACGCCGTAATCGACGCCAAAATCGTTGTAGAAAATCGCGCGGACGGCGGCGGCAGTAATCAATGCCTCGTTGAAGTCGTCGTCGTCGGTCGTGGCCAAAATCGAAATCGAATCCGCGCTGTAGCCTTCTTTGAGGAGCGGGTCGTCCAACGCGAAAGCCAGCTGCCGATAAAGCGTCTCGGCCTCTTTGACTTCCAAACTTTGGGCTTTGAGGTAAGCCGCCGCGCAGAAAAATTTTTTGGCCAGGAGCATTTTTTTCACGTCGTGCAAAATTTTTTCTTTGACGTTGGCGTCGAGCGCGGGTGCCGAAGATTTTTGCGGAACGGAAATTTCTTCGGGCTCTTCTTCGGCTTCGGGAATTTTTTCGGGCGCGGGATCATCTTCGGGCGGCGTGTCGCTCCAAATTTTTTCCGCCGAAATTTTTTCCGCCGTGCCCGCGATGAAAAATTCATCCGTGCCGAAATCGTAAAGATATTTCGCGTCGGCCGCAGGGGAATCTTCCGCGAAAATTTTTTCCAACGCGACGGAAATTTTTTCAGCGTGATTGAGGCTCAGTCCCGCCACGAACACGCGATCAAAATTTTTGGCCTTCTTGAAATAATTTTTCTCCCGCCGCAAAAAAGTTTCGCACTCCTCAACCTTCTCCCAAAAACAGCCGAGAATCAAATCGCGCTTGCCGTTGCCGGAAAATTCCGCGCGGAAAGCAGCGAAAGCAGCCGGCGAAAACTCGATGGCGGACAGCTCGCTCCCGTGGTCGAACTCGACGGCGTACAGGTGGCAGTAAATCGCGCGAACCAGGGCGTTCTTCATCTTTTCGGCCAGGAAGCAAATATTTTCCAGCTCGATTTTGTTGCGGCGGGCGTCGACGAATTTTTTGCCGCTGTCGGTCTTGACGAACTCAAAAAATTTTCTCGTCAGGCCGTAAAAATTTCCGCGTTCGCCGAAAGAATATTTTTGAATGTAGCCGCGGTTGAACAAAATTTGCGCGAGACTTTCCATGACTTCCTTGGACATTTTTTTCAGGCGGAAGGCCGGCCACGACAAAATCCCCGCGCCCGAAACGTAACGCAAAACCGGCTTGAGAATCTCGGCGTTCTTTTTGAAGTCGCGCTTGAAGAGGACGGAGGAAAATTCTTTGTTGCGGTCGTTTTTGTCGATGGCGAAAATTTTTTCCCACGCGCTCAAGTCGTCCTCGGTGAGCAGCGCGCCGCGAATAATTTTTTTGAAGTCATCTTTCTTTTTGGGCGGCTCGGGAATTTTTTCTTCGGGCTCAATTTTTCTTCTGCGCCGACGAACGGGTTTTTCCGCCAAAATTTCTTCGGGCGTCGCTTCCGTCAGCTCGCTGCCGAAAAGCCCGCGGCCGATGAATTCGTCGCCGAAAAAGTCACTGAGATCTTTGCCCGCCGAAAATTTTTTAGCAACGGCGGTTTCTTTCGTGGCGATAAAAAATTTTGCGTAGGGCTCCAGGGCGGCTTTGAGCTGATCGTTTTTGCGTTTCCTCGCGAGCAATTTTTTCAGCGCGGCTTGGTGTTCGTGCAAAATTTTTTTCAGGTCGGCCGAAGCCGTGACGAACAGCAAAAATTTTTCCGCCAGGCCGAAGACGCTTTCCTCGCGAATTCTTTTTTCTTCCGCGTCCAAATTTTTTTCGACGTCGGAAAATTTTTCGGGCAACGCTTCTTTGAAAATGTCAACATACAACTCTGCGCATTCGACAGATTTTTTCAGCCACGCGGAAATATTATCGGTCCATATCTTCAAGTTCGCGGACTTGGCAAATTTGTTTTCGTCGATAACGTCGTTGATGTCGCCGAGATTTTGTTTTAACAGATTGCCGCACTCGCGCAGTTCCGTCAAACTTCGTCGCAGTTGGTCGATTCGTTTCAAATTTTCCATAAAGTTATCCTCCCAGATAGGCCTTGCGGATTTCTTCGCTGGCTGCCAATTCTTTTGCGTCGCCGGTCAGAGTGATTCGCCCCGTCTCCAAAACGTACGCGCGGTTCGCAATCGACAGAGCCATGTTCGCGTTCTGTTCGACAAGCAAAACGGTCGTGCCCGTCTTGTGGATGTCGGTGATGATTGAAAAAATTTCGCGGATCAAAAGAGGCGCAAGCCCCATGCTCGGCTCGTCGAGGAGCAAAAGTTTCGGGCGACTCATCAGCGCGCGACCCATGGCCAGCATTTGTTGTTCGCCGCCGGAGAGTGTGCCGGCCGGTTGAGATTTTCTTTCTTCCAAACGCGGGAAACGTCCGAAAACCATTTTTAAATCGTTTTGAATTTCTTCTTTGTCCGAGCGCGTGAAAGCTCCCAGTTCCAAATTTTCCAGCACGGTCATCTCCGCGAAAATTCTTCGGCCTTCGGGCACTTGAGAAATTCCTTCGCGAACGATTTTGTGCGCCGGCATCCCCGCGATATTTTTGTTGAGGAAATTTATTTCGCCGGTCTTGGGTTTGAGTAGCCCGGAAATCGTTCGCAACGTCGTGGATTTGCCCGCGCCGTTCGCGCCGATGAGCGTGACGATCTCGCCTTCTTCCACGGAAAGACTGATACCTTTTATCGCGTGAATCGCGCCATAGTAAACGTTGATATCTTTGACTTCAAGCATTGCCATAAAATCACCACCATAAATTTTTTATAAAGTTTGAGCGCGGCGAGCAGCTGAAAATTTTTTTACGTCAACCCAACAGGATGCAACGTCACGTTGACCTCCTTATTTGTCGTGGAGTGAAATAAATTTTTCCACGTCGTTAAAATATTTAAAGTTATCGTGAATCTTATCGATGTCCCAGTCCCACCATTTGATCCTAAGCAAAGATTCGATGACGTGCGGCTCGAAACGATACTTGATGATTTTTGCGGGGTTGCCGCCGACGATTGCATAGGGCGGAATACTTTTGACGACCACGCTGTCCGAGGCGATGACCGCGCCGTCACCGATGATGAGCGGCTTGTTCGGGTTCGTCACTTTTAAAATACAGCCGCGCCCGATCCAAACGTCCGAGCCGATTAAAATTTTGCACAGACCTTGCGGCGGCCAAAATTCGGCGGGAAACGGCCATTCAAAATCTCCAAACGTAGACACATTCCGATAATTATGTCCGCCGTTCACGCCAAGCTTAAATCTTTCTTCCCATGAAATTGAACAATACTTTCCGACAGACACTAATCCGGTTCCTTCAAATTTAGCTTCTGCCATATATCCGCCCGTATCAAATTTCAAAATCATGTTGTTGGAAGGAGTGATATAAACTCTCGGATATATTCTGGTAATCGTTCCATGCGAAGAATAATCACTGAATGAGCCCGGATTGAACAGATCATAAGCAACGCCTTCGTTCAGCAGACGCGGGAAGTTCAAATTTATCGATCTGAAAAAAACTTTGCCGTCGATGATTCTGTTGCGCGGAATTCCCAATGCTTCGAGCTGCTTCATTCGGTCATAAAAATTATTTTGGGAAGAAATTATAGCGATGTCAACGTCGAGATTACCCCCCGTGTCAACCTTGTCCGTGACGAGATTAAACCTTCCGTTCTCGAAGACGGCGGCGGCGACGATTTCCAAAGTGCCCTGCTCCGCTGCTTTAAGATAAAAAGGTTTGAGCGTCTCGAAAAGATCGTCCGTGCCGAAGAGCAAAGTCTTGTACGCCATCAGTTAATTGCCTCCGCTCCCAGGTATGCGCGAATGACTTCGGGGTTGTTTTGAATTTCGGCGGGCGTGCCGTCGGCGATAATCATGCCGTATTCGAGGACGTAAATGCGCTCGCAAATGCCCATGACCAAACTCATGTCGTGTTCGATTAAAAGAACCGTCAGCCCGAATTGCTTTCTTATCCAGCGAATCATTTCCATGAGCTCCTGCGTCTCTTGCGGATTCATGCCGGCGGCGGGCTCGTCGAGGAGCAAAAGTTTCGGCTTGGCGGCAAGGGCGCGCGCGATTTCCAAACGCCGCTGTGCACCGTAAGGAAGATTCTTCGCGACCTCGTAAGCGTGCTCGTCCAGCTTAAAAATTTTCAGCAGATTGAGAGCTTCGTCCTCAATATTTTTTTCTTCGCCGAAGTAGCGACCCATGCGCAGGACAGTTTCAATCAGCCCGTATTTAACGTGACAGTGGTAAGCGATTTTGACGTTGTCGAGGACGCTGAGCTCGCTGAAGAGCCGAATGTTTTGGAAGGTGCGGGCGATTCCGCGCTGAGTAATTTCGTAAGGCTTGAGCCCGACGAGTGACTTGCCGTCGAAAGTTATCTCGCCCGTCGTCGGTTTGTAAACGCCCGTTATCAAATTGAAAGCCGTCGTCTTGCCCGCGCCGTTCGGTCCGATTAAGCCGATGAGCTCGCCTTTGTCAATGTAAATGTTAAAATCCGAGACCGCCTTGAGCCCGCCGAAGACTTCCGACACGTCGACGGTTTCCAGCAAATGTTTGTCAGCCATCTTTGGTATCACTCTCCTCGCCGATCAAATTTTCAATCTCTTCCATGAGTGCCAATCTCTCCTCGGCGTGCCCGATTAATCGTTCGTGACGATTTGAATCGACGCTGAGCAGCTCGCAGACGTTTTCTAAAATTTTTAAGACGGTCTCCGCTTTGTCGTCGGGAAGATTTTCGATAAGGGCGATTGCGTCCAACTTGTAACTGTTCATGTTGCCGCCTCCTTTGCGCCCGAAACTTTGTCCAGGAATTTTTTAATCGGACCGACGTTGGTCAGCTCCATGTAACCGAACAAACCTTGCGGGCGATAGAACATCATCAAAATCAAAGCCAGCGCGTAGATAATCATGCGGGCTTCGGGGAAGGACGCCAACGCCGCCGAAATGAACGTCACGACGAACGCGCCCGCGATTGAACCGGTGATTGAACCCATGCCGCCCATAACGACCATTATCAAATAGTTGAACGACGACAAGAACGTAAACGACGTCGGGCTGATTAAATAAAATTGGTGCGCGAAGAGACCGCCCGCCACGCCCGCGAACGCCGCGCCCAACGTGAACGCCATAACTTTATATTTTGTCGTGTTGACGCCCATGGCCTCCGCCGCGATTTCGTTTTCGCGAATGGCAATGCAAGCTCGACCGTGCGAAGAGTTCACGAAATTTTTTATGAAGAACAAAGTCGCGAGCATGACGAAGAAAACCCACGTGAAATTCGTCAGATGCGGAATGCCTTTGAAGCCGGCCGCGCCGCCGACGTAATCGATGTTCATGATGACGATTCGGATGATTTCACCCAGGCCGAGCGTCGCGATAGCCAGATAGTCGCCGCGCAGTCGAAGCGTCGGAAGTCCGATTAAAAATCCGAGGAAGCCGGCCGCCACTGCTCCCAAAATCAACGCGACGATCAAAGGCAACCCAAACTTGACGGTGGCCACGACCCCGACGTACGCTCCGACCGCCATGAAGCCCGCGTGTCCCAAAGAAAATTGTCCCGTGTAGCCGTTGATTAAATTCAGGCTCGCCGAAAGAATTATGTTCACGCAAATCAAAATTATGTTCAGCTCCCAAAACGAGCCGATAATTTTTGTGCTTATCATCGTCTGCAAAATGCCGTAGAGCACCAGCGCGAAGACGAGCATCACCAAATCTCTTTTTCTCGCCGAATTCATATCGTCACACTTTCTCGTTAGTATTTTTTCCAAAAAGTCCGCTCGGTTTGATCAGCAAAACCAAAATCAAAATCGCGAAGGCCGCCGCGTCTCTGAAAGTCGAGGAGATGAAACCGGCAACCAAAGCTTCCACGACGCCCAAAACAATTCCACCGACGACCGCGCCCGGCAAAATTCCGATACCTCCGAGCACCGCCGCAACGAACGCCTTCAAGCCCGGCATGATTCCCATGAGCGGATCAATCGTGTTGTAATAGACGCCGACCAAAACGCCCGCCGCAGCCGCCAGTGCCGAGCCGATACAAAAAGTCATGGAGATAACTTTGTCGGAGTCGACGCCCATGAGTTGCGCGGTTTCCGTGTCGAAGCTGGCCGCGCGCATCGCTTTTCCGAGTTTCGTCTTTTGGACAATGTAAGTCAAAATCGCCATTAAAATTATCGTTATGCTCAAGATAAGGAGCTGTTGTCCGTTGATGATGAAGCCCGCCACGTTGAAAGAAATATTCGGCATGACTTCGGGGAAAGTTCGCGGCGTGGGCGTGACGAAATACATGCTCGTGTATTCCAAAAAAAACGAGACGCCGATTGCCGTGATGAGCAAAGAAATTCTCGGCGCGTGACGCAGAGGCTTGTAGGCGATTCTTTCCACGAGCATTCCGAGCAGAGCCGTCAGAGCCATTGAAATTAAAAGTGCGGGGAAAATCGACATGTGCCCGAAAGTGACCGCCGCGAAGCCGATATACGCGCCGACCATGTAAACGTCGCCGTGCGCGAAATTTATCAACTTTATGATGCCGTAAATCATTGTGTAACCCAGCGCAATCAGCGCGTAGATGCTGCCCAGACTCACGCCGTTTATCAACTGCTGCACGAGTTGATGGATAAAGTCCATAAAAAAACCTCCTCGAAAATTTTCAAGAAGGATTTTAACGTTTTATCGCCCGATTGTCACGAATTATTTTTCAGCTCAAGATGATTTATGTAATTGCACGTGACGGAGCAAACGGTTTGCGGCGTGATGTTCAACATGCAGGGCGGCACTTTTTCTCCGCGCAAACAAGTCGAGCCGTCGTCCCACGCCCAAACGCACGGTCGACAAATATCCGAGACGATGTTCAGATTTTCTTTGAAGCCGTAATATTTTTCGTCCGTCGGCCCGAAGAGCACCAAACATTTTGTTCCGAGCTGCGACGCCAGATGAACCAGGCCGCTCTCGCAGTCGACGTGCAACAGAGAATTTTTCAAAACGTGCTTGACGAGTTCCATGTCCGCGTCGAGCAAATGAAAGTCTGCGTTGGAAAAAAAATCTACCCCCCCCCCCGCCGATCTGAACGACAGCCACTTGCGGCAAATGAATGTTGAGCAGGGAAATGTATTCCGTCACGCAAGCAGTCGGCCATTCTTTCAGCGAGTGACGCGCCAAATTATTTTTTTCGCCCACGTTCGAGCCGACGGTTATATAATTTTTGCTCAAGCCCAAATTTTTAAATTGACGGTCGCCTTCGGGTGACAGATGAATTTCAACTTTGTTGTCGTGAATCGGCAAGGCTCCGCCGCACGAAAGACAAGTATAGCGATTGATTCCCAAAATGTGCGCCCGTGTTATGTTGCGAAGAATTATTCCGACCGCGTCCGTGTTGAAAACATATCTTTTGTTGTAAGCGTCGATCCCTTGCAAGCAGTGCAGGAGGGCGGGCGAAATTTTTTGCAGCCGTTCAACATTGGCGAAGTCGATTAAAACCATGTGCCACACGCGAAGAGCCGCGTCATACTTTCGGACGTTTTGCTGATAAAAATTTTGGAAACTCAAAATGCAATTCAAATTTTTGCTCTGGCCGTAAAAAGCTTCGACATAATTTTTGCCGCGCTCACTGTTGTAAAAAATATCAATCCTGCAATCCGGAACCAATTCAACGAGAGCGTCGAAAACTTTTTTGGCGATGAGGCAATCGCCCAAAGTGTCCGGACAAGGAAAAGCGATTGAAACTTTCCCCGACTCGAAAGCAAAATTTTTTTCAGCCACAAAAAAACCTCCTAGAAAAATTTTCAAGGAGATTTTAAAACTTTGTCGCCGGGTTGTCACGAATTATTTTTCAAGTACGTGCAAGTGACGGAGCAGACGGTCTGCGGCGTGAAGTTCAACATGCAGGGCGGCTCTTTTGCTCCGCGCAAACAAATTCTAAAGTCGGGGAGAATGTACATGCACGGGCTGCAAACTTCCGAGACGAGATTTATATTTTGTTTGTAGCCGAAATATTCGACGGCGTTCGATCCGAAGAGAATCAGGCATTTCGTTCCCAGAGCCGTCGCCAAATGAACAAGGCCGCCTTCGCAACCGACGTGCAACAAACTGTTCGCCAAAACATATTTCGTCAGCTCCAAGTCGCAACCCAAAGCTTCTCGGTCGACGTTTTCAATCAAAGCTTCGCCGCCACCGCCGACTTGAATAATTTCGACGGAAGGGAAACGTTTTTTCATGCGTGAAACATATTCGACGAGATATTTCATCGGCCAGGTTTTGACTTTCGGACGAACTTCGTCGCGCCCGATGTTCGAGTAAATCGTGATGTACTTGCCGAGCTTCAAACTTTCAAAGACGGGTTTGACTTCGGGGGCGAGCGGAATTTTTATCTTGTCGTCACGAATCGGCAAGGCTCCGTCGCACGAAAGAAATTCAAAGCAACTTTTGTTCAAAATGCGAGCCGTCATCATGTTGCGAAAAGCCACGGACGTTCCCCAGAATCCGAAATCTTTAACGTTCTTTTTATTGTATTCGTCGATTTTTATGACGCTCTCCAAAAGTTTCGGCGACGCCGCCCGTAGCCGCGCAACGTTCACCGCGTCCAAAAAAACGACGTGACTGCCGCCGACCCACAACGCCAAGTCATAATATTTCGCGGCTTCTTTATAAAGTTCGTCATAGCTCAAGATGAGATTTAAATTTTTGCTGTCGGAGTAAAAAGATTTTGCAAAAATTTCCTGCGTGGTGTTCCCGACAAAAATATCGATGACGCAATCGGGCGCGAGTTCAATCAGCGCGTCGAAAACTTTTTTGGCGATGAGAGAATCGCCCAAACCGTTCCAGCTCATCAAAGAAAAAGCGATTGAAATTTTCCCCGACTCGAAAGCAAAATTTTTTTCAGCCACAAAAAAACCTCCTCGAAAATTTTCAAGGAGATTTTAAAACTTTGTCGTCGGGTTGTCACGAATTATTTTTCAATGTCTTTGCCAGCTGATGGTTGAGTCGTAACGCCACCTCATGTAGCCTTCGTAGTAGGGAAGTTCGAGTCCGTTGACGTAAAATTCGTAATAGGTGCTTCCGCCGGCAGAAAGATAAACGCTCATGTTCGACATTCTGAGCCAGCCGTTGAAAAGAACATTGTCGTTGACGTCCCAAACTTGAATGGAGCTGATATAAATTTCTGTGACGGTGGCGTCCGTGTCGCCCGTGTTGGAAAGAGTTCCTTCAACTTTTATTTGGTTGCCGTTGAAAAAATACAGATTGCTGATGTTGTACGTGACGTAGGGGTCGGCACTTGCCGAAGGAGTGAATGCAAAATTCGTCGCCAAAGCCACGGCGAGAAGCAAAATAAATTTTGTCAAAGAAATTTTTGCTGCGTTGAATCCGAACATGTGCCTCACCTCTTCCGTTCAAGTTGGAAAAAATTTTTCAGCCTTCGGGAGCGATCTTTGTGCGGAGCGAGCGAACGCCGTCTTTGGTCTCGATGACGACGATGCCTTTAATCGGGTTGTGGGTGGCCGCGTCCATTGTGATTTTGCCAGTGCCGACGGGAAGATCTTTTATGCTCTCGATGTTGTCGCGAATTTTTTTGGAGTCGTCGCCGCCGCGTTCCAGAGCGTTGATGAGCATTTTGCCCGCGTCATAGCCCAGAGCCGCAAAGACGTTCGGGTCGGTGTTGTATTCTTTTTTGTAAGCGTTGATAAAGTTTTGAACTTCGGCGTCGCCTTCAAAGTAGTGCGTGCAGAAGTAAGTGTTGTTGAGGGCGTCTTTGCCGGCGATGTCAACGACTTTGCTGTCGTCCCAGCCGTCGGTGCCAAGGATTGCGGAAGTTATGCCCAGCTCGCGCGCCTGCTTGATGATCTTTCCGACTTCTTCATAATACGCGGGGACGAAAATTACGTCGGCGTTTGCGGTTTGAATTTTTGTCAGCGCGGCCTTGAAGTCTTGGTCTTTAGCAAGGAACGCTTCTTCCATTACGACTTTGCCGCCGTCAGCCTCAAATTTTTCCTTGAAAATTTTTCCGAGGCTCTTTGAATAATCGGAGCTGGAATCGAGATAGAGCACGGCGGTTTTCGCGTTCAAATCTTTTGCTGCAAACTGAGCCATGACTTCGCTTTGTTGCGGGTCGATGAAGCAGGCGCGGAAGATGAACGGTTTGACATTTCCGTTTTCGACTGTGACGTCGGGATTGGTCGCGGCCGGCCCGATGACGGGTATTCCGTTGTCCGTGGCCACTTGAGATTCGGCGATGACGTTTGCGGTGACTGCGGGCCCGACGATGGCGATGACTTTATCGTCGGAAATTAATTTGGTCGCGGCGTTGACGGATTCGGCTGCTTCGGATTTTGCGTCGGCCTCGACGATTTTAATTTTTTTGCCGTTGATGCCGCCGGCGTCGTTTGCCTCTTTGACCGCGAGCTTGAGACCGTTGTTGGCGTTCGCGCCGTATTGAGCGTGGTTGCCCGTCAGCTCGAAGTTCGCGCCGATGACGATCTCGTCGCCCGCAGCTTTGTTGCTGCCGCTGTCAGTCTTGGCAGAATCTCCTCCGCCGCAACCCGTGAACAGTGCGCCCGCCAAAATTCCGCAAGCGAGCATCGACGCCAATTTGAATTTCTTTTTAAAGAAGAACAATTCTCTCGACCTCCAAAAAAATTTTTGCGTTAAAAACTTTTCGAAAGTATATTTTATGGCCGGCGAAACGTCAAGATTTTTTTAAAGCCTCTCGACGCACGCTTGACACAAAAAATTTTTCTCTATATATTCTGGTAAAAATTTTGCGGCGGAAGGAGAATTTTTTTGCACGAAAAATTTTTGTTCGCGGGAATTTATTTGCTCTCCGTCAACGTCATAACCTTTGCGCTTTTCGCCTGGGACAAATATTGCGCGACGCACGACAGGTGGCGCGTCCGCGAGAGCACTCTTTTGTTTTGGTCGGCGATAGGCGGGGCTCTCGGTGCGGGCTTGGCCATGGAAATTTGTCGACACAAGACGTTGCACTTGAAATTTAAATTCGGCGTGCCGCTGCTCCTCTTCGTGCAAATAATTTTAATCGGCCTGCTCCTTTTCAATCCCGAAAATATTTTTGGAAAATTTTTTCAGTGAGGGAACTTTATGGCGAAAAAAATCAAGAAGACGAACGCCGCCCGAATCCTCGACGGCCTTGGAATTTTTTACGAGATAAAAACTTATGCGGTGGACGAAAACGATCTGTCGGCCGTGCACGTCGCGAAAATTTCCGGGCTCGACATCAAAATGATTTTCAAGACGTTGACGGCGCGCGGCGACAAAACGGGCGTGATTATGGCGGTCATCGGCGGCGGCGACGAACTGGACTTGAAAGCTTTGGCCAAGGCCAGCGGCAACAAATCCGTCGAACTCGTCGCGCTCAAAGAACTTTTGCCTTTGACGGGCTACGTTCGCGGCGGCTGTTCTCCTTTGGGCGCGAAAAAAAATTTTCCCGTCTTCCTGGACGAAAGAGCCTTGACGCTTGAAAAAATTTCGATAAGCGCGGGTCAACGCGGAATGCAACTCGTCCTTGCGCCGAAAGATTTGGTCACGGCCGTGGACGCGACGGTCGCAAATTTGGTGTTGCGATGAAAAAACTTTTTGCTCGGCTGAAAAAATTTTTTAGTGCGGAAACGGGCGAGATCGTCGGAGCATATTTTGACGGCGGAAAAATTTTTCTCGTGCGGCTGACGGAAAATTTCGAGCAGGCTGAAGTCGAAGCGGACGACGCCGAGCCCGAACACCTCGCCGAAAAAATTTCTCTCGTCTGTGCGAAGAAAAATTGGAAAACTTCGGCGGTCGGATTTTGTTTGCGCGAAGAAGACGCCGTGACTTTTCAAAGCGACGCGGCCAACGTCCCCGAAAAAGAATTCGCGGCACTCGTGAAAAGTTGGGCGATGGCTCAGGCCGGTGCGGACGCAAAATTTTCTTTCGCCACGAACGCCGCCGGACTTTGGATGGAAACTTTGCCGCGCGAGAAGGTCAGAGAATTCGTTGCAGCATTCAAAAAATTTGGAATAAATTTGCGGGCGTTGTCGGTCATGCCGGTCGATTTGCTCGCGAAAATTTTTCCGTTCGAGCGGGCGCAATTCATCTGTGAAATCGTGCGCGAAAAAAAATCCCCGAATCTTTTATCGTCGACGGGCGGCGTTTGGAATTTGGAAAAAATTCCTGCGGCGGTCGCGGCGATTTTTTTTATCGGGATGATTTTCTTTTCGGCGAAAACTTTTTGGGATTTGCACTCGGCCGAAAAAAATTTGGACGCGGCAAAAATTTCCGTCGAAAAAATCCGCGAAGACCTCGACGCGAAAAAAAATCTCGACGCGGACACGGAAGAGCTGAAAAAAATTTTCGCAACCGCCGCGCAGCTCGACCCCGAAAAAAATTTCAACTTCCTGATCAATCTCGGAAAAATTTCTGAAGGCGACGTGCGCCTGACGAAGATTCGCGCCGAAGAAAATTTTTTGGAGATCGAAGGCGTGGCTGGAAAACCCGACGCCGTTAGAAATTACCTTGCCCGCGTGAGGAATTCTGTAGTACAATCAGCGCAACTTGAAAAAACCTCGGAGCGCGACGACGGCGAAATTGTCTTCGTGATTCGAGCCGAGCTTAAATAATTTCGGGCGCGAAGGTGACAGAAATGGAACACGAGCAAAAAAATATCATGAAGGAAATCATAATCGGTGCGCTCATCGTCGTGGTGATTCTCATCGTCGGGACTTTTTGGATGGGAAGTTCCGTGAACAAAGACAACGAAGAGGCCGTGCGCACGGTCAGCCTTTTATATCTCGACGAGCTGGCCGGCCGCCGCGAACAGGTCGTTGCCGGGAAATTGAACGACTACATGAACGATATGGATATCGCAATGGGCTTGATGACCAAGGACGACTTGAGCAGCGTGGAAAAATTGCAAGCTTATCAGGTGCGCATGAAACAACTTTACGGCCTGGAAAAATTTGCGTTCGTCGATTCGGACGGTTTGATTTACACTTCGCGCGGAACCCGCAACGACATCGGCCTTTACTCCTTCGACTACAAAAATTTATCGGAGACGGAAATTTCTTTGAAGAATCTCGACGGCGCGATGAAAAAAATCGTTATCGCCATGCCCGCGGACAATTTGCCGTTCATGGGAAAAACTTTGGTGGCGTGTTTCGCGGAAATCGACATCAACCGAATGCTGGAGGCCGTCTCGCTCCAAACGACGGGCAACAACACGACTTTTTGCAATCTTTACACCAAAGACGGCGCGGCGTTGACGGGAATGGTTTTGGGCGGGCGATCGGGCGCAAGAAATTTATTTTCCGCAATGGACAACGCAAAATTTGAACACGGCTATTCTCTCGACAAGATGAAGCGCGACTTTGACAACGGAATAAAAGGTTTCGCGGCCTTCGGCTACAACGGCGTGCAAGAGACGCTCTATTACGTTCCCGTCCACGGCACGGATTGGGTTTTGACTTATCTGATTCGCGAGAGTGTCATCAGCGAACAAATCAGCTCCATAACCGACGGAATCATCAAAAGAAGTTTGGCGCACTCGGCAGCCACGGCCATTGCTTTGGTCGCCATGTTCGTTCTCGTGATAACTCAACTGCGCAAGACCGCAAAAGCTCGTTTGGAAAAAGAAACCGCCGACGCCGAAAACCGCGTCAAGCAACAGGAACTCGAAGAGCAGCTGGCTTTGCAGGAAGAACTTCTGGCGCAGGAGCAGGAGAAAGCTCAGCAGGACAACATGATCCGCGCCCTGTCGAACGATTATCGCAGCGTCTACTATGTTAATCTCGCCGACGACTCCGGCATTTGCTATCGCGGCGACAAAGAATTGGACGGTGCGCTCTCCGAAGGCGAAGGCTTCAAGTTCAGCAGACGATTCACCGAGTACGCAAACCTTTACGTCACGGGCGAATATCGCGGCGACTTCTTGAAATTCATAAAGCCCGATTCGATTCGCGAGGCTCTGGAAAATTCTTCCGTCATAACGTATCGCTACTTGGCCAACAGAAACGGCAAAGAAAGTTACGAGATGATTCGCATGGCCAGCGTCGGGATTGCGGACGACGGCACCAAAATTTCAAATCACGTTATCGGCGTCGGAATCACGGATATCGACGACCAAATGCGCGAGTCCATGTCGAAAAGTCAGGCACTCAGCGACGCGCTCAAAACCGCCGAAGAAGCCAGCAAAGCCAAAACAGTTTTCCTCTCCGCCATGAGCCACGAAATTCGCACGCCCATGAACGCAATCATCGGGCTTGGAAGTCTCGCGCTGCACGAGCCGGGAATTTCCCCCGCGACGAAAAGTTATCTCGAAAAAATCGGGACGAGCGCGCAACATCTCCTCAGCCTGATAAACGATATCCTCGACATGAGCCGGATTGAGAGCGGGCGAATGGTCGTTCGCAACGAAGAATTTTCTTTCCCGAAATTGATTGAGCAAATCAACACGATTTTTGGCGGACAATGCAACGAAAAGAAACTCGAATACAACTGCCACATCAACGGGCATCTGGGCGAATATTACATCGGCGACAGCATAAAGTTGCGGCAAGTTCTGATAAATATTTTGGGCAACGCCGTCAAGTTCACGCCCGAAGGAGGCAAAGTCGATTTCATCGTGGAGAAGACCGCCGACTTCGACAAAAAAACCACGCTCAAGTTCACGATAAAAGACACGGGAATCGGCATGAGTAAAGATTATCTGCCGAGGATTTTTGAAGCGTTCAGTCAGGAAGATTCGGGCAACACGAGCAAATACGGCAGTTCCGGCCTGGGAATGGCGATAACAAAAAGTATCGTCGACATGATGAACGGAAAAATTGAAGTCGACAGCGAAAAAGGCAAAGGCACGACCTTTACCGTGACCGTGACGCTGATGAACTCCGACAAAAACGACACGATTGACGACGTAGAGATTAAGCCGCAAGAATTGAACGTGCTGATAATCGACGACGACGCAATCGCCTGCGACCACGCAAAATTGGTTTTGGAAAAAGCCGGCATCGCCGCCGAAACCGTAATGAGCGGCAAAGAGGCAATCGAGCGCGTCAAACTCCGCCACGCCCGCCGCGAGCCGTACAATTTAATCATCGTCGATTGGCACATGCCCGAAATGGACGGCGTGGAAGTCACGCGCAGGATTCGGGAAATCATCGGCAACGAGACGGCGATTATAATTTTGACGGCTTACAACTGGGACGATATCATGGACGAAGCTTTGGCTGCGGGCGTCGACAGCTTCATTGCCAAGCCGCTCTTTTCCGGCAGTCTGCTCGAAGAATTTAAAAACGCTCTGCGCAAGAAAAAAGTTGACGTCCTCAAAAACAAAACTAAGGCCGACCTCAAAGGCAAAAAAATTCTTCTGGCCGAAGATATGCCCGTCAACGCCGAAATTATGATGATGGTTTTGCAAATGCGGGAAATGGAAGCGGAGCTGGCCGAGAACGGAAAAATCGCGCTGGAAAAATTCCAAAACTCGCCCGAAAATTATTACGCCGCAATTTTGATGGATATGCGCATGCCGGAGATGGACGGGCTGACCGCGACGCAAAAAATCCGCGCGCTCGATCGCCCCGACGCAAAAACCATTCCGATAATCGCGCTCACGGCCAACGCCTTCGACGAGGACGTCCAACGCAGCTTGCAGGCCGGACTCAACGCGCACCTGTCCAAACCCGTCGAGCCGGAAGTCCTCTTCGAGACGCTGGAAAACATGATCAAAGATTAAAAAAATTTTTCTCCCCGCTTCGGCGGGATTTTTTTTTGCAAAAAAACTTTCGGCCGACAATTGACAAAAAAAAAAAACAATTATTATAATACATGTAAAAGTTTTTTCGTTTTAAAGAAGGAGATGATTTTTATGGATATCACAAACTACACGTCAAACACTTTGGTCAGCGGCAGCGCGTACAACGACACCATTACAAACGGTGGATACTATTCTGCGGAAAATCCTGTCAACGTGACAATCGACGGCGCCGGAGGCAAAGATTACATTTATAACTACGGCGACAACGCCTCAATCGTCGGCGGCACAGGCAATGACGAAATTCGCAACTACAGCGCGGGCGATAAATCTACAATCGATGCGGGCAAAGGTAATGATTACATCGACAATCAAGCCGCTCAAGTTTCAATCAACGGGGGCGCAGGCAACGACTCCGTCAAAAACAACGGCGACAACGCCTCAATCGACGCGGGAGCCGGCGACGACTACATTGCGAATGGTGGTTCAGGCTATCCAAAGAGTGGTCCCCCCGACGTGACAATCCTTGGCGGTGAAGGAAACGACACCATCGAAAACTACGGCGACAACGTTTCGATCAACGCCGGCGCGGGCAACGATACGATTTATTCCCACGACTCGAGCTCGAACGTGACAATCGACGCAGGCGAGGGTGACGACACTATCCAAGCCTACGCCTCGGACATGTTGATTGACGGCGGCGCGGGCAACGACGAAATTTACAACAACTGGAGCTCCAACGTGACAATCGACGGCGGCGCGGGCAATGATACGATTTCCTTTTCCCCAGGTTGTAACGCGATTTTGTCTGACGGCGGCGCGGGCAATGATTTAATCTATCACGAGGACGCTACTAGCGTTGAGTATCACACGATCCTTGGCGGCAGAGGCAACGACACCATTGCCAACGGCGGTGCTTACAGTTCGATCAACGGCGGCGCGGGCAACGATTTAATCTTCGATTGGGGCAAAGAGGCATCCATCGACGCGGGCGACGGCAACGACACCATCCACGTCAGCACCGGCGATTTCTATATCGACATGGCCTATGCCCCAGGAAGTTACAGCACAATTCGCGGCGGCAAAGGCAACGACATCATTGACAACGACGGCCTGGAGACCACCACTCTTTATGAGAACGGCGACGGAAACGATTTGATTCGCGGCTTCGGTGAGGACGACACGCTCCAAATCGGCGGCGGCACCGGCACATATTCCGCCGAAAAAGTCGGCGACAATATCATCGTCACGGTCGGCAGCGGCAAGATAACTTTGGAAGGCGCGGCTGATTTGGAAACCGTCAACATCGATGGCGAAGAAATTCCTAAATGGAACTTAAACGGCTCCACCGCAACTTACGACACTTTGGAGAAGACGTTGGCGACGGTCGAGGGCGTGAAATCTGTCGACGGGCTCAGCTTGAAGAAAAAAGTTGTCACGGTTTCGGATGCATCGCTGAACAAGAAGGAAGTTACAATCAGCGACGGCTACACCCTCAAGCTCGGCTCCGACGTCACAAAAACTTCGACTTCAAAAGCCTGGAGCCTCAGTGAATCGACGGCAACTTATAAGCAGACGACGACGGCCGGCTACACGCTCGCAGACAACGCCATCAATTATTCCAAAAAATCTGTCGAGACTTTGGCGACGATCGAGGGCGTGAAATCTGTCGACGGGCTCAGCTTGAAGAAAAAAGTTGTCACGGTTTCGGATGCATCGCTGAACAAGAAGGAAGTTACAATCAGCGACGGCTACACCCTCAAGCTCGGCTCCGACGTCACAAAAACTTCGACTTCAAAAGCCTGGAGCCTCAGTGAATCGACGGCAACTTATAAGCAGACGACGACGGCCGGCTACACGCTCGCAGACAACGCCATCAATTATTCCAAAAAATCTGTCGAGACTTTGGCGACGATCGAGGGCGTGAAATCTGTCGACGGGCTCAGCTTGAAGAAAAAAGTTGTCACGGTTTCGGATGCATCGCTGAACAAGAAGGAAGTTACAATCAGCGACGGCTACACCCTCAAGCTCGGCTCCGACGTCACAAAAACTTCGACTTCAAAAGCCTGGAGCCTCAGTGAATCGACGGCAACTTATAAGCAGACGACGACGGCCGGCTACACGCTCGCAGACAACGCCATCAATTATTCCAAAAAATCTGTCGAGACTTTGGCGACGATCGAGGGCGTGAAATCTGTCGACGGGCTCAGCTTGAAGAAAAAAGTTGTCACGGTTTCGGATGCATCGCTGAACAAGAAGGAAGTTACAATCAGCGACGGCTACACCCTCAAGCTCGGCTCCGACGTCACAAAAACTTCGACTTCAAAAGCCTGGAGCCTCAGTGAATCGACGGCAACTTATAAGCAGACGACGACGGCCGGCTACACGCTCGCAGACAACGCCATCAACTATTCCAAAAAATCTGTTAAGACGTTGGCGACGGTCGAGGGCGTGAAATCTCGAAACGGGCTTTCCGTCACAGACAAAATAATTACGTTGAAGGCAAGCACACTCGATAAAAAAGTTGTCGTCGACGGCAGCGGTTACGAATTTAATTTCGCGGCCGGCAATTACCACGGCGCGTTGATTGGCGGCGGCGACGGCAAAGATATTATCACGTCTCGCGGAGGAAATCTTTCTGTCGACGGCGGCGCGGGCAACGACACGATTAAAGTTTTTGGAAGGAAAACGACGGTCAGCGGCGGCGCAGGAAATGATTCGCTCTGGGGCAGTGAACAGGCCGACGAATTCTTTTGCGATTCGGGCAAAGATATCATCTTCGGCTTCGACGACAACGACACTCTCACGTTGGACAGCCTCGACTTCAAAGCCACGTACAAGAACGACGCCGTGAAATTTTCTTTCGACGGCGGCTCCGTCACGCTCAAAGATTTTTCCGCCACGACTTTTCACGTCAACGATTCAACGTACGCAATCGTCGGCTCCAAGCTCAAGAAGCAATGAACGAAAAAATTTTTTCCCGTCTGCGCGGCGGGATTTTTTTTTGCGCATGCTCCAAGATTGATTGGTTGCACGAACTGTAAAAAAGTTGTATACTTCGCGAATCAAAGGAGATGATTGTTTTGCAGAAATTTGAAAAGTGGCAAGGTTGCGGAAACGATTTCATTTTGATTGACCGCCCCGGCGACGCGATTGACGAGCCCGAAAAAATTAAACAGCTGTGCGACAGACATTTTGGAATCGGCGCGGACGGCGTGATTTACGTGCTCAGCTCCAACAAGGCGGCCACCCGCATGAGAATTTTTAATGCGGACGGAACCGAAGCCGAAATGTGCGGCAACGGCTTGAGATGTTTTGCGCGCTACCTTTTGAGCGGCGACAAATTTTTCTCCGACGACGATTTGACGGTAGAGACGGGCGCGGGCATTTTGACCGTGAGCATGAAATACGATTTGGTAACCGTGGACATGGGCGAGCCGATTTTCGCCGCGGACAAAATTCCCGTTGACGGTTTCGGCTCAAAAAAATTGATCGCCGAGCCGATTGAAGTTGACGGCGTCAAATACAAGATGACTTGCGTTTCCATGGGCAATCCGCACTGCGTGGTTTTTGTCGACGACATCAAAAAGATTGACTTGGAACACATCGGCCCGAAGTTCGAGACGCATAAATTTTTCCCGCGCAAGACCAACACCGAATTCGTCCAAGTTGTCGGCGAAAACAAGTTGCGCATGAGAGTTTGGGAGCGCGGCAGCGGAATCACTTTGGCGTGCGGCACGGGAGCTTGTGCCACGGCTGTTGCGGCGAACTTGAACGGCTTGGCCGGCAAAAAATCCACGGTCATCCTCGACGGCGGCGAACTTCAAATCGATTGGCGCGAAAACAATCACATTTTCATGACGGGCGCGGCCGAAAAAGTTTTCGTCGGAGAATTTTAAATGCGCGGGCTTCTGATTGTCATTTCCGGCGCGAGCGGCACGGGCAAGGGCACTGTTTGCAAAAAAATTTTGAACGACTTGCCCGCGGTCGCTTATTCAATTTCCGCCACAACCAGAGAGCCTCGTCCCGGCGAAACTGACGGCAGAGAATATTATTTCCTCGGCCGCGACGAATTTAAAAGTTGGATCGCCGACGGAAAATTTTTGGAGTACGCCCAAGTCTACGGGAATTTTTACGGCACACCGCTAAACAAAATCGAGGAGCGACTCAATCGCGGTGAAGACATCCTTTTGGAAATCGACGTTCAAGGCGCGCTCAACGTCAAGAAAAAATGCCCCGAAGGAATTTTTATTTTTCTCCTGCCGCCGAGTTTGGACGAGCTCAAACGCCGAATCGAAGGCCGCGGCACCGAAACGCCCGCTTCTTTGGAACGTCGATTGAAAAATGCCGTCGCCGAAATTAAAATCGGCCTCGAATATGATTACGTCGTCGTCAACGACACGATTGAAAACGCCGCCGAAAAAATTAAAGCGATTTTGACGGCCGAACGCTGCAAAGTTTCTCGCAACGCAGACAAATTTATTTTTGAGGGAGGATTTTAAATGAAGTTGAACGCAACGCCGCTTAGCATGGTCAATCCTTCGACGGACTCGATGCTCAAGCAGGCGCACAGCCGTTACGCTCTGGTCGTCCTGGCCAGCAAAAGAGCCCGCGAACTTTTGAGCGGAAAACCCTGCCGCGTTGAAATTCACGCAGGGAAAAATTTGACAAACGCGATGGAAGAAATCAACGAGGGGAAAATCACTTACACGATAAAGGATTGACGCATGGAAAAAAATATTTTGATCGGTGTGACGGGCGGAATCGCGGCGTACAAAGTTGTTGAGGTCGCGAGCCGCCTGAAAAAATCCGGCGCAAACGTCAAAATCATGATGACGCGCAACGCAACCGAATTTGTCTCGCCGAGAACCTTTCAAGAAATTACCGGTAACGCCGTGTCCGTGGAAATGTTCGGGGATGCGGCGAATTTTCATGTGGCGCACGTCGCTTTGGCAAATTTCGCCGATTTAATCCTGATTGCGCCCGCCACAGCAAATTTTTTGGCTAAAATGGCTCACGGAATCGCCGATGACTTGCTAACGACCACAATTTTGGCTTTTGACGGAAAAATTTTGGTCGCGCCCGCCATGAACACCAAAATGTACGAAAATCCCGCCACTCAAGCAAATTTATCCGTCTTAAAGGCTCGCGGAGTGAAAATTTTGGAACCAAACACAGGAAATTTGGCTTGCGGCACCTCCGGCAAAGGAAGATTGCCCGAACCCGAAGAAATTTGCGCCGAAATCGAAAAAATCTTGGCCGAAGAACAGATTTTAGCCGGAAAAAAGATTATCGTGACTGCCGGCGGCACTTTGGAGGCGATTGACCCCGTTCGATACATCGGAAATCGTTCGAGCGGGCGCATGGGCTGCGAAATTGCGAAATTTGCCGTCGAATCGGGCGCAGATGTCGTTTTAATCTCCGGAAAAGCCGAAATTGAGCCTCCGAACGGCTTAAAAAGCTTTTTCAAGGTCGAATCGGCGTTAGAAATGCGCGAAAAGGTTTTAAATGAGTTTGAAACGGCCGATTGCGTGATTATGTCCGCCGCAGTCGCAGATTATCGCGTAAAATCGCCCGCCGCGCAGAAAATTAAAAAATCCGCCGAAAATTTGACGCTCGAACTCGTAAAAAACCCCGATATCCTCCGCGAACTCGGAAATTTGAAAAAAAATCAAGTTCTCGTCGGTTTTGCCGCCGAAACTCAAAATATTTTGGATTACGCGCGGAAAAAACTCGTCGAAAAGAACTTGGACTTCATCGTTGCCAATGATGTGACGGCTGAAGGCGCAGGTTTCGGCGTTTCAACCAATATTGCGTCGATTATTTGGCGCGACGGCGAAATTGAGACGTTTCCGCTGATGTCAAAGGCCGAATTGGCCGAAAAAATCGTTTTGCGCGTCGAAAAGTTATTAAATGATAAAAAATTCTTCCCCGTCGGCTTCAATCAGTAAAATTTCATAAAAATATGCTAGGCTTGCGTAAATTTTATGGGAGGTGAAGTCTATGCTTGATAAAGCGATAAAATTCTTCATAACTTTGACGTTTGCAATCGTCGGAGGCGCAGCTTTGCACCAAGTAAGCCCTTTTTTAATCTCATACATCAATTTGGAGTTCTTTAAGCTCGATACGGGTGTTTTTGAGCTGACGATCGCCGGTTTGGGCTTGATTTTGGCCGGTGCACTCGTCGGAGGGCTCGCAGGGTGGTTTATTTCCCCGTTTTTAATCGACAAACTCAAAAATTTTACTTTTTTTGTTGAAAAACAGCTCAGCAAAATGCCGATCAACGACGTAATCGCCGGAGCAGTCGGTTTGGCTATCGGACTTATCATCGCGAACTTATTGGGCAACGCTTTTGCCCGAATTCCCGTCATCGGAAGCTATTTTCCTATCATTTTCAGTATCGTGCTCGGTTATTTGGGCGTTCGGCTCACAATTAAGAAGAGAAAAGAGATTACCGGCAGTTTTGACTTCATAAAAGAGATTTTACGCAACCGAGAGGCCGCAAAAGCCGCTAAAGAGGCTAAAGAAGCCGAAAAAGTCGCCGAACCGCCCGCAGAACGCCCAAAAGTCAATCTCGTCAAGCTAAAAGAGCATAAAAATAAAAATTATAAGCTTCTCGACACAAATGTTATCATCGACGGACGAATTGCAGACATTTGCAAGACAGGATTCCTCGAAGGCACGCTTTTAATCCCGGTTTTCGTTTTGGAAGAGCTTCAATACATCGCAGACTCGTCTGACACGCTCAGAAGGGTTCGCGGACGTCGCGGGCTTGATGTTTTGCAAAAAATCCGCGAGGACGAATCAAATCACCTCGAAGTTGAGATTATGAACGTGAATTTCGATGATATTCAGGGCGTAGACTCAAAATTGGTGCGTCTGGCGCAAAAACTCGGCGGAAAAATCATCACAAACGACTTTAACCTAAATAAAGTTGCTCAATTGCGCGGCGTAGACGTTTTAAACATAAATGAACTGTCAAATGCAGTCAAACCAGTCGTTATTCCCGGCGAAACCATGCGCGTGCAGGTCGTAAAGGACGGAAAAGAGCCCGGTCAAGGCGTTGCGTACCTCGATGACGGCACAATGATCGTTATCGAGAACGGTCACCGCTATTTGAGCCGCACAATCTCCGTTGAAGTCACTTCCGCGCTCCAAACGTCCGCCGGAAGAATGATTTTCGCCAAACCGCGCTGATTTATCGTCCAAAACAGCAAATTTCGCACTTTGAAACTTCAAAACGCCTTTCGGGGCGATTTTTTTTGCCACGGACGCGGAAAACTCATTTTGAACGAAAAAAACACCCTGATTTGGCGGGTGGCCGAAAAATCCGCATTCTGACGCGATACAAAATCTAATATATTGGATTTTGTCATTTTAGCCGCCAAAATCACTTCAAAACCCGTTTTCAAGCTCCAAATCGCAAAAATTTCTCCAAATCGCCTTTCAAGGGCGTTTTTTTCTGTTATAATCGCTTGAGAGGTGTTTTTTATGAAATTTTCCGTGTTTGAAGTCTTAAAATCAGCTTCACAACGTCTGGCGGCCGAAAAAATCGAAAATCCACGCCTCGACGCTGAAATTTTGCTCGCACACGTCCTAAAATGTCGAAGATTACAACTTTACGTCGATTCCGATAAAATTTTGCCGCTCGAATCGGTTTTTCGTTTCAATGAGCTGATAAATCGGCGTTTGGAACGAATTCCGACGGCATATTTAATCGGCGCGAAAGAATTTTTTGGTTTGTCGTTCGCCGTCAACGAAAATGTGCTTATTCCGCGGCCTGAAACTGAAATTTTAGCCGAATTCGTCGGAGAATTCTTGCGTTCGCGCGGCGGAGGCAAATTTTTGGACTTGGGAGCAGGTTCAGGCGCAATTTCAGTCTCAATTCTTAAATTCGTCAAAAATTCTCGCGCAATAGCCGTCGATATCTCCGAAAAAGCTTTGGAAGTCGCAAAATTCAACGCGAAAAAGTTTCACGTCGACGAAAGAGCCGAATTTTTTTGCGGAGACTTGTTTTTTCCCGTCGAAGGCAAAATTTTCGACGCAATAGTCTCGAATCCGCCATATATCCCGACAAATGACTTGAAAACTTTGCAATCGGAGGTAAAACGCGAGCCGCAACTTGCTTTGGACGGCGGAATTGACGGTTTGAGCTTTTATCGGCTGATAATTTCGGGCGCGAAGAAATTTTTGGTCGACGGCGGCGTTTTGGCGGTCGAAATCGGTTTCAATCAATCGTCGGCCGTGAAAAATCTTTTCGAGCAGGAAAAATTTGTCGAAATTGAAATTTTTAAAGATTTGGCGGGGATTGAACGTGTCGTAATCGGGAGGAATTGAATTGCAGACAAAAATTTTGCGTCCGACGGAAGAAAATTTGATTTTTGCGGCGGAAATGATTAAAAAAGGCTCTTTGGTGGCGTTCCCGACGGAAACTGTCTACGGATTGGGCGCGGACGGCTTAAATATCGAGGCTTGCAGGAAAATTTTCGCTGTGAAGGGCAGACCGAACGACAAACCGTTGAGTTTGCACGTTTCGAGCCTTGAAATGGCGGAAAAAATCGCGATAATCACCGCGCAGGCCGAAAAATTATTCAAAACGTTTTGTCCGGGTGCCTTGACGATAATATTGCCAAAGAATAAAATTATTCCTGACTTCGTGACGGGAAAATCGAGCGTCGGGATAAGATTCCCCGCAAATGACGTTGCATTAAAGCTGATAACCCTTTCAGGCGTACCAATCGCGGCACCGAGCGCGAATTTATCTGGAAAAACGCCGCCGAAGACCGCGCAGGAAGTTTTTGACAACTTATCGGGGAGAATTTCGATAATTTTGGACGGCGGAGCGTGCAAATTCGGAATTTCGTCGACAATAATCGATTTAACTACTTCGGAGCCGAAAATTTTACGTCACGGGGCAATTTCGGCGGAAAAAATCATGGAGGTATTGAATTGAGCAATATCGAGCGCAACAAATTGACTATGAAACGCTTTATGACGTGCATAAACACGAATGACAAAATTTTGGCGGAAGAACTCATCGCGGCGGACGCAGAATTCACTACGCCCGTTTCGGACAAGCCTTTAATCGGCGGCGCGGGCTATTTGAGCGTCGTTGAGCTTATGCGGCAAAGTTTTTCTGATATTCGCTGGGAAATTGTCGATATGGCGGCCGAAAACGACAAAATTGCGGTTCATTGGACTTGCAGCGGCACTCACGACGGAAATTTTATGAATCTTGCGCCGACGGGCAAAAAATTTTCGTTCAGCGTGATGAATTTCTATTATTTCAACGACGCGGGCAAAATTATCAACGATGTGGCGGCTCAAGGCATGTTTGGGCTTTTGACGGCTCTTAATTTAACAGAAAACTAAATTTTTGGAGGTTACGGCATGAATTTAATGGAAAGCTTGAAAAAAGACGCTGAACTGTTCGCGGCGGTGGAAAATGAACTGAATCGCCAGAGAAACAAGTTGGAACTGATCGCGTCGGAAAATATCGTGAGCAAAGCTGTTATGGAGGCTCAAGGCTCTGTTTTGACGAATAAATACGCCGAGGGTTATCCCGGCAAAAGATATTACGGCGGCTGCGAATTCGTCGACGTGGCGGAAAAACTTGCGATTGATCGCGCGAAAAAGCTTTTTAACTGCGAATATGCCAACGTTCAGCCGCATTCGGGTGCTCAAGCGAACATGGCGGTGTATTTTGCGCTCGCGACGCCCGGCGATGTGATTATGGGAATGAATTTGACTGACGGCGGGCATTTGACGCACGGATCGCCCGTCAACATGAGCGGAAAGTACTTTAAAATCGTTCCGTACGGCGTAAATCGCGAAACTGAGACGATTGACTACGAAAATTTGGAAAAAATCGCTTTTGAGTGCCGTCCGAAGATAATTGTGGCGGGAGCGTCGGCATATTCGCGAATAATTGACTTTGAACGGCTCGCAAACACTGCAAAAAAGGTCGGAGCTTATTTAATGGTCGATATGGCGCACATTGCGGGCTTGGTCGCGGCAGGATTGCACCCCAGTCCGTTGCCTTACGCCGATGTTGTGACTTCGACGACGCATAAGACTTTGAGAGGCCCTCGCGGCGGATTAATCCTTTGCAACGACGCAGAACTCGGAAAAAAATTCAATAAAGCGATTTTCCCCGGCACACAAGGCGGCCCGCTCATGCACGTCATCGCGGCAAAGGCCGTTGCGTTTTTTGAAGCACTTCAGCCCGAATTTAAAGATTATGCGGCGCAAATCATCAAAAATGCAAAAATTTTAGCTAAAACTCTTCAAAAAGACGGATTTAGGATAGTTTCGGGCGGCACGGACAATCATTTAATGCTTGTAGACCTCACGAGCAAAAATATCACGGGAAAAGAGGCGCAAAACGTTCTCGACGAGGTAAATATCACCGCGAACAAGAATACAATCCCGTTTGAGCCGCGCAGTCCGTTTGTCACCAGCGGTTTGAGGCTCGGAAGCCCTGCTTTGACAACTCGCGGCTTTTTGGAAGACGATATGCGCGAAGTTGGGGAAATTATTGCTCTTGTGCTGAATAATCCGACTGACGACGACAAAAAAGCTGAAGCGCGGGCGAGAGTTGCGGTTTTGTGCAAAAAATATCCGATTTATTGAGATGAAACTGACAAATAACGAAATTGGCGCGGCCGTCAAGGACATTCGCGCCTTTTTTGAAAAATCGAACGCCCCGCACAAAGACGTGCTCAAAATTTGTCTCGTAGTCGAAGAATCTTTGCTGCGTTATCAAGATAAATTCGGTTCGGCGCACGAATTCCAACTTTACACGAGAAAATTTTTCGGCGCACCAAAAATTATTATCCGCGTCAAAGGCGAGGCTTTTTCTCCGCTGGAAAATAATTCGGACGACGAAACTGTTTTTACCAACGAAGTCATGCAAAATCTCCTGCGCTACGAAGAAGAAAAGACGATTTACCGCTACGAAAACGGTTTTAACGAATTAATTTCCTTTTCGACGCGCGAACGGCGACTTCCGAAGATTCCGGGCGGCTCGATAAGCGTTGCGATAATTTTGGCGATAATTTTTTCGTTTATCGCAGGAAATTTTCCGCCGGAAGTGCAAAAAGTTTTGTCAGAGCAAATAATTTCGCCCGCACTGTCAATTTTAGTGAAATTAATCGTCACGGTGACGGTTTTTATGATATTTTTTTCGATTGTGGCCGGAATTTGCGCCATTGAAGATGTCACCATGCTAAATAACATCGGCTCGACGGTTTTGGGCAGATTTTTTTTGCTCGACGCGGTAATTGTTGCGATAACTTTTGCAATCGGCGAGATTTTTTTCCCCGTGACGTTGCTGACGGACAAAAATGCGGTTGATTTGAGCGAAATTTCGACGATGTTGCTTTCATTCGTCCCGACGAACATTTTGGAAGCTTTTTTGAAGGGAAATGTCCTGCAAGTCACGGTTATGGCGTTCGTCGTGGGGATTTGTATTATAAAAATCGGCAGGAGAATCTCCAACGTAAAAAATTTGGTTGCGGAACTCAATTTTTTGATGTTTAACATCGTCGAGGCGGTTTTTTCGATAATTCCGCTGATAATTTTCCTTTGTATCTTCAAAACGCTGTTGACGAGCAGTCTGACGGATTTTTTCAAGGTTTGGGAGATAATTGCCGCGGAATTAATCGTTTACGCGATAATAATCGTGCTAATGTTGTTGCGCGTCACTTTCAAGACAAAAATTTCCGCCGCAGACTTCTTGAAAAAAATTTCACCCGCGGCGATAATTTCTTTGACGACGGGCAGTTCCGTTGCCTCGTTGCCAAAAAGTTTGGAGATATCCAAAGAGAGCTTGCACATCGAAGAAAAATTCTGCAACTTTTGGATACCGCTGTCGTTGGTTTTGTTTTCGCCGTCGAAATTGATTCAGCTGTCCGTGGCGGGCTTTTATGTCGTGGCGGTTTCGGGCGAAACTTTTTCTGTGCCGGAGTTGTTCGTCCTGGCGTTCCTGGCAATTCAACTAAGTTTTGCCTCACCGAACGCGGCCGGCGGAATCGTGGCGACTTTCACGCTTTTGTTGACGAATTTGAATTTGCCGCTCGAATACGTGGGAACTTTGATGATTGCCGACGTGTTGACGGGAAATCTTTTCACGGGGTTAAATGTCTTGGTTCGTCAGTGCGAAATGATGACCGTCGCGCACAAGATGAAATTTTTGGAGGTGTGACATGGATTTAGATTATCTGATTTTTTTACAGGAGCTTCGTAACGATTGGGGCGGCGAAAGTTTTTTTTCAGCCGTCTCTCATCTGCCCAAAAGCGCGATCACTGCCGCGTTGCCCGCGATACTTTTTTGGTGCATAAATAAGCACGCGGGGATTTTTTTGCTCTTCAACGCTCAAATCGGCCGCGTCATCAACGAATTGCTCAAAGGAACTTTTTGCGTCTATCGTCCGTGGTTCAAAGACGCCGCGCTGATTCCGTCCGCCGAGGCTCAAGCCGTCGCCTCCGAATTTTCTTTTCCGAGCGGTCACGCTCAATTCACAACGGCGATTTACGGCGGCTTCGCGTTTTTTTATCGGAAAATTTTGCCGTGGCTGATGATTCCCTGCGCGCTGATTGTTTTGGCCGTCGCATTCAGCAGAAATTTTTTGGGCGTGCACACTCCGCAAGATGTTTTGTTCGCGATGATTTATTCAATCGGATTATTTTTCGTCGCGGAGAGAATTTTTAATTGGCTCGGCAAGGACGACGAACGCAAATTAATTTTTTTCCTCTGCGGGCTGGGCGGTGTGATTCTCGTTTCTTTGTGGCTCTACTTCAAACCGTACCCCGAAGATGTTTTCAACGGCAAGGTTATCGTCGACCCGTTGAGTGCTCGTGCCGCCGCATTTGACGCCGCGGGTTTCGGGCTGGCATTTTTCCTCGGCTGGTTCCTCGAAGATAAATTTATCCGCTTTAAAACAAAAGTTTCCGCAAAAAATAAATTGTGGCGCGTGATTATCGGCTTCGGCGTTTTGGGCGTGATATCGGCCGTCGTCTATCCTCTGCTGAAAATTTTTTTGTCCTTCGAGGCTTACGAATTTTTCAAGGCGTTCTTGCCGTTCTTCGCGATTTTGTTTGTCATTCCGCTGATTTTTACCAAAGTTGAAAGGCGTTTTAAAGTAAACACTTGACAAAAATTGCTTCCTGCGTTATTCTGCGCCCGACAGCGGGGCGTTTGGTGGACGCGGCTGTTACAAGGGGGATCTTCGCCGGCAGTTGGGGAACGAATGGCGCAAGGTCATGGGCTGTGGCGTTTGGGTTCGACGAATCGTGTAGGGTTCGCCCGAATCCGACGCTGTTTTGGTTTTTGGGATTATCCAAAAAGGGGTTCAATCTGTTTCACGAATCTTTTTTCAGAGAGCCGCAACTTTCCAAAAAAAGACGCGGCTAAAGAAGGGAGTACTTTTTAAATGAATGATTTTTTCAGCGTCCTTGACGAGTTTGAATTTGAAGAATTTGTTGCTCCGTCAGACGACACCGACAGCGGCTTTGTGAACAACACCGACACCACGGGCGACAGCTCCGCAACTTATCAAGACGAAGAAGCCGAAAACATTCTGGATGCCAAAACGGAAGTCACCAAGACCGACGGCTCCGAATACGTCTGGAAGAACGGCAACCCGCTCACCGGCAACAACACCGGCGTGTGGCTCGGCTTCGTGGCCACCAAAGTCACCGTGAAAGAAGACGGCGGCGCGGACGGCAACCTCACCTACAAAGAAATCGAAGTTAATTCGGTTGCGGGCTTCTCCTTCACTGAAGCTGTCTCTGACGACAAACCGTTCCAAATCGATCAGGGCTCTGTTAACTTCGCATTCGGCGGCTCGAGCGGCTTGAACGTGGCTTTGAGCAACGGCATCGCAACGCAGGCTCACTTGAGTAGCGGCAACGGTCACTTCATGATCTGGAGCGGCTACAGTGCCGGTGATAATGACTCGTACACGTCCGAAAACGGCAAGATTACTGCCGACCTTAGCGGCTTCGGTTCCGAAAGTGTCTTAAATCTCGATGAAAACGGCTACATCGTAACCCTTGAATCCATCGACACCGACGAGAGCGCAGGCGGCATTGTCGCTGTCAACGGCGATTACAAGTTCACGCTTGACGACAACAGCATTCAAATTAAGAACGTCCGCGCCGCAGCCGGCGAATTCACTCTTACCTACGGCTCCGACGGCAAACTCGCTATGGATTTGAGCGAACTGGCTGCTGAAGACGGCGCAGTCATTCAAGTCAAAGCGGCTGATGATGTTACCTTGATTGCTCCGCCCACGACAGATAACGCCGACACCGATGCTACTGTTGAGTCCGGCTCTATCAAGATTGGCACCACCACTTATAAATACGCGGCGGACGAAGGCGACAATGACGAAAAAGCTTACTTCATCACCAACGGCACCACCGTTGCCGGTTTCGTCCTGGTCAACACCGGCGACGCTATCACCGTAACCGACTCCAACTTCAAAGTCTATGACGACGACGAAGTCCTCGCGGGCTCCGAGATCATCACCGGCTCCAACTACACCGTCACCAAGACCAAATATGGCTATGTTGCTGAAGTCACTGCTGCTTCCGCTTCGCTCACTATCGGCGATACCCAATTTGACTTCGCCATTTCCAAAGGTACCCGCGCTACTTTCACCGACGAAAACGGCAATGTTAAAAAAGGTATCAAGATTTACTTCAACGAAGACGGCAATGTTGAAGGCGTCCAGAACCTCGACCTCTTCACTTCCGACAAAGACACCATGACCGTCACCGCTCCCAACGTCACCGACGAAGAAGGCGGCATCCCGATCATCAAGGCCGGCTACAATGTTCCTGCTACAGGTCTCATCACCTCCGCGGCTGTCAACGGCTACGTCTCTGTCAACACCGGCGACTTCACCTATAATGGCAAAGCCGACGCAAACGCAAACGCCTATCCTCAGGTTCATGTTGCTGATGAAGCTCAAGTCTTCACGGTTGACGGCGTGAACGGCGGAATCGCTGGCGTCTATGTCGACAACGGCAACGGCGGCACTGTCACCGACGGCGAAGGCGACGAATTCGAATACAGCGGCAAGGGCTACCTCGTCCAAGAGGGCGACAACATCGTCCGCTTCGTCTTTACTGCAAAAGGCGACCAAATCACCGTTCCCACCGATGAAGACGACAGAATCGGCCTGCGCTACAACGGCAACGACATCGCTGTTCCCACCGTCACCGACGAGGACGGCTACGTCACTGTTGCTTTGACTGACGCTGATACTTCGCAATTCACTCTCGGCGCGCTCGGCGCAGACGCAGTTGTTTCCGATGACAACATCGAATTCAACTTCGAGCAAGAAGGCGGCACGGCCAAATTCTCCAACACCACCAACGGCGACGTCACGATTGACGGCGTGTACGGCTTTGTCGGCAGCGCGGACATCGACGAAAACGACAGCGGCATCATCATCAACGGCAACGTCCTGACCGTGAACTATGCTGATGATGATCAAGTTGCCAAAGCGACCTCCACCACCGGCACGGCTCTCGACACTGTTACCGGCCTCAAGAGCGGCGACGTTGTCAACAGCTACGTTGAAGGCACCACCACCGACGCCGAAACCGTCTTCGAATTCACCACCACGGGCGGCACCGACACCTTCACCGTCAACGGCAGAACTTACACTGTTGAAGACGACAACGACGGCGAACTCACAATCAGCGCGGACGGCGAAGTCGGCGACCTGGACGAAGACGCTATCCTCACTGTCGACGGATTTGCCAAGGGCGAAACCCTCACCGTCAACGATGTGGAATACGACGGCTACAAGATCGCTGAAGAAGACATCGAAGTTGTCGGCTTCCAGACCAGAAGCAAAGCCCGCAGCTCCTATGACAATGATCCTGATCACCCGATCTTCAACAACAACACCGACCGCGACTTCATCCTCAACACCTTGGGCGTCAACGACCGCAGCGCAAACTACGTTGAATCCACCGACGGCAGCCAAGACCTCAGCAGCGTGAGCGGCACGGCTCAATACACCTTCGACGACACGGAAGACAACTCCGTTATCTTCAACGACGAGGGCGGCAACGTTGCTATCGTCTCTGCGGCGGCCAAAGGCGACAAGACAATCCTCCTGGGCGACAAGGGCGACGCTGTCATCATGGACGGCCGCGACGAAAACGGCTCCGTGTCCATCACCACCGGCGCAGGCAACGACACAATCGTTATCCGCGGCGAAACTCGCGAAGATGCTATCTATCGTGAGAGCGCGATGACCACGACCATCGACATGGCCTCCAACGGTATCGACAAGATCATCACCTACGCGGCGGCCAATGCCAACATCGTCTTGGAAAACTACGACGTCATCAACTCCAAGAGCGGCATCGTCATTCACGATCCTGAACTGCCTTACATCAAAGAAGACATTGAAGACGCAATCAAAGACGGCTTGCTGGTCTTCGACAACGGCTCGATCTTTGCAATCGACCGCGGCGAAGCTGACGGCACAGGCACCTTGCCCGAAGGCACCGACCGCAAGACGCAAATCACTGTCAACAACGTGAGCGGCACGCCGGGCACCATGGTTCGTCTGTTCGGTTACAAAGACAGAGGCGGCGACGACGACTACGGCGATGACTTCGGTCAGCTCGTGGGCTTCGCCGATGTGGACGGCGGCACATTCGACGCTTCGGCTATTGCGGAAGAAGTTGTGCTCGTGGGCAACTACGACGGCAACAAGGCAGCCTCCTCGCTCATTACCGGCCTCTATGACGATACGGTCTTTGCTGGCGCGGGCGACACAATCGACACGGGCGACGGCGTAGACACCGTTATCCTGGACGACACAGCCGGACGTGAAGCTGCAACGATCATCGTCGGACGCGGCGCAGGCGACGCAGTTGAGAATCTGCACAGCGGCTTCGAGGGCGATATCTTCGACGTGACGAGCTACGACGGCAAGTTGGATTACACCTTCACCGACGGCGTGCTCGGAATCGTTGACACCTCCAGCAAGTCCTCCTTGTTGGCTGAAACCGACGAAGACGGCGAATTCGTCAAGCAGAGATTCATCAACGGCTCCGAAGTTCTCTACGCGGCTATCGCTGAAGAAGGCGGCACAATCGAAGTTACCGATAACGACGATATCGTCCCGAACTACTATCTGGCCAAAGACGGCGCGATTGACTTCAGCAACTACAGCGGCTACGTTGGAATCGACGTGGACGGCGAAGATCTCGATTATCCGAGCGCGGTCGGCTCCACTGACGTTTCAATCGGCTCTGCGGTCAACACGCTCATCGGCGGATCGGGCACGACAATCTTCAAGGGCGGCAAAGGCAACGAAACTCTGATTGCCGGTATCGGTGAAAGCTCGCTCTACGGCGGCGGCGGCAAGAACGTCCTCATCGGTCTCCCCAGCGGCGTAAACGAAGACAAAGTCGGCTCCACCGAGTTCTTCAACATCGGTATCCACAACGGCGCACAGAACACCATCGTTGGATTCGAGTTCATCGAGCAAGGCGCGACCAACCAGGCGACCTTCGATAACTTGAACCTCGGCATGGCGGACGGCAACGAAGTCACCGACCTCAAAGTCGTCAACGGCGCAGTTGCTATCGCTGTCAAGGGTCAAGAAACCGGCGCGACTGAAAAAGTCAGCATCGTTGGTGCGGCAGGCGAAGAAATGCTCGTCGACCGCGGCACCGAGACCGAGACCGTCGCTCAGATTGCGGCAAGCGAAGTCACCGTCAACAACAGCTACGTCGACTTCTACGCGGCAACCGAGAAGAACGCAACCGTCAAGATCGGCGAAAGCATCACCTCCGCCAAAGTCTGGCTCGAAGCTCCTGACTACAGCGACGGTGTCGAATTCGTCGGCGACTTCTCCGTCATCGACGCGACAGGCTCCACCGCCAACGTCGAAATGGCCGGTAACAACGTGGCCAACACGATCATTGGCGGCAACGGCAACGCAAGCATGTGGGGCGGCGCAGGCAACGCCAACGACTTGATGGTCGCGGGCTATGTCCACAACGAGTTCTACTACGAGATGGGCAACGGCAACGACACCATCCTCGGCGGCCTCGACGGAGATATCATCCACCTCGGCGCGACCCTCGATCAGATTGACTTCGACGGCACGGTTATTGAATCCGGCGCAATCAACGTCAGCTTCAAGGACGGCGGCTCGCTCAATATCCAGAACAGCGCGGAAGTCACCTTCTCCTTCGACGACGGCACCACCATCAAAGCAAACCGTCAGACGCAACAATTCGAATAAGAGACAACGTTACGCAAAAATAATTTGAACTGAATAATCGGTTCGGCCTCCCGTCAAAAATTTTGGCGGGGGGTTTTTTTTGCGCAAAAAAAAATTTGCCTGAAAAAATTAATTGGCAAAGTGTATTAGCGAATAAAAAATTATTTGGCGGTTGAAAGAACACACGCCGGATGCAACGTCACGTTGCCGAAGTGAAAAAAATTTTTATTGAAGCAACCCCAAAACGTTTTCGGGACTTTGATTGGCTTGAGCGAGCATGGACTGCGCGGCCTGTAAGAGGACGTTGGCCTTGGTGTAATTCATCATCTCTTTGGCCATGTCAGCGTCGCGGATAGTCGATTCGGCGGCCTGAACATTTTCGGCGGAAGTTGTGATGTTCGTCGCGGTGAAGTCGAGGCGTTGGAGGTACGCGCCAATCGTCGTGGCGTTGTCGAGAGAATATTCCAGCGCACCGTCCAAAACTCTGATAGCGATGTTGGCGTCTTCCTTGGTCTTGACGGATATATCATCAATCGTCATGCCTGCCGCCGCACGGAGAGTTTCAAGCCACTGCGCTTGCTTGTCGGGGTCGTAGTTCAAAGCTTGATAGCGAGCCTTATCGCTCTCGTTGATGAGTTCGTCCTTGCTGTTGAAAATGTCGCCGGCCGTCAAAGATTTGGTTTGCATGTCCTTGATAAAAAGATTCATGTGTTGGCCGGCTTGCGTACCGTGCTGAATGACCAGCGGATTAAATCTTGTGTTCTCACCTATTCTTCCGCCCGTCAAAGCCTGTCCTTGTTTGGAAAGATAGCGCAGGAGCATGTAGCCCGCCGCGTAGGGGTCGCCGTCGTCGCCTTCAATCGTTCCGTTCAAAATATCTTCAAGGTCATTTTTGCGCGTGGTGAGCAACTGATTAATTCTATCCGTGCGAATGTCATCAATGCCGTGGACGAGTTCGGCGGTGCCCTCTTTAAAATATTTTGGCAAGGAAGAAAAATTTTTGATGTTGGCCGCCATGACCGCGTGAGTGAATTCGTGAGCAATCGTGCGGTCGAGATAACCTGCACCCAATGAAGGGTTTGTATTTGCGCCGTCGGGGCTGGCCGTGTCAATGGTGTTGTAGTAATGCATGTTGACGATCAATGTTAAGGAAGTGGCGTTTCCCGTGGCGGGGTTGTACATGTGACTGACGGCCGCGAGCCGATTGTTGGTGCTGTCGTTTTCAAAAGTGACGTTAATTGATTTTACGGTCGCGCCCTCGTCGTTGAAGTCAATGCCGTAGCTTTCCTTGACGAGATTCAAACTTTGTTCAATCCAATCCGAGTTCAAACCTTTGAGGATGTGTTCTTCTTTATCAGTGAGCGTGCTGCCGCTTGCGCCTGTGGTCGGCCAGTTAATCGTCAAGCCGTCAATCGTGGTTGAGCCTCCGAGTGTCGGCAAACCCCAGCTGGTCACGGCGACTTGTTCGGGCACGACGGAGGAAGCGGTCTTAGTCGTATCGCCGCCCGCGTCGGAGCCTGTGATTGCGCCCGTGTCGTCGTTGAGCAAAATTATATCGCAGTAATCTTCCAAAAATTTTCGGGCAGAAGTCGTATCCGTTGGGGCGGCCGCGTCCAAGTCGCGCAAAAAACTTTGGACGAGAGAATCCGTCGTGGAAAATTTTCCGTTGGAAGCGGCTTTAATCGCCTCGTCGAGAGCTGTAGCGGCCGATGAAGTCGAATTGTTTAACGAAGTCATCATTCCCTTTGCGACTTCCACGGCGGTCGTTGCGGCGTCCTTGTATTTGGTTTTCGGGTCGTAGCGGCCGTCGAGGAGTCTTTTGCCGTTGTACTCGTTGCCAAGTGCCACGTCGTTAATCGTGTCGATAAGTTGCGTGAGTTCCTTTTGAATCGTTTGGCGGTCTTCGTCGGTGTTTGAATCGTTTGCGGCGTTGATTGCCTTCTCCTTCATCGTGCGCAAAAGATTTACGATATCTTCCACGCCGCCCGAAGCCGTCCGCAGCATCGCCGAGCCGTTTTGAACGTTTTGATAATCTTGATTGAGGCTGCGGAGTTGCACGCGCATTCTCTCGGAAATCGAATAGCCCGAAGCGTCGTCGCCGGCCGAATTAATTTTCATTCCGCTGGAAACTTTTTGCAATCGCCGCTGAAGTTCCGAATTGTTTTCGTTGACTTGATTGAGCGCGCGAACCGCCGACAAATTATTTTTTACCGTCATCGACATAAAGCATCATCCTTTGCAAGAGACAAAATCCTTTTCCGAAAAATTTTTTTGATTGTAGCAGAAAATTTTTCTCCGCGCAAAAAAAAATCGCCCGAAAAAATTTTTCGAGCGTGAAAAAATTTTTTAGTCCTCGAAGTCAAAAAGAGTCGGCGCGTCGTTGAGTTTCGGATAAGCCACGCCCATGTGAAGGTAGCCGGCCTCCGTGACGACGCGGCCGCGCGGTGTGCGCATGATGAATCCCAGCTGCAAAAGATACGGCTCGTAGATGTCTTCAATCGTCTCGCGGGTCTCGCTGATCGAAGCGGCAATCGTTTCCAAACCGACGGGGCCTCCGCGAAATTTTTTTATCATTGCGTCGAGCATTCGTCGATCAGTGTGGTCGAGGCCTGCGCGGTCGACTTCCAACGCCAGCAGAGCTTTGTCGGCGATATCGTCCGTGATAATTTTTGAGCCTTCGACTTGAGCAAAATCTCTGACGCGTTTCAAAAGTCTGTTTGCGATTCGCGGCGTGCCTCGTGAACGTTTTGCGATTTCTTGAGCCCCGCCCGCTTCGATTGGGATTTTTAAAATTTGTGCGGCGCGAGTGATGATTTTGACCAGCGCGTCCGTCGAATAATATTCCAGCCGAGAGATGACGCCGAATCTGTCACGTAGCGGCGGAGAGAGCGAGCCGGCTTTGGTCGTGGCACCAATCAACGTGAACGGCGAAATGTCCACGCGAATCGAGCGAGCCCGCGGGCCTTTGCCGATGATGATATCGAGCGCGAAATCTTCCATGGCCGAATACAAAATTTCTTCGACCTGGCGATTGAGGCGGTGAATCTCGTCGATGAACAAAACGTCGCGCTCTTGAAGGTTGGTTAAAATCGCGGCGAGGTCTCCGGCTCGTTCGACGGCGGGCCCCGAAGTTTGACGGAAGTTGACGCCCAGCTCGTTTGCGATGATCGCGGCCAAAGTCGTCTTGCCCAAACCCGGCGGCCCGTAAAGCAAAACGTGATCGAGAGCTTCGCGGCGATTGACGGCGGCCTTGACGAAGACGGATAAATTTTCTTTGGCTTTGTCCTGCCCGATGTATTCGCGCAACTTCCGCGGCCGCAAACTGTATTGCCAATCGTCCGCGCTCTGCTCAATCGTGGCGATTATTCGTTCGTCCAAAAATTTTCACCAACTTTTTTTCCGCGAAGAAAATCCGCCGCGTTGAGTTTTTTTGAGCCGGGTGCTTGCAGTTCCAAAATTTCCAGCGAGCCGTCGCCCGTGCCGACGAAAAATTTTTCTCCGACGATTTTTATTTCGCCCGCCGAAAGATTTTGAGCCGCAAGTTTCGTCCGCCAGATTTTGAATTTTCCCGCGCGAGCTTGGCCGTAAAGTCCGCGAACGAGATTGTGAATTTCCTGCGCGGGTTTTGTCCAATCGATGAGCCCCGTTTCTTTTTTGAGCAGCGGCGCGTACGTCGAGAGCGAATCGTCTTGCTTTGTCGGTTGAAGTTCGCCGAGCTGAAGTTTTTCCAACGTTTCGAGCAGCAAATCCGCCCCAAGCGTCATCAATCGTTCGCGCAGCTGAGGCAAAATCATTTCGTCGGGAATTTCAACTTCGCGCTTGAGGAGCATGTCGCCCGTGTCGAGCCCCGCGTCCATTTTCATCGTCGTGATACCCGTGACTTTTTCGCCGCGGATAATCGACCACTCAATCGGAGCCGCGCCGCGAAATTTCGGAAGCAGTGACGCGTGGACGTTGATGCAACCCAAGCGTGGGATGTCCAAAATTTTTTGCGAGAGAATTTGACCGAAGGCAACCACGACGATCAAATCAGGCTTGAGCGCGGAAAGTTCTTCGACGACGGCGGACGCTTTGACTTTTGCCGGCTGAATCACGCGCAAATTTTTTTCTTCGGCGAAAATTTTTACGGGCGGCGGCAAAACTTTGTGCCCGCGACCTTTTGGCTTGTCCGGTTGAGTGACGACGCAAAGCACCTCAGTTTTTTCGACGAGCGCGGCCAGCGACGGAACCGCAAAATCGGGCGTGCCCATGAAAATAATTTTTAACTTTTCCATTAAGGATTACACCTCTTGCACGGGACGTATCCGGCGGCAATTGCCTCGTCGCGGCTGTTCATGAAAACTTTGTTGGCGGGTTTCATCTTGCCGACCATGGAGCAATCGGCGTGATGAAATTTTTTTGTGTTGGCGTTGCCGACGTAAGAAGCCGCGAGCACCGTCGCAAAAGCCGCCGTCATAAAAATTATCGTGACGAGTGCCGCAAAAAATTTTTTCATCTCAAAATCCTCCGTTCAAAAAATTTTTTCTGCCGCGATGTCATAGACGAAGCCCGCCAAAACTTTCACGCGAACAAGATCGCCCGCCTTGCTCGATTCGTCGTTCTCGATGTAAACGAGCCCGTCGACTTCGGGCGCGTCGCGATATGAACGGCCGGCCACGACTTTGGAAGTTTCCTCGTCGCGACCTTCAATCAAAACTTCGAGCTCGCGGCCTTCGAGTTCTTTGTTAAGCTCCTGGGAAATCAAACTTTGCAAGCTCATCAAATCGTGGTAGCGTTCCTGCATGATCTCTTCGGGAATTTGGTCGGAAAAATTGTAAGCCGCGGTGTTTTCCTCGCGCGAATAGGTGAAGACTCCAACCTTGTCGAGCCGCTGAGCCTGAAGAAAATTTTTCAGCTCCAAAAAATCTTCGTCGGTCTCGCCGGGAAAGCCCACGATAAAAGTTGAGCGAACGACAACGCCGGGAATTTTCGCGCGAATTTTTTTCAGCAAGGCCTCGATCGATTCGCGGGTGTCGGGGCGATTCATCCTCCGCAAAATTTTGTTCGAGGCGTGCTGAAGCGGCAGGTCGACGTAGTTGCAAATTTTTTCTTCGGAGGCAATTAAATCAATCAGCTCGTCGGAAAATCTTTTTGGATAGGCGTAAAGAATTCTGATCCAATGAACGTCGGTCTTGACGAGCGCGCGCAAAAGTTCAACGAGTTTTGGTCGGCCGTAAATGTCCGTGCCGTAAGCTGTCGTGTCCTGCGCGATCAAATTTATTTCCTTGACGCCCTGCTCAACCAGCCGCTCGACTTCGGCCACGACGTCTTCAATCGGCCGAGAAATTTGTTTCCCGCGAATGAGCGGAATTGAGCAAAAGGCGCAGCGATTGTTGCAGCCCTCCGCAATCTTGACGTACGCAAAATATTTCGGCGTCGTGCGCAGCCTTGGCGTCTTCGAGTCGTAAATAATTTCTTTCTCGCCAATCAAAATCACACGGCGACCCGAAAGAACTTCTTCAATCGCTTCCATGATTCGATTCCACGCGCCCGTTCCGATGACCGCGTCGACTTCGGGCATCTCGTCCAAAAGTTCGCGCTTATAAAGTTGACCGAGACAGCCCGCGGCAATCAACGCCTTGCAGCGGCCGTTCTGTTTGTATTCGGCCAGATTCAAAATCGTCGTGACGGATTCTTCCTTTGCCGAGAGAATGAACGCGCAAGTGTTTACGATTAAAATATCGGCGTCGGCGGGTTCGGCCGTCAGTTCGATTCCGTTTTCGCGCATGATGCCGAGCATGACTTCCGTGTCGACCAAATTTTTTGCACAGCCCAAACTCACAAAGCCAGCTTTCAAAATCTCAGCCTCCCGTCAAAAATTTTTTCGAAATAATTTTTCAGCAAGTCGACGTCGCCGAAGCGCACGAACAGACAAATTGAAATTATCAGTGCGGAAAAAAAATATTCGCTCCACGCGCCGACCTTGAAAAGTTTGAGCCCGTATTTTTTGTGCGGCGTGAAGATCGGAATTTTTCCGCAAAGCCCGTCCTCGGCGATGTGCAAGAGTGCCCCGACCAGCGCGTAAGTCACCAAGTTCAGCACGAAGGCCAGCGTCGGTTCGGGATAAAAATTTTTTGCGGCCTGCGCGGCAACGATGAGCAAAAGATAAATCGGCGGCCAATGCGACCACGTGCGATGACGTTTGCGCCACTTCCAATAGGCGGAAGATTCTTTTGGCGGGGAGCCTTCAACTCTGTCGGGCAAAACCGCGCCGACGACAGCCGAAGCCGTAAAGAGTGCGTCGTCCGTGGCCGCGCAGACGATGAAGCCCGTGACAATTTGATGATTGATCCACTTCATTTAAAATCTGACCTCGACGCCGCGACCTTTGAGATAATCTTTGACTTGACGGATGGTGAACTTGCCGTAGTGGAAGACCGAGGCCGCCAGCACCGCGTCCGCTTTTCCGTCGACGAACACGTCATAAAAATGTTGGAGAGAGCCCGCACCGCCCGAAGCAATCACGGGAACGTTAACGGCCGAGCTGACCGCATGCGTGAGTTCAATATCGTAGCCGCCCTTGGTTCCGTCGGCGTCCATGCTCGTCAAAAGAATTTCGCCGGCACCGAGCGAGACGCCGCGTTTAATCCATTCCAGACAATCCAGACCCGTGGGAGTTCTTCCGCCGTTAATAAAAATTTCCCAGCCGCTCGAAGATTTTTTTGCGTCGACGGCCAGCACGATGCATTGAGAACCGAATTTTTTTGCGCCGTCTTCGATGAGCCGAGGATTTTTTACCGCCGCGCTGTTGATTGAAATTTTATCCGCACCCGCCGCCAACATGACACGCATATCCTCGACCGTGCGAATGCCGCCGCCGACAGTGAACGGAATAAAAACTTGAGCCGCGCAATTTTTTGCGACCTCGACCATGGTGGAGCGTCCCTCGTGCGAAGCGGTGATGTCCAAGAAAACGAGTTCGTCGGCGCGTTCCGTGTCATAGCGTTTGGCCAGTTCGACGGGATCGCCTGCGTCGCGCAAGCCGACAAAATTTGTGCCCTTGACGACGCGGCCGGCTTTCACGTCCAGGCACGGAATAATTCTTTTCGTCAACATCTCAAGCCTCCGCAAGTTCAATCGCAGATTTCAAATCGAGCGCGCCCGTGTAAATCGCTTTGCCGACGATGACGCCCGAAATTTTTTCAGCCTTCAACGCGCGAATGTCAGCCAAAGATTTCACGCCGCCCGACGCGATAATTTCCGCGCCCGAAATTTTTTCCAGACGGGAGAAAATTTTTGCGTCGACGCCGCTCAACATTCCGTCTTTGGAAATGTCTGTGTAAATGATCGTCCGCACGCCCGCCGCAGAAATTTTTTTTGCAAGTTCGTCAGCTTCAATCGCGCCGGATTTTTCCCAGCCGTGAGTTTTTACAATCCCGCCGCGAGCATCAATCCCGACGACAATTTTATCTCCAAACTTTTTAACGGCCGCCTCGACGAGCGAAATTTTTTCAGCCGCCACGCTTCCCAAAATCACGCGACGAACTCCGAGATTCAAAATTTTTTCCGCGTCGTCGAGTGTGCGAATCCCGCCGCCGACTTCAATCGGAATTTTTATCGCGTCGAGAATTTTTTTTATCGCGTCGAGATTTTGCGGCGAACCTTTGCGTGCTCCGTCCAGATCAACCACGTGAAGAAATTTCGCGCCGAGATTTTGCCACTTGAGAGCGGTCGCGGGCGGGTCGTCGGAATAAACGGTCTCTTTGTCGAAATCGCCCTGAATCAATCGCACGCACTTGCCGCCGCGCAAATCTATCGCAGGAAAAATTATCATCGCTTAACCTCCACTCCCCATGACTTTAAAATTTCGACGGCTTTTTGAGCGAATGTCGGAACCAATTTTTTCATCGGCTCCGTCAATTCGAGTCCCGCTTCCAGGCTGAAGGGTTGCGCGCCGATCAATTCCACGTGAGGAATTTTTTTGCCGCTCAATTCCAAAATCGTCAGAACGTCTTGGATTCCGACCTCGTGCGCCGAAATTTTTTGTGCAAAATGATTTTTTATCTCCTCGCCGCGCAGATGAAAAATTTTTCCGGCCTGTGCGCCGCCGTCAATCGAATCGACAATCAAAAGTTTTTGCGTTCCCGTCACAAAATGTGTCAGCTCCACGCCGAGCGTCCCGCCGTCAATCAAGCTGACGTTTTCGGGGAAAGAAAAATTTTTTTCAAGATATTCGACGACGCGCACGCCGAATCCCTCGTCGCTCAAAATTATGTTGCCGATTCCGAGCACGACGTTTTCCGCCGCGAAAAGTCCGTCCATCAAATTTTCGTCCTTTCCAATAACCAAGTGCACCACTCGTCAAGCCCCGCGCCCGTCGTGCAGGACGTCTCGAAAATTTTTATCGTCGGGTGCAACGTCGACAAATCCTCTCGCGCCGATTTTAAATCAAAATTCGTGAACGGAAGCAAGTCGATTTTATTAAGCAGGACGACGGCCGACTCTTTGAAAATCAGCGGGTACTTGAGCGGTTTGTCGTCGCCCTCGGTTATCGACAGCACCACGGCTTTAAAATTTTCTCCGATATCGAATTCGGCGGGGCAAACCAAATTTCCGACGTTCTCGACGATTAATAAATCAATCGCGTCAAGGTCGAGCGAGGCGCAAACTTTTTGAATCATGGCCGCGTCCAGGTGACAGCCGCCCGCCGTGTTGATTTGAATAACGTCGACGCCCGCGCGTTTGATTCTCTCGGCGTCCTTGGCGGTGAAAAGATCACCTTCGATGACCGCGATTTTAATTTTGTCCGCCAGCCGCGCCAAAGTTTTTTCAAGCAGAGTCGTTTTGCCCGAACCGGGAGAGCCCATCAAATTCATCACGACGACACCGCGCGCCGAAAAATTTTTCCGATTCGCCGCGGCAATTTCATCGTTCGCGCCCAAAATATTTTTCATCAATTTTATTTCCAAAACTCATCACTCGCAATCCACAAAGTCAACCAAAAGTTCGCGGCCGCTTTTCAAAATCAAAACGCCGTCGCATTCGGGACAGAAAAAATTATATCGTTCGAGCCGAAAAATTTTTCCGCAGCTGTTGCACGCCGCAGTTATCGGCACGCGCTCAATCACCAGCTTTGCGTCTTCGGCGGGAGGATTTTTTTTCAGCACGTCAAAGGAAAAATTCAACGCCTCGACTTCGACGCCGGCCATCTCCCCGAGCCGCAAACCGATTTTGAAAATTTTCGCCGCGTGATTTTTTTGAGCCGCCTCGAACGCGATGTTCAAAATATTTTCCGCCAACGCCGCCTCGTGCATGATTCACTCCCCGAAAAATTCTGTCTCCGCCGCCAAACAAATCATGTGGTAAATCGGCAGATGAAATTCTTGGATCTTGTGCGAAGAGTTGGCCGGCACGCAAATTGAAACGTCCGAAAGATGCCGCAATCGCCCGCCGCGTTGACCCGTCATCGCCACGACTTTTATCCCCATGATTTTTGCGACCTCCACGGCGAAGAGCACGTTGTCGGAATTGCCCGACGTGGAAATTGCCAGCAGGACATCGCCGCGCCGACCGAGCCCGAAAATTTGTTGCGCGAAAATCAGATGCGGCGACACGTCGTTGGCAAAGGCCGTCAGCAAAGAAGTTTCGCCGACCAAAGACACGGCCGGCAACGCGCTCTGAAGATTGGCCTTGAAATATTCGACGTCGGAGGGAAAAAGTTCTTGCGCACGCTTGACGAATTCGGGATTAAAATTTTCAATCCGGCGCGGGAGAAGAAAACCTTTCATCAGTTCGCCGACGATGTGCATGGCGTCCGCCGCCGAACCGCCGTTCCCGCAAGTCATCAACTTTCCGCCGCCGCGAAAGCCCTCGCAAATCGTCTCCACCATTTCAAATAAATTGCCCCGACAAATTTCCAGCGCGGGATAATCTTTGAGCAGCTCTTCAATTTTTCCTGCCGTAGAATTTTTAATCGTAATCGCTCCCTTTCAAAATTATTTAAATGTCGCCACGACCAGCCCGCCCACAGCCAGCGCGATTGCCCCGAAGCCGACGAACGCCGCAACCGTGAGATTGTGAATTTGGGTGCTCAGGCTGTCGAACTTGGAATCAATTTTTCCTTCCAAAGCTTTTCTGTCAGCGTCTTGTCTTTCGTTCAGCCGGCGGATATCTTCGCGTTGTTGTCTGAGTTCCTCCATGAACACTGCGAACTTTGCGTCCTGCAAGGCCAACTTCATTTGGACTTCCGCGTTTATGGTTTCCTGTTCAGTCATTGCAATCACCGCCCCAACAGCAAAAAGACTGCCGATTATTTGACCGACAGTCGAAAAAATTTATTGCGTTGAAAAATTATTTGACTTTAACGACAATGTCCGCCTCGCCGTCGACGATTTGCGCGCCGTTGTTTTGGAGGATCTGCGCAACTTTTTTGCAAAGAGCTTCGTCGCCGCAAGTGAAAGACGCGGTCTTGCCGGCCAAAATTTCCGAGCCCGCCTCCACGATTGAAATTTCGTCGCCGATACGGATTTTGGGAATGGGTTTGTCTTCGACGTGAATGGAGCCTTCCAAAAGGTCGTCGCGGTCGTCGTTGAACTTAATGACGATGTGGCCGAGGCTTTTGATGTTGTTGTTGACTTCGTTGCCCACGCTGAGGATTTTGAATTCGGAGCCGGCAATTTGAAGAACGTCGCCGGGTTTTATAACGTCAGTGATTTTGTTGCCGCTGTGCAAGACGGAAAAATCGCGCAGCTCCGGCAAAACCATTGAGTCGTCGAAGATAACGAGCATTTTGACAAGGCTGGTGAACTTTGCGACCTCGCCGCCGATGCCCACGATTTTTGTGCTGTAATATTTTTTCGCCATTGAAAGCCCTCCCGTAATTCAAATGAATCTTCCAACAATTTTAAACTTGAACTTGAATTCTGCAAGCGGGCGATTAATCCTGCCGCCTTTGAGAAAATTTTTACGACGAATGAAAGTTGTTGACAAAAATTTTTCATGATATAATTCGCCTAAAAAATTTTTGAAGGACAAAGAAGTATGATTACACCGTACAAAATTTTTTTGAAGCTCGCGGTCGTTTGCGCGGGCGGAATATTTTTGAACGTCTTGGGCGTCGTCGTCGCCAAACATTTTCATCTGCCGGTTTATCTGGACGCGGTGGGCACGATTTTGCTTGCGGCTTTGGGCGGCTATATCCCGGGCATCACAGTCGGATTTTTCACGAATTTGATCGGCTCGCTCTTTGACGAAGAAGAAACTTACTACGGCATGGTCAGCGTTCTTCTCGCGGCGATGACGACTTTCCTGGCGGGCAAAGGCTACTACAAAAAATTCCCGAAAATTCTTTGGGCGATCCCCGCCACGGTTTTGCTCACATCTTTCATCGGCACGATCATCGAGGAAATGTTGAGCCTGTCGACCACGTTCACCTCGACGGATTCTTTGATAAAATTTTGGGAACATTTCCTGGATCATTTTTCCGTGGAGCTGCCCGACAAAACTTTGGCGATTATGATTGCCTTCGTCGCTTTGAAATTTATTCTGAACGACATCCGAGAAAATTTTAAGCTGCTGGGGAAAATGCAGGCACCCGTCTCCGAAGAGATGCAGCGGGCGATTAATTCCAAAAGCAAATTCGTTTCTTCCCTGCGCACGAAAATGATTTCAACGCTGATGGTCATCACAATTTTTGTCGCGCTGTTCATCTCCGCCATAAGTTATTCGACTTATCAAAAATCGATCATCGAGGACAGAAAAAGAATCGCCGACGGAATTATTACAATGGTCGTCAACGAAATTGATCCTAAGCGCGTCGACGAATTTTTGGAGAAAGGTTATCGGGCGGAAGGCTACAAGGAAGTCGAACGCGAGCTGAACAAAATTCGCTTGAGCAACTCCGACATAAAATTTATTTACGTTTACAAAATTTTGGAGGACGGCTGCCACGTCGTTTTCGATTTGGACACGCCTTTGATTGAAGCCTCCGAGCCCGGCTCGATTGAAGAGTTCGACAAATCTTTCAAGCCGATGCTACCCGACCTTTTGAGCGGCAAACCAATCCGGCCGATTATCAACAACGACAAATACGGCTACCTGCTCACGATTTACAAGCCGGTTTACGACACCACGGGCAAATGCGTCTGCTACGCGGGCATCGATTTTTCCATGGAGATTCTCAACGATTACGGCCGAACATTTATTTCAAAAGTCGTCGCACTTTTTTCCGGCGCGGTCATTTTGATTTTCGTGCTCGTTTTGATGTTCATCGAGAACAATATAATTTTGCCCGTCAACACCATGGCCTATTGCGCCCGAAATTTTGCCTACGACAGCGAGGAGGCGCGCGAAAAAAATATCGAACGCATAAAGAGTTTGGAAATCAAAACGAACGACGAGATAGAAAATCTTTACGCGGCTTTTTTGAAGACGACTTCCGACAGCATGCACTACTTTGAAAATCTCAAGCGTTCAAAAATTCAGTTGGCCGTCATGGACGAACTGGCTCACACGGATTCTTTGACGGGCTTGAAAAATAAAACGGCCTACGCCGAACGAACCGCCAAGTTCGACGCGGACATCTCGGAAGGTCGCGCGCAATTCGCAATAATTATGATCGACGTGAACTTTTTGAAACGCGTCAACGACACCTACGGCCACGAGTACGGAAATATTTATCTGATTAACGCGGGCAAGCTGGCCTGCTCGGTTTTCGGCGAGGAAAAAGTTTTTCGCATCGGCGGTGACGAATTTGTTGCTGTGCTCGACACCGACGAAGTTTCCCGCTGCGATGATCTCGTTTCAAAGTTGCGCGGTCTGATAAAAAAATTGCAAAAAGATTCAAAGCTTGAGCCGTGGGAAAAAGTTTCGGCTGCAGTTGGCGTGGCCTACTACGACGAACGCCGCGACAAATCGGCCGAAGAAGTTTTCAAACGCGCGGACGCCGACATGTACAAAAATAAATTGGCGATGAAGGCCGAGCGCAAGGATTGAAAATTATTTTGTCAGCGCGTCAAAAATTTCCAGCGCACGCCCGACCGCGTCGTCCATGTCGAAGTAGCGATACTCGGCCAGCCGCCCCGCCGCCGTGATATTTTTGTACTTCGTCAGCTCGGAAAAATATTTTTCGTAAAGAGCGCGCGCCTCGTCCGTGAAAATCGGATAATACGGTTCGTTCTCTCCCGCGACAAAATTTTGCGGGAACTCTTTCAAAATTGTCGTGCGCGAAGTTTTCGCGGGATGAATTTTTTTGAACTCGGTGATTCTTGTGAAGTCAAAATTGTTCGGGTAGTTGACGGTCGGCGCGGGCTGAAAATTTTCCGCGTCAATCGTCTCGAATTTCATCTTGACGGAGCGATAGGGAAGCTCGCCGAATTTTTTTTCAAAGAGCTCGTCGAGTTGCCCGGTGAAAATCATGCGCCCGAAAAAATTTTTCCCGAACAAAAAAATTTCTCCGTCGCGCAAAGTCATGATCTCGCGGCAATCCGTGTTGAGCAGGAGCTTGATATTTTTGTGGTCGAGAATATTTTCGACGAGGCGAGTGTATCCGAACTTTGGCACGGCCTGGAAGCGGTCGTTAAAATATCTGTCGTCGCGCCCGACGAAAACCGGCACGCGAGCCGTCACCGCGCCGGAAATTTTTTCGGGCGGAAGGCTCCATTGCTTTTGTGTGTAGTGCAAAAAAATTTTCTCGTAGACAAAATCCGCCAAGAACTGCAATTCGGCGTCGGCGGATTTTTTTAATTCCAGGATCGGAATTTTTTTCCCGTACTCAAAATTTTTCAGCAAGGCCGCCTCCAACTTGTCTGCCAAATTTTTCGGGAAGACTTCGCGCAAAGTGTTGAGGTTGAACGGAAGCGGCACGGGTTTTCCGTCGACGAGAGCCGCCACCCGATGAAAATAAATTTGCCACGGCGTGAACCGCGAAAGATATTTCCAAATTTTTTCGTCGTCGGTGTGGAAAAGGTGCGGGCCGTACTTGTGAATCAAAATTCCGTTCGCGTCGATCTCGTCAAAACAATTTCCCGCTACTTGCCGCCGCCGCTCGACGACCAAAATTTTTTTCCCGCTCGAAGCAAAACGTTCAGCCAAAACCGAGCCCGAAAAACCCGCGCCGATTATCAAGACGTCAAACATTTTTTCGCCTCCAAAAATTTTTTCGTCAAGGATAAAACCTGCGGCGCGTCCCGTCAAATTTTTTTGCGGCGAAATTCTTTGCGTGATATAATCAGGAAAAATTTTTTGGGAGGCGCGGCCATGGCAGAAAAAATCAGCTTGAGGAAGCAAAAAAAATTTCAAGCGCGGCAAACGATTCTGACTGCTGCGGCTCGACAATTTGAAGTTCACGGTTTCGCGGCCACATCGATTGCGGGAATCATGCAGGCGGCGGGCTTGGGCGTCGGGACTTTTTACAACTATTTCAGCTCGAAGGAAGAAGTTTTGCTGACGCTGGCAAAAAATTTGCGCGAGGAAGTCGAAGAAAAAATTTCGTCGGCGGAAAAAAAAATAAATCGGTCGTCGCCCGAACTTTTGGAGCTTTGTTGCGTGTGCACGTCCAAACTCATCGACGAGAACCGATTCATCTTGCCGCTTTTTTTGAGCGCGAGCGAACATTCCGACAAGCCCGAACAAATCCCGCAATCTTTGTCGCCGGGCTTCAGGGAACTTTTCGAGGAAATAATTTTGCGCGGGCAAGCGAGCGGTGAATTTCGCGCGGACGTGCCGGCCAACATAATTTCGGAAATGGTTCACTCGATTTATCAGACGACAGCCTTCAGCCGCCTGGAAATTTCGTTTCAAGAAAATATCCGTCTCAAAGTAAAAATTTTGCTCGACGGGATAAGGGAGAAAAAAATTTTATGATCAGCGTGACGAAGTTGCTTTTTGCCGACGAATATTTTGGCGACACTTTGCGCTACACGAAAAACGCACACCGCATGACAAACGGCGCGGCCGAGGGCTTCGGGCCTGTCGTCGTGTGGAATTCTACGCGCACTTGCAATTTGAAATGCCGCCACTGCTACATGGATTCGGATTCAAAAAAATATTCGGGCGAGCTGACGACGGAAGAGGCAAAAAAATTTATCGACGATCTGGCAGATTTCAAAGTTCCCGTGCTTTTGTTTTCGGGCGGCGAACCTCTCTTGCGCGAAGATTTTTTTGAGCTGGCCTCGTACGCGGCGGAAAACAAAATTCGCCCGACTCTCTCGACGAACGGAACTTTGATCACTCGTGAAGTCGCGGCAAAAATTAAAAGTATCGGCGTGGGCTACGTCGGAATTTCTCTCGACGGGCTCGAAGACGTCAACGACAAATTTCGCGGCGTCAAAGGTGCGTTCAACCTGGCCATGCGCGGGATAGAAAATTGCGTGGCTGTCGGTCAACGCGTCGGGCTGCGCTTCACGATCAATCATCACAACTTCGAGGAGCTCGAAAAAATTTTTGACTTCATCGAGGCGGAAAAAATTAATCGCGTCTGCTTCTATCATCTCGTCTATTCCGGCCGCGGCAGTCAAATGCTCGACGAGGACGTCACGCCCGAAGAATCGCGCCGAGCCATGGACACGATCATCCGCCGCACGAAAGATTTTGCCGCGCGCGGACTTCAAAAAGAAATTTTGACTGTCGACAACCACTGCGACGGCGTTTACATGTATCTCAAAGCTTTGGCCGACGGCGACGAAATTTTGGCCGCGCAGATAAAAAAATTTATCGGCATGAACGGCGGGAATCGTTCGGGCATCGCGTTTGCTCAAGTCGACCCGCAAGGCTACGTTCACCCCGATCAATTTACTCAGCACCACACCTTCGGCAACGTCCGCGAAAAAAAATTCGGCGATATCTGGACTGACTTGAGCAATCCGATTCTCGCCGGTTTGAAAAATCGCAAGCCGCTGCTCCAAGGCCGCTGTGCCCGCTGCAAATTTTTGGACAACTGCAACGGAAATTTTCGCACGCGCGCCGAGGCCGTCACCGGAAATTTTTGGGCTTCCGATCCGTCATGCTATCTGACCGATGAAGAAATCGGTCTCATGTGAACGTTTACGAAATTTTTTATCTCCATGAAAGATTTTACGCTCTCGTCGAGTTCGGGCAAAAGTACTCCGAAATCGTGCGGCATTTGACGATAGACCGAAAGCGTCACGTTGAGTTCGTCGGCCGTCGCTTTTTTGAACAATTCGATTCCGTCGTCGACAAAAAGTTCATAGCCGCCGATTTGAATCAGAGTCGGCGGCAAATTTTTTAAGTCGGCGTAAATCGGCGAGAGGCGCGGGTCGTTCAGCGGAATTTTTCCGGCATAAACGGGATTGAAGACTGCCTCATACATTTTTGTGTTATGCTTGCCCAAAATCAAATCGCGGTCGGCGTTTTCCGTTCGCGAAGGCAAATTGTTTTCAAAAGTCGTCCGCGGCGAAAGCAAAATCAACATCGCCGGCTGCGGCAATTTTTCTTCCTTGAGCTTGAGCGACAGTGCCAGAGCCAAATTTCCGCCGGCCGAATCCCCAAAGACGATGATATTTTCCGCGTTGAATTTTCCCAAAAGATTTTCGTAAACTTTGAGCGTGTCGTCGAGAGCTGCGGGATAAACATATTCGGGCGCGACTCGATAATCAACCATGAAAATTTCGTGCGCGTCGGTCATCACGGCCTGCTTGATTGCAAAGTCGCGGTACCAATCGCTCAAGTGGCCGACGTAGCCGCCGCCGTGAAGTTGCAGGACGACCCGCGAAGATTTTTTCTGCTTGGGATTGACTAGCCGCTCGACGGGCACGCCGTCGACGAGAAATTTTTCGTACGTCCAACCGCTCGGCGCGTCGAATTTAATTTTGAATTGCTCGCGAAGAAGTTTGCCCATTTTGTCGGCGATATAAATTTGTTCGGCCTCGTCGGTGAAAACTTTTCCTTGCGCGGGGAGTTGCCACGCGGGAGCCGCAAAACTCGTGCCGGCCAAAAGACTCAAGCTCAACGCGAGAGCCGCAAAAATTTTGTAAAACTTTTTCAACGTCCATTCGCCTCCGTCAAAAATTTTTTCGGATAAATTTTTTCGTTGAAGCCAAAATAAATCCTGCCAAAAAATCTTGACTTTGAGCAGCTCCAAGCTGATAAAATTTTCGCGGAGGTGTTTTACATGAAGAAAAGATTTTTGCGCGACCTGGAAGTTTCGGCCGTCGGCATGGGTTGCATGGGTTTCAGTCACGGCTACGGCGCGTGCCCGCCCGAAAATGAATCGATCCGGCTCATGCGTTCGGCTTACGAGGATTACGGCTGCACTTTCTTCGACACGGCGGAAGTTTACGCGGCTTACGAAAATGAAATTCTTGTCGGCAAAGCTCTCAAGCCCATTCGCGACAAAATTATTTTGGCGACGAAATTTATGCCCGAAATTTTTTTGCCCGGCCAAGAAATTCCCGAAGGCAAAACTTCTCGACGCGGGTTGCGAAACGCCGTTGAAAATTCTCTCAAGCGGCTGCAAACCGACCACATCGATCTTTACTACGAACACCGCGTGCCGCCCAATCGCGACGTGGCCGAGGTTGCCTCTTGGATGGGCGAACTGATTCGGGAAGGAAAAATTTTGGCGTGGGGTGTCTCCGAGGCGACGCCCGAACAAATCCGCCGCGCTCACTCCGTCACGCCGCTCACCGCCGTCCAAAGCGAATACTCAATCATGGAGCGCAGAGTCGAGGCTGAAGTCATTCCGCTGTGCAAAGAGTTGAATATCGGGTTCGTCGCGTACTCGCCCATGGCCGGCGGATTTTTGAGCGGAAAATATTCAAGTCAAAGCAAGTTCGAGGGCGACGACGTGCGCCGAGTCATCACGCGCTACTCCAAGGAGAACATGGACGCCAACCAAAATTTGCTCGACCTGTTGAAAAAATTTGCGGCCGAAAAAAATTCCACGCCCGCACAAATTTCTTTGGCGTGGATGATGTGCAAAAATGATTTCGTCGTCCCGATTCCCGGCATGCGTCGCGATGAGCGGCTCAAAGAAAATTTCGGCGCGGCGGACGTCACTCTCGACCAAAAAGATCTCGCGCAGCTTGAAGACGCGCTGTCCAAGATAAAAATTTTCGGCGACAGAAAAGACACGGACATTCACAAGCTCGGAACGATTAAATCCGTCGCCGTGCATTGAAAAATTTTATTTGACGCCATTGACAAAAAATTCTTCTCGTGGTAGTATGCAGAAACTTTAACCTGAGGAGGGATTTTCGTGACAGATTTTGACAAGATCGCTGAGATTCGTGCGGCGGTAGAAAATTTTTTCGAGCAGGACAAACTCAAGTTCACTCCTTTTGACGAACACAACGTCGCCGGCGCAACTTACAACGTCGACGCAAAGTTCGGGCACGCCACGGTTTTTTTCCGCGTCAACAAAGACAGGCTCGTCTTGCGCACAATTATTCCCCTCAACGCCGGCGAGGCAGAACGTCAAAAAGTTGCGGAATTTCTTCTCCGCGCCAACTACGGCCTGAAAACAGGCGGCTTCGATATGGACTTCGACGACGGGGAAATTTCTTACAGAGTTTCGATTTTTTGCGGCGTGGAAGATTTTGCTCCGCCCACCTACGAGCAAATCGATTTCTCGGTGATTATGAGCCTGATGATGATCGAAAAATACGGCGACGCGCTCGTCAAAGTCATGTTCGGTTTGGTCGAGCCTTCGGACGCGATTGAAGCCGCCGAAGAGAACGATTGACAAAAAATTTTCCGCGTGATAAACTGCAAAAACTTCATCAAAGGGGATGTAATGGTTTCGACAGGGATGGACGGGGTTCAATAAGCGAGCATCGGCTCCGCAACCGATTTGACAAGCGGAAACACAAACAATAACTGCGGATACTGAAGAGTACGCACTGGCGGCCTAACAACCGCCACGTCGCCTGACCGATTCCTTTCCCGTCAGGTCAGTGTCGACGTCAGAAACGGGAATACTGCGCTTGAGAGCACTGTAAGGCGCGGGAAGTTCAAAGTGCTCAGGCTTTATCAAGTTTGTCGTCGAGTTTGGTGAGGCTGAAATTTTTCGGCGACTGCGCTCGGAGAAAGTTGAGCAACGACATTTTTGGACAGGAGTTCGATTCTCCTCATCTCCACCAAACAAAAAAATAACAGCCCGACGGTTTTGTCGGGCTTAAAATTTTTTCCGATTAAATTATCTTGAATTGAGCGGCCGCTGATAGAAAAACGGTTTATAAGTTTCGTAGCCGATTTGCCGCGAATTTAAAATGGATTCCGTGCCGCCGACGAAAAGAATTCCGCCGGGTTTGAGAGCCTTGAAAAAATTTGCGTAGAGTTGCGCTTTGGCTTCTTCGGTGAAATAAATTACGACGTTGCGGCAGAGGATGAGGTCGAAGTTCGTTTCGAAGCGGTCTTTCAAAAGATTGTGGCGGCGGAAGTCGACGGGCATTTTTATTTCGGGTTTGATGGCGAATTTTCCGTCGGGGGTCTTGGTGAAATATTTTGTCTTGCGGTCGGGACGCATGGCGCGAATCTCGTCGGCGGTGTAAATGCCGCGCTTGGCCTTGCCGATAATTTCGATGTCGAGGTCGGTGGCGAGAATCCTGTGGCGTTTGCCGGGCGTCAGTTCCTTCATGATAATCGACAGGGTGTAAGGCTCCGCGCCGATTGAACAGCCCGCGCTCCAAATGTTGAGCGAGTCGTTGCGCTTGAGCAAATACGGAATGACATCCTTTTCGACCTGGTCAAACTTGTCGGGGTTGCGGAAGAATTCAGAGACGTTGATTGTCAGGTACTCGATGAAGTCCGCGAATTTTTGTTTGTCCTTTACTGCGTCGTCGAAGAAACTCGTGTAAGATTTGAACGGCGTCTTCTGAATCAGATTGTTTATGCGCCGACGCATTTGCTGCTCCTTGTAAAGCTGCAAATCGATGCCGGTTTTTCTGTTGAGTTTGCCCTTAAAAACTTCCCAATCTTTGTCGTCCATAATCCTTCCCCCTTGCTGAAAATTTTAATCGCATTGTATCAGAGGGCGGGAATAATTTCAACACAAAAAGCCGCGCCCTTGGACACGGCTTTGAAATTTCTTTGTTGGTCGGAGCAACAGGATTTGAACCTGCGACCTTCTGCTCCCAAGGCAGACGCTCTAAACCAAGCTGAGCTACGCCCCGACGGAAAAAATTTTACAACGCTTACTGCAGACTGTCAAGGAGCGATTTATCCAAAACGGTCAAGAAGACTTCCAAATCGTTTTGCTTGAGAAAATTTGTTATGGCTTGAACGGCGACGCGCAGAGCGTCGGGCGGAGGATAGCCGTAAATGCCGCTCGAAATCAGAGGGAAGGCTACGCTCCTCAAATTGTGTTCGACGGCGCGTTTCAAAGAGTTTGTGTAGCAGGCGCGCAAAAGATTTTCTTCGTCGAATTTTCCGCCGCGCCAAATCGGTCCCGCCGTGTGAATGATAAATTTTGCGGGCAAACGGAAGCCGGGAGTAATGACGGCCTCGCCCGTTTGAATCGGCGCAAGTTTATCGCAGGCCGCCTGCAGTTGACGATGACCCGCCGCCCGAAAAATCGCGCCGCAAACGCCGCCGCCCGCCGCAAGTTGAGTGTTTGCCGCGTTGACAATCGCGTCGACTTTCAGCGTGGTGATGTCCGCGTTCAAAATTTTTAACGGCATAAAAATTTCTCCTCAAAAGTTCAAGCTCATGAAAATTTCGTCGGTGTCCAGGTCGAAGATTTGAATTTTTTCGTCGGTGATGAGCGCGATGCTCGTCCGTTTTTCGGGCTGATTGGTCAGATACGGCGAGACGGTTCCGGGGTTGAGGAAAATTGTTTGGCCGCGCTTTTCCAAAACGGGTTTGTGAATGTGGCCGGTGATGAAGATATCCGCGCGAAAAGTTTTGGCAGTTTTGTCTTTGTCGGCGTCGGTCGGCAGAAGGTGCCCGTGATTTACGACGATTCTTTTTCCGCCCGCGAAGACGTGAGCATACGGGATCAACACGGGGACTTCCAAGACGAGCTGATCGACTTCGCTGTCACCGTTGCCGCGCGCGATGACGAACGGGATTTTCGAGGCGTTGATAAAATTGGCCAGAGCTTTCGGGTTGTAATCGTCGCCGCGATAATTGGGGTTGTTCGGGCCGTGATAGCAGACGTCGCCCGCGTGAAGAATCAAATCTGCGTCGTTGAAAAATTTTTCACAGGCCAGCTTTACTCGTTCGTGATAGCCGTGAGTGTCAGAGAGAACTCCGATTTTCATTTTGACCGCTCCTTATTTTTTTTCGAGAGCCATAATTTTATTGACGCGGCGTTCGTGGCGGCCGCCTTCAAAATCCGTCGTCATCCACGCGCGAACAATTTCACTCGCCGGGCCGAAGCCGATAACTCTTCCGCCCATGGCCAAAACATTTGCGTCGTTGTGCTCGCGACTTTTTTTGGCGGAGAAAACGTCGTGGCAAAGTGCGCAGCGAATCCCGTTGATTTTGTTGGCGGCGATTGAAATTCCGATGCCCGTGCCGCAAAGAACAATTCCTCTGTCGGATTGGCCGCTCGTTACGTCCGCGCAAACTTTTTCGGCAATGTCGGGGTAGTCGACGCTGTCCGTGCCGAAGGTTCCAACGTCTTTGACTTCGACGCCTTCAAATTCCGCCAGAACTTTTTTGACTTCCTCTTTTAGCTCGACTGCGCCGTGGTCGCTGCCGATTGTGATTTTCATGTCGAAGGCTCCCTTCAAAAAATTTTTTAAATTATATTTGAACGTAGGACGATTGTCAAAAAATTTCACGGGCGGATGTCGTCGAAGAGAGCCGGCAATTTCTCGACGAGGATTTTATAAATTTTCAGCGCGATCTCCCGCATTTGAGGATGAGCCGCCTTGTCCGTCCGCAATTTTAAAATGTGCCGCCACTCGCGAAGATTTGCCGTCATGAAAATTTCCGTCTTAAGAGAGTTTGGCAGAATCGAGCGGGCTTCTTCGGGGCGCGCGCCGTTTTGTCTCAACGCAAAATAATTTTTCTCAAGCCGAGCCATCGTCTCCTTCCACAGCAAAAAATTTTCGTCGTCTTCCGACCAAAAGCACGGTTTGATGAAAGTCAGTTCGCCGCCGAATTTCCCCGCCGTGTAATCGCAAAATCTCGTCGACTCCTGCGAATAGCCGGCCAAACGGTGGCGGACAAGTTCGTGGGTGACGCCGCGGTCGCAAATGATTTTAAAAGAAACGCTCGCGTGCTCGATGACCGATTCGTGGCCACGTTTGATGACGCCGCGAAGAAATTTTTCCGCGCTGTCGGCTGTGATGTTGACTTCGGATTTGTAGCAGACGCGACCCGCCCGCTCCAACTTTTTCATGACGGCCGCACCGTCGAAATCCTCTGCAAGCTCAACGCTCGGCTCGATGATTTTCATTTTAATCCTCCTCAAGAAAAATTTTTTCGCCGCGAAGTTCGAGTTTGTTTTCCGCCACGATTTTTTCCGCCGAAATTTTTCTGTCGATGATTTTCCGTTCGCGCAAAAGTTTCCCGAAAATTTTCAGCGGCATTCCCTCCACGAACGGCAAGTCAAAAATTTTTTCGTAGCGGCGGATCGAAATCGATTTTATTTGCAGCGCGTGCTCGTTGAAAAAATCGTCGACGTCGAATTCCAAATCGTCCTGCGCGGCGGCCAGCTCGTCTTCGGGAATAAAAAAAACTCTATCGTCGCGCACGTCCAACAAACTTTGCGCCGCGACTTTGACCGCCGAAGAATTGCGCCCGATAATTTTTTTCTCGCGCAAAATTTTTTCAAAGAGTTTGAGCGGCATGGCGTCGGCGAAGGGAATTTCAAAAAGTTTTCCGTTGAACTTGACGAAAATATTTTTTTTGTCGTGCCGGTCGAAATAAGCGGCCAGGTCGCCCGTGGCCTCGGCGTAAAGTTCGGCCAGGCGGTCTTCGTCGTACAGGAAAACTTTTCCGTCGCGCACGTCCAAAAAATTTTTCTTGGCGACGCCGGTTGCGGAAGTGCTCTTGCCGATGATATTTTTTTCGCGCAAAAGTTTCCCGAAAAGTTCCAATCTGATTCCGTCGACGAAGGGCACCTCGAAAATTTTGTTTGCGTGCTTGAGCAAAATATTTTTGACGTTGCCCGCGTGGAAGCTGAAAAATTCTTCGACGTTTTGAATCGTGTCTGCGAAGGCCGCGCGCTGTTCCTCGTCGTTGCACAGGAAAACTTTTTCGTCGCGGATTTTGAGCAAATTTTTTGCGGCGGTCTGTGCGGGCGAGGCTCCCTTGCCGATAATTTTTTTCTCGCGCAAAAGTTTCCCGAAAAGTTCCAGGGGCATTCCGTCCGCAAAAGGGATTTCGTGCAGCCGCGAATTCTGCTTGACGAAAATTTTTATCGTGTCTTGCGCGTGCTCCGAAAAAAATTTTTCGATCTCTTCGGCGGGCGTTGGCTCCGAAAGTTCCGTCTCGGTTTGGAAAAAAATTTTGTTCCGCGCGACTCTCAAAAAATTTTCGGCGATGAAATTTTTCACCGCGCTGCCGTCGAAAAAAATATTCAGCTCCCGCAAAATTCTGGCGAACATTTGAACGCTCATGCCCGGCACGAACGGCATTTCAAAAAATTTTTCGTCGCGCTTGACGAGGATGAATTTTATTTGCTCCTCGCGCTCGAAGAGAAATTTTTTCGTCATGAAACTCAGTTGCGGCAAAATTTTTTCCAGCTTCTCGGACGCGCCGAAATTCACGCGGAAATCTTTGAGCTCGACGGCGGCCGGCTCCACGCCCAAAATTTTCAGCTGCTCGGTCAAAGTTTTGTGACCCGCGCCATTGGAGACGATCAAAATTTTTTTGTCGAAGTCCGCGGCGAATTTTATCGCGGGAAGAAAATCTTTGTCGCTGGAAACGATGATAATCAGTTCAAGTTCGGGCTCGTCGATGATGGCGCGAACTATCTCGAAGCAAAGCCACGTGTCGGCAGAATTTTTCCCGTAGAAACAATTTTGCACGCGAAAAATTTTTTTGTCCAGGCCGCGATATTTGGCCGGCAACGTGTCTTCTTTGGCGATGATGTCGACGCGGGTTATCGTGTGCTCTTTGCCGAAATGTTCGACGACTTTGAAGGTGACCGACGGCGGAATATTTTCTGCGTCAACGAAAACATGTGCGATCAAATTTAAACTCCTTTCCGACGCGATAATTTTATCACGGCGGCGAAATTTCTACAACGCAGGATTTTTTCCCGATTGGCCGAATTAATCAGCATTGGATAACGGACAGATTGGAGTAATGATTAATGAGCGAGAAAATTTTAAAGCAGGCTGCCGAAAAAATTTTGACCGGCGTGCTTGAAGAATTTGCAAAGCTGGCGGAGATTCCGCGCCCGTCCAAGCACGAGGAACAAGTCAGCAATTTTTTGAAGAAGTTTTTCGAGGAGCAAGGTCTGCGCGTCGTGCAGGACAAATTTAAAAATATCGTCGCCGAAGCACCCGCGAGCCCCGGCAAAGAAAATTCCCCGCTGACGATTTTGCAGGCGCATATGGATATGGTTTGCGTGGCGGAAGAAGGTTACGCCTTCGAGCCGACCAAGGACGCCATAAAATTGATTCGCGGCGAAAAATTTTTGACGGCGGAAGGCACGAGCCTCGGTGCGGACGACGGAATCGGTGTGGCGGAAATTCTCTTCCTCGCCAAAAATCTTGACGCTTTCGACCACGGTGCGCTCAGATTTATTTTCACGGTCGACGAAGAACAAGGCATGAGCGGCGCAAAAAATCTCGACAAAAAATTTCTCGGCGACGCAAAATTTTTCATCAACTGCGACTCGGAAAATTTCGGCGAAATCGTGGCGGGTTGCGCGGGCGGCGTCCACGTGAATTTTTGGCGCGAACTTCATTACGTCCGCCCCGACACGAAACTTGGCACGAACATGGAAATAAAAATCGTCGGGCTGCGCGGCGGTCATTCGGGCATTGAAATTTCTTCCGGCCGCGTCAACGCCCTCAAGCTCGCCGTGAAAATTATGCGGGCGATAACCAAGCACGGAAAAATTCGCCTGTCATATTTGAGCGGAGGCCGAGCCTTCAACGTCATTCCGAGCAGCGCGACTTTTGCCATCGCAACTGATTTGAAACCAGCCGCCGTCGAAAATGTTTGCGCCCAAGTCGAGCAGCGTATCAAAAATGTTTACGGCGCGACCGAACCGAATTTGAAAATCGAAACCAAAGTTATCAAACGCCCCGACAAAGTTTTGCACGCCAAAGATTACGATTTGCTCACAACTTTTATCGAGCTCATTCACAGCGGCGTCTATGTCATGTCGCCCGAAAATCCCGCGCAGGTTTTGGCTTCGGCGAACTTGGGAATCGTGCGCATGGACGACCAAATCGTCGAGCTGAAACTTTATCCGCGAGCCAACGCCGAAGAACTGCTTGACGAATTTGTGGAGGGCTTCGAGCAGGCCGCCAAACTTTGCGCCTTCGAAAGTAAATTTTCCGAGCCGACGCCCGCCTGGATTTTCAACCCCGACAGCAAACTTTCAAAGCTGGCCGAAAAAATTTTCACGGAGCAAAATAATTTCGCGCCCGAAATCAAAACGGTTCACGTCGGGCTGGAGACGAGCTGCTTCATCAAAAAAAATCCCGCGCTCGACATAATTTCAATCGGCACGACGAACGAAAATATTCACAGCCCCAACGAACGACTTCACCTGGAGACCGTCGCCCCGCACGTGAAATTTATCGTCGGGATGTTGGAAAAAATTTCTGCGGGAGAATTTTGACGGCCAAAGTCAGCGCGAGCGTCACGACGTAAAAAATCAGCGCGATCGGTGCCGTCATGATGAATCCGAGCTTGCCCAAAATTAGTGCGAGATAATGAATCGCGAACGGGTGAGTCAGATACACGAAGTACGAATTTTTTCCCAGCAGGCTCAAAAATTTTTTCAGCGGCGCGGGAATCTTTCCGAATTGAAAAATCGTGAACAAAAAAATCGACGCGGCGACCGTGTAAAAAATTCCGGGCGGCGAAAGTTGATGAGCCGTGTTGACCGCCGCTTCCGCCGAAAAATTTTTCACGAGGATCAAAAAATAATACCAGCCGAGCAAAGTTGTCAGCGCGACGAAAAAAGTTGCGCCGACAATTTTTTTTCGAGCCTCGCACCACGCGAAAAATTTTTGAGAGTGAACGCCCAACACGCCGCCCAAGACGAACACGAAAACGTAATGACCCACGAACCAGTTGAGCCGCCACTTCATGAAAAGATTTTCCGATTGACCCGCGCAGTAGCTCGACCAAAAATCGAACGCGACCTGAGCAATCAGCAGCAAAAATAATTTCGCGGGCGTCATTCGTCGGACGAAAAAAATCCACAGCGGCATCAAAAGATAAAACCAAATCAGAATCACGAGGAAGTACAGATGATATTTCGCCAGCCCGAAGAAATAAATTTCCGCCGCGTAATCAAGGTCAGGGAAAAGTTGATAGCCGTAAAAAAAATTGTCGTGCAAAAGATAGAACGTCGACCAGAGCAGATACGGAATGAGCACGGCCTTGAATCTTCGGCGCAAAAATTTTTTGTAATCGAACGCCTCGGAAAAATCCATGCGATAAAATAACCCGAACGCGGAGATGAAAAAGAAAATCGGGACGCTGAAGCGGCTGACGACTTCAAACAGCGCGACGAGATGAATATTTGGCGTGGGGTTGAGCAGATATTGCGAGCCGATGTGAATTGCCACGACGCCCGCCATGGACACGCCGCGAATGTATTCAATTGAATCGAGCCACGGTTTCAAAATAATTTTCCTTCCGAATCAGATTGAAAAGCATTTTTATCTTATTGAGTTTTGCCCGCTTGTCAAGCAAAGATTGAAGCGGCCTTTAAGAAAAAATTTTTTTGTCATTGACGATTGAATTTTCTAAAAGTATAATTAGACAGCTTCACGCATAATTTTTTTTAGGGTTTTTAAATCTAGGAGGGTGTGGTTTTTTATGGCAAAGGACATCCGAATAAGCAGCCCGCTGAGCGGCAAGTTGGTACCGTTGAATTCGATCAACGACCCCGTTTTCGCGAGCGGCGCAATGGGACGCGGCGTTGCCGTCCAGGATCCGAAAGGGCAGGTCTTCTCTCCGTTCGACGGCGAGATAACTGTCTTCTTCCCCACCGGGCACGCAATCGGTCTCAAATCGGATGACGGTATCGAATTGCTGATTCACGTCGGCATGGACACCGTCAAAATGAACGGCGAGGGCTTCACGCCGAAAGCAGAGGCGGGCGACAAAATCAAACGCGGCCAGCTCCTGCTTGAATTCAGCCCCGAAGCAATCAAAAAGGCCGGCTTCGAGACGACGACCCCGGTTGTCGTCACCAACCACGCGGAATTCGGCGACATCACGGTCGAACTCGACGGCCAAGAAGTCACGGCCAAAGCAGCAGCTGAAGAAGCAGCCGCTGCCGGCCCCGTTGAAGATGACGATGTCATTAAGCAGTTTGCGGGATTGCCCGATGCGGAACGCGTTGCAAAGTCTATTATGCACTACGTCGGCGGCCCCGACAACGTACGCACGGCCGAACACTGCGCCACGCGTCTGCGCCTCATCGTCAACGACAAGTCGAAGATTCAAGAGAAAAAGATTGAGAACATCGAAGGCGTCAAAGGTCAGTTCTTCGCGGCTCAACAGTATCAAATTATCTGCGGCACGGGCTTCGTCGACAAAGTCACGGAGGAATTCATCAAGCTCAAACCGGCACTGGCGGGCGGCGGCGGCAAAGAAGCTGCTTACGCCGAAATGAGTTTGATGCAAAAAATTTCTCGTACGCTCGGCGACGTCTTCGTCCCGATTATCCCCGTTCTCGTTGCGACAGGTCTTTTCATGGGTTGCCGCGGTGCCATCCTTTCAATGGGCAGCGAATGGGATCCCAACTTCCTTTTGATGACTCAAGTTTTGACTGATACGGCGTTTGCTTTCTTGCCGGCGTTGGTCTGCTGGTCGACGATGAACAAATTCGGCGGCACAGCTGTTATCGGTATCGTTCTTGGTTTGATGCTCGTCTTCCCCGGCCTGCCCAATGCGTACGTAGTCGGTGGTGCGGCAGCAGAAATCGCTGAAAAAGGTCTCACGTGGGTAGAGGCGTCCGCTTTGCCCGAATACGCAGGGAAAACTCCTATCCCGCTCGATTTGGGCTTCGTGACAATTCCGCTCGTCGGCTATCAAGGTTCGGTTCTTCCCGCACTCGTTTTAGGTATCTTCGCAGCCAAATTCCAGCAATTCTTGAAAACTTTTATCCCCGATATGATTGACCTCATCGTTACTCCGTTCCTCACGTTGACAGTCTCAATGGCTCTGGGCTTCCTCGTTGTCGGCCCGATCATGCACGGTTTGGAATCCATCGTCTTTGGCGCGGTTCAAAACTTCTTGACGATTCCGGTCGTGGGCGGCTTGATTATCGGCGGCTTGCAACAAGTCATCGTTATCTTCGGCGTGCACCACGTCTTCAGCGCGTTGGAAATTTATTTGCTCTCGACTCAGGGCTCCGACCCGTTCAACGCGATTATCACCTGCGCGACGATTGCTCAGGGCGGTGCGGCTTTGGCTGTTTCTCTCAAAACTCAAGACCCGCGTAAACGTGCGCTCTACATCTCCTCGACGGTTCCGGCGTTCTTGGGCATCACCGAGCCCGCAATCTTCGGTATCAACCTGCGCTTGATGAAGCCCTTCATGTTCGGTTGCGTGGGCGGCGCGGCCGGCGGTGCAGTCTCCAGCTTCCTTGGCTTGGCCGGCACCGGCATGGGCATCACGGTTCTGCCCGGCATGCTCCTTTACATGAACGGTCAAATCGTCCAATACATCATTGTTAACGTAATCGCATTTGCCGTCGGCTTCGCGCTGACTTACGTGCTCTTCAAACACGACGAGTAAATTTTTTTTGAGGTAAAGAATCATGGCGCAAAGTTTTTCCCTTCCGATCTCTCGGCGCGATTTGTTAAAGCTTGCGGGCGTGACGGCGGCCGGTGTCGTCTTGAGCGGCTCGAACGAATTAAATCGTGTGGAGGCTGTCGAAAAAAATTCGGGCGACACGATTAAATACGCGGGGAAAAAAATTCCCGTGCTGTGTTCGGCTGACGTTTGCATTTGCGGCGGAGGACCTTCGGGCACGGCGGCTGCTGTCAACGCGGCGCGTCAAGGCGTCAAAGTCGTTTTGATTGAACGCGGAGTTGCGCTCGGCGGCTTGGGAGTTTTGGGTTGCGTCTATCCGTTCATGGATCCGCACGCACCCGATGCAGACACGCCTTACGTCACCGAGCTCAAGCAAAGGCTCCGCGCACACGGCATTGATCCTTTCGACGGCGTGACGTGGCAGACGTGGCACAACCCCGAAACGCTCGCGCTGATTCACGACGAGATGTGCGAAGAGGCCGGCGTTAACATTCTTTACCAAACGGTTGTAGTTGATTCTCTTGCTCTGAACAAAAAAATTTCTGCGGTCATCGTCCAGACGATTGCGGGGCTCGCGGCTGTCAAAGCCAAAACTTTCATCGACGCGACGGGCGACGCTTACCTTGCCAGAAATGCGGGTGTCGACTTTGAACGCGGCTATGAGAAGACCGGCAACAATCAGCCGCTGAGCTTCCGCTTCGAGATGGGCGGTATCGACACGGAAAAACTTTATCAATATGTCGCTGTCGAACTCAAAGAAGATTGGTGCAAATCCAAGTTGCCGTATTTTGAAATCGCCGAAGCCATGCACCGCAAACAACGCTACAAGCTGGAAGATTTTATGGCGCGCGGCGTGGAAACGGGCGAACTCACTCAAGAAGAAGCCGAATACATGCAAGGCTACACAATCATCGGCAAAAACGGCGTGATGAGCATGAATTGCCCCGAAATCCCCGTGAAATTTTCTGCGACCGACCCGCTGAGCTATTCCAAAGCCGTCACCTTCGGCCGCAAAATGATGAGGAACATCGCACGCTACTTGATTAAACATTTGCCCGGCTTCGAGAACGCGTTCATCAGCCGCGAAGCCGCCATGCTCGGTGCCCGCGAATCTTGGCGCATCAAAGGGAAATATTATCTCGTGGAGGACGACTATCACAATCAAAGCCGTTTCCCTGACGCTGTTTGTCGCACGGCCTGGTTCATCGACGCGCACGGTGAAAAAGTTACGGAAAAATTGCCCAAGGGCGGCTACTACGAAATCCCCTATCGCTCGCTCATCACGGACAAAATTTCAAACTTAATCGTCGTCGGCAGATGTATCAGCGCGAGTTTTATTCTGCAGGCGTCAATGAGAATTCAACCGACGTGTGCTTCAATCGGCGAGGCGGCCGGAATCGCGGCGGCTTTTGGCTTGCAAAACAACATTGCGGCCAACCAAATCGATTGGGTGAAAATCCCCGCGCATAAACGCAGTTACGTCAGCAAAGGTTAACATTTCAAACATCTCCTCTTTAATTGCCGCGCTCGAAAGTTGTGAAGAAGTTCATACGGGCGCGGCTCTTTTTTGAAGCAGGGAGGCGGTTAAGATGGCGGATTTGGAAACGAGAGTCGACAAGCTCGATGAACGCGTCACCAATCTTGAACAGCGCGTGACTGAAGTAACCGTAAACATGAACAGTTTGATTCGCGAACTCAAGGACTTCAAAACTGAAATGCGCGACCGCGACAATCAACGTGTTCAAGATATCCGTGAAATTCGGACGAGTATCGACAGCATGGGCAAACACGTGCGCAACTTGTCTTTGACGGCCATGGGAGCTATCGGTGCTATGGTCGTCACCGTGATTATCTCCCTGCTCAGAAATTGAGGAGGCGATTAAGATGACGGAGCAAGAAAGAATTAATGCAGACGTTCAAAGGCAGTTGGCCTTGCAAGACGCAAAGTTTAACATGTTCGTCGAAGAAATGCGCGACCGCGACAAACAGCGGGCTGAAGATATCCGCGAAATTCGGGCGAGTGTAAGCAACATTCAAAATCGTATCGACGACATGGGCAAGCACGTGCGCAACATGGCAATCACTTCAATGGCGGCTGTCGGCGGCATGGCTATAGTGGTCGGCGCGATGGTCGTCACGGTTATATATTCTATTTTCAAAAGTTAAGGAGGAATTTTTATGGCGAAGAAATCCGGCGAAACGTTGGAGGCAATTAAAGCCAAATTCAACAAGCAGGCTGTCGACGAACGCGTCCGCGGTGAGATTCCCTATACCTCGCGCTGGCACAATCACTTTCACATTGACGCGCCGCACTCTTTGATAAGCGACCCGAACGGTCTTTGCCAATGCAACGGCGTTTACCACATCTTTTGCCAATGGAACCCCGTGCCCGAAAACCAACAGTGGCACAAAAACAAATCGTGGATGCACACCGCGACGAAAGACTTCATCAACTACACCATGCCGGAGCTTTCACTTTGGCCGAGAGACGAGCACGACAAGGACGGTTGCCATTCAGGTTGCGGCTTCGTGGAGGACGGCAAGGTTCGCGTCTTTTACACTTGCAACGCCCGCGACGAAAATTATCTCCGCACGGTGGCTCAACGATTCGGCACGCTCCAAGAGGACGGCTCCGTCAAGTTGGAAGAGATTCAAGTTTACGGCAACCCCGAAGGATATACCGCGCACTTCAGAGACCCGAACTTTTTCTATCGCAACGGCGTGCGCTACTTTGCTATGGCCGCGCAACGCATGAGTGATCCTACAAAATCTTCGCGCCCGACCAACGGTGCAGTCCTCATCTACAAAGAGAAAGCTGAAGGCGGCTGGGAGCTTCTCGGCGAGGTCAAGACCGATTACTATGATTTCGGCTATATGTGGGAGTGCCCCAACCTTTTGCAGTTCGAGGATATGGACGTGCTGATTGTTTGTCCGCAAGGCGTGCCTCATCAGGAGTTGCGCTATCAAAATCACTGCTTGGCGGGCTACTTCATCGGGCACTTCAGCGTGGACAGCCTCGATATGATTCACGGCAAATTCCACGAGCTGGACAAGGGCTTTGATTTTTATTCGCCGCAAGTTTTCGCCAACGAGGCGCGCCACATCATGATTGGTTGGGTCGGTATGCCTGACCTGGTCGATAAAGTTGCCTCCGCGGAGGACGGCTGGCTCTATTCGTTGACAATGCCGCGCGAACTCACCATTCACCAGGGCAAAGTTCGTTCGCAACCCGTCAAAGAGATGGAAGCTCTCCGCGGCGAACGCACCGATATTGACGTTTCCAACACTCAGGGCACCGTCTTCAATCTGCCCGAAGTCTCCGAATCAATCATCAACATCACCTTTGGCCAAGCCCGCAAAGTTGAATGCGCCGTGAAGTGGGGCGACGAAAAATTTGTGATGTCCTACGACCGCGACACTCAAATTATGACGCTCGACCGCAACGGTATGAAACTCGGCGGCAAAGGCATTCGTCCCTTCAACGACGGAAAAAACACCGACGTCGATTTGGGCATTCGCAAGTTCAAACTCTTCACGAATCTTGAGCTGAACTTCCGCCTCTTCGTCGACAAATCCGTCATCGAACTTTTCCTCCAGGACGGCGAGGAAGCTTGCAGCCTGCTGGTCTATCCCGTTGAGGACGTCGCGCCCGTGCTCGAATTCAAGGCTGATAAACCCGTTCAGAGAATCGGCGGCAAAGTTTGGGCTTTGGGCAAATTCAACTACGAATGATTAATCAGAAATAATTTTTTGGGCGTCGTCCGAAAGGATCACGCTCATTTTTTTTGCTTGATTCTGACTCCGGGTTGCGTTATAGTATGAAAAAATTTTTTAAGGAGCATTTTCATGATAAAGTTTTTTTGTGCGTTGATGATGATTTTGGCTCTTCTCGTCGGCGGGTGCGGCCAACAATCAAGCGACGCGAACAAAATTCCGACGGAAGTTGCCTCTCCTCAAACGACCGAAAAACCTTCCGAAGAACCTTCTGCAGTTGAGGAGCCCGCGAAGAATTACGTTTTGGCGGCGGACGATTTATCCAACCTTCAGCCGGACGACGTGACCAAGCCCGTTTACGACCGCTATACACTTTGGGAGCGTCAGGAAAAAAAGTTGCCGTTCGTTCTGCCCGAGCTGACACCTTACGATGAAAAACCCGTGGCTTATCTGACTTTCGACGACGGCCCCGATAATGTGGTCACCCCGCAGATTTTGGATATCCTTAAAAACGAGGGCGTCAAGGCGACGTTTTATGTTTGCGGCAATCTGGTTGACACTTACCCCGACGTGCTAAAAAGGATTTTCGACGAGGAACACGCTATCGGCAACCACAGCTACAATCACGACTACGACAACCTGTACTCGACGCCGTGGAATTTTATGGAGCAAATCATAAAGACCGACGAGGCGATTAAAAACGTCATCGGTGTGCGGCCGTTCATCATTCGTGCGCCCGGCGGTGCGGCCGGCATGTTCACTCCCGATTTTTACACGATGATTAAAGATTGCGGCTACGTGGAGCACGATTGGAACGCCTTGACCGAGGACGCAACCCCCGCCAGACCCGACGCCGCTCAACAGGTTCAAAACGTCTTGAACAATTTGGGCGACAACCCGCCGCGCCACGCAATAGTCCTCATGCACTGCAACGGCGACAAATTTGAGACTGTCAAAGCTTTGCCTGAAATAATTCAACTTCTGCGCGACAAGGGCTATCAATTTGGCGTCGTCACTCCCATGACACCCAAGCCGTGGTAATCTGAAATTAAATTAAAACTCCCGCCGATTTTCGACGGGAGATATTTTTTTCGGAATGATTTTTTCACGCGGCATTGTCCTCTTTCAAAACGTAACGCATGTACAGCGGCAGCTTCTCAATCGTCTTGTCCAGGCGCGGGTTTTTTCGCCAGAGGTTGTATTTGTGCAGTTCAGATTCCGATCGCCCGCTCTTGAAGAATTGCCACACGCCCTTAGAAAATTCTTGCGTGAACAAATAGTACCGCTTACCGTTGGATATCAGATAAAAATGCAGCTTCTCGTTTAACTTGTGAACCGTGATTTTGTTCTTCATGAATCATTCCTCCTATGAAATATTGCTGAAAACTTCTTCGTTATTGTAATCGAAAATTTCCTGCTTGTCTATAAGGGGAATATGAATTTTTAATTAAAAATTAATCTGCTGTGCTTTGGGACTTGCTCTGTTGAAAATTTGTGGGCTACCTGCAGGCTACATTTTTTAAACTGTTGAAAAAGCTCCTCAGGAAAAGTAAAATTTAAGAACGTGTGTTCACAAACGTTTGAGTAAAGTGTGGATATGATAAATTTTGA